>CALXGH010000043.1 GCA_944387845.1 uncultured Oscillospiraceae bacterium
TTCCTTGTGTCTTATTGTGTTTGTGGTAGAAACCACAGCGCTGATAATAGCAGCTACTGCCGCAATAAACGCGCACAAGACATTAGCCAACGTCATCACCGGCGATAGCCCCAGCCGCCGCCTTAATATTCTCTACGGTTTTCTTTACGGCTTCAGCGTCGATTTTACCCTCAGTTATAATATAAGACACAAGGCTTACTCCTGAAAGTATCGCTCCTGAAACAGAAACGATTATATCGCCTTCAAGTCCAAAAATAAGTCCTATCCCTGTGGCGGCACCAATAGCAGCAGCCAAAAACTTTCTGCTGTAAAATTTCTTGACAAATCCAAGGATTGCGTTTTTAACCATTTTTCTCCATCTCCACATATTCTTCTTCCGGAAAATCACCCGCGGGCAAACTGCCTTTTTATCAATCGTACTCACGCCTTTAGGGCGGTCTTTTCAGGCTGTAACACACTCATAACATCAAGGCAACATGCCCCTCAGGTCCTCTCCCCAAATTCCCTGATAAATGTCAAAAAAATGTATATGTTTATACAAATAAAAAAGATCCGTCTGCTGGAAAATTTCCAGCAGACGGATAAGCTTTAGAAATTCAGTATTTATTTGTAGTACTCAATAAGTGCCTGAGTGCCAAGGTTTCCGAGACCTTCAGCTTCAAGCTTCTTGTACATTCCAAGTACATACTCAAGAACACCGAGATCAAGATCTACAGCCTGAGATTCTTCCTCAGCAAGGCGCGTGTCCTTAATGAAGTGCTTGATGAAGAAACCAGGATTCAGGTCGCCTTTGAGAATACGTGGAATAGCCATGTTCATCTGGGCACCGCCTGCAGCACCGGTGGAAATGGAGTCGTACATAGTCTGAAGATCAAGTCCAACAGCCTTGCCGTAAGCAAGAGCCTCGCATACACCAGAGATAGCGCCTGCGATAGCTATCTGGTTGCAAAGTTTTGTGTGCTGACCATTACCTGCTTTTCCCTCATAGTTGATGTTTTTACCCATTGCCTCAAATATAGGCAGACATGCATCATAATCTTCCTTATCGCCGCCTACGAGGATAGAGAGAGTACCCTCTCTTGCGCCGGTGTCGCCGCCTGTAACAGGAGCGTCAAGGCTCTTAAGGCCGGCCTTTTTAGCCTCTTCATATATTCTTGCAGCAAGTCTCGGGCTGCTTGTTGTCATGTCAATTACATATGCGCCCTTAGGAGCGTTTGCAATAATTCCGTTCTCGCCAAAGTATACTTCCTCTACGTCCTTCGGATAACCTACGATAGTGATAACAACATCTCTGTCTGCAACGCACTCTTTGACTGTATCTCTCCAGATGGCGCCCTCGCTTACGATGTCGTCAGTTTTTGACTTTGTCCTGTTATAAACGGCTACCTCATAGCCTGCTTTCATCAAATTTCTGATCATGGACTTGCCCATGATGCCTACTCCAATAAAACCAATTTTTTTCATATTTTCATTCCTTTCATATCATAATTCTCGAACTTTTGTATTTTATCATAGAAAAACAGGTATTACAACGCCGCTTTTTCATCCATTAAAACTCAAAATCAACAGAACCTCTGTCAGTTCTTATGCTTTTGCACAGAGAGGATACTTTGACATGTCTCGGGTCTGTTTTGTATGCTTTGAGCCCCTCAAGTGATTCAAATTCCGATATCATTACAGCGTCATAATTGTTGTCATCAGGGTTCACGCTGACGCCGATTTCAAGAGCCTTCAGAGCGTCTATCTGACCATAAAGACCTTTAAGCCCTGACAAAAACTCGTTCATTTCCTTTTCTGTTCCCTCTTTGAATTTCCACATAACAATGTGCTTTATCACTGCCTGTTCCTCCTTATGAGATCCCCCTGGTTTACATCTCTGTCCTTCAGGGCTTTATTTATATAATTCAAAACCATTTTCTTGTTTCCGCTCCATATAGGAGCAATAAGATCTTTCTTCGCTCCGTCCCCGGTCATGCGGTGTATTACTACATCAGGTGAAGTGTTCCTTATACATTCTATCAGTATATCTGTATACTTTTCAAGGGACAAACAGTTAAATTTTCCCATTTTATACTCTTTAGCCAGGTCAGTCCCCTCTAAAACATGCAAAAGTTGAAATTTTACTCCCGCGGCGCCGCTATTGGATATATACCGTGCGGTTTTAACCATATCCTCCTGAGTTTCACCCGGCAGCCCGATTATCATGTGGACTATAAAATCAATGTTTTCCTTTTTAAGCCGCTTTACTGCGTCGTCATATACAGACAGCCTGTACCCACGTCTAATATAGTCAGCTGTCTTCTCATTTACCGTCTGAAGTCCCAGTTCCACCCATACAGGTTTCACTCTATTTAATTCAGCTAAAAGTGCTATCTTATCCTCTTCAAGGCAGTCAGGCCTTGTGGCAATGGACAAAATGTCAACGTCATCATTTTCCACTACGCTCCAAAATAGCCTTTTCAGTTCTTCCACTGGGGCGTATGTATTTGTGTAGCTTTGAAAATATGCTATATATCCGCAGTCCCCGGCTTTGCTCTCAACCCGTCTTTTTGCCCGTTCTATCTGAGTGTTGATATCACCCTCAAACTTCTCGGCAAAATCGCCGGCCCCTGAGCCCGAGCAGAATATGCATCCGCCAGTACCAACTTTTCCGTCCCTGTTTGGGCATGTCATACCTCCATCCAGAGACAGCTTATACATTTTTCGTCCGTATTTACTTTTTATAGCGTCGTTAAATCTGTTTATGTACATATTCTCTCCGATATTAAAACACATCTGAATTACTAGCCTATACTAGGCTTTTTATAACCTTCAAATTTTTTACGGAGTTAAAGCTATCCGAAAAGCCGTATTCGTATATCCGCAATCATCTTATCATAAATTCTTTGTGTAAAGCTCTATGCTTTTAATTTATTAACAAGTACAGCGGTTATCTCCCTCTACCCTCATTTATAATATATTGGTATCCTTGGGACACCGACCATTTTTTCAGTTCGCTTATAAAAATCTCTCTGTCATCTGGTGGGATTTTAAAATCGTCCGGCCAGAATATAAGTGTCTTTTCCACAGTTGGTGCAGATTCACATATAGCTTCATATCTGCTTTCTCCATCAGTGCAGATGAGAAGATGATTGTACATATGGATATTCTTTTTAATCTCAAAACTATATTTCATTGTATCTTCCATTTCCGCTGGTTTTACCGTTTATATCTGTTTTATACTTAAATTGTATTATATACCCAATCACATATTTTTCAAAGGACAACGCCTGCGCTCTGATGACACGTATAATATAAATTGACCATATCTACAATTTGTGATATCATTTTTAAGATTTATTGAAAGGTGAGTTAAATGGGATTATTAGAACTTTTTCTTCTGGCCATAGGCCTTTCCATGGACGCTTTTGCCGTCTCGGTATGTAAAGGTCTTTCAATGAAAAAAGTAACGCTGAAAAGCGCCGTTATCGTCGGCGGCTGGTTCGGCTTTTTTCAGGCCATAATGCCTCTTATTGGTTATTTTTTAGGTTCCAGATTTTATAAGTACATAGTATCCATAGACCATTGGATAGCTTTTATTCTTTTGTGCTTCATCGGCGCCAATATGATCAAAGAGGCTTTTTCCGATGAAGAAGACGAAGCCCTCTCCGGTTCCGACGGGGATGCTCTCAGTGTCAAAAACATGTTCATGCTGGCAGTTGCCACAAGTATCGATGCTCTGGCAGTAGGAATAACCTTTGCTTTCCTGAAAGTACATATTCTCAGTGCCGTAATATTTATCGGCGTTACGACCTTTACTCTCTCCGCCGTTGGGGTAAACGTAGGCAATGTGTTCGGCAGCAGATACAAATCAAAATCAGAGATATTCGGCGGTGCCATACTGATTATATTAGGTATAAAAATTCTGCTTGAACATCTTGGCATCATCTGATTTTAAAGGAGTGGCATAATATGAAAACTTACAAAATCGCCGTTATAGCAGGCGATGGTATCGGTCCCGAGGTAATCGCCCAGGGTATAAAGCTTCTTGAGCATATTTCCGCTCTTGACGGTAGTTTCAAATTTGAGTTTACCCATTTCCCCTGGGGGTGCAATTATTATCTTGAGCATGGTAAAATGATGGACGAGGATGGTATAGAAAAACTGTCCCACTTTGACGCCATTTATCTTGGCGCTGTTGGTATGCCTGGAGTCCCGGACCATATATCCCTCAGAGACCTGCTTTTGAATATTCGACACAGTTTTGACCAGTATGTCAATCTCCGTCCTGTAAAGCTTCTAAAGGGCGCTCCCTGCCCTCTCAAAGATGCAAAACCGGAAGATATAGACATGATATTCGTACGTGAAAATACAGAAGGTGAATATTCTGGCAGCGGCGCCTGGTTATACGAAGATCAGCCAAATGAAGTCGTAATACAAAATGGTGTCTTTTCACGAAATGGCTGTGAGCGTGTAATGCGCTATGCCTATGACCTTGCCAGGGAGCATAAAACATCACTTACAAGTATAAGCAAGGGTAACGCCTTAAACTACTCTATGGTTTTCTGGGACAAGATGTTCAAAGAAGTTGGCAAAGATTATCCCGATGTAGAGACCCACTCCTATCTTGTTGACGCAGCAAGTATGTATATGGTAAAAGATCCCGCCCGCTATGGCGTTGTGGTAACATCAAATCTTTTCGGAGATATCCTCACCGATCTTGGCGCTGCAATAGCCGGTGGCATGGGCCTTGCAGCCGGGGCAAATATTAACCCTGAACGAAAATATCCCTCAATGTTCGAGCCTATCCACGGTTCAGCCCCCGATATAGCCGGCAAGGGTATCGCAAACCCACTTGCATCTCACTGGTCCGCAGCACAGATGCTGGAGTTTTTCGGATATAATAACTGGTCTGATAAAATTATAGCCGCCATTGAGGCTGTCCTCACCGAAGGCACTCATCTGACCCCGGATTTGGGCGGTGGAGCATCCACAGATGAAGTCGGTCAGGCGGTAATAGATAAAATAATATAAAAAATAATAAGAGCAGTGCCTTTTTGGCACTGCCTTTTCATTTCCACTGTGAATATTTGTCCCCTGTGTCGGCTCATAATAAAATAAAAAAATATTGAAATAGGGCTTGAATTCCCTTAATTCCTATGGCATAATAGGGAATTAGAAAGAAGGTATCGTATGCGAATTTCCACAAAAGGGCGTTATGCCCTTCAGCTTCTGATAGATCTTGCCCAGCATGACGGCGATGAGTATATATCGCTAAAGGATATTGCAGAGCGGCAGGGTGTCTCAGTAAAATACCTTGAGTCTATCGCCTCAACCTTAAACAAAGCTGGTTTTATTTTGAGTTTCCGTGGTAAATCTGGCGGATATAAGCTCTCCAAACCTGCTGAAGAGTACACGATTGGCTCAGTTTTAAAGCTTGCTGAAGGCAGCCTGGCTCCGGTATCGTGTCTATACGCAGACGGTGGAGTTGAACAGTGTGCCAAAGCTGACACCTGTTATACCCTTCCTATGTGGCAGGAACTGGACAGGATCGTAGATGAGTATCTTGAAAGTGTAACAATTGCAGATTTAATACAACGCAACTGCAAAAGCAGTAGATAAATAATATAAAGGGGATAAAAAATGAAACTTATTTATGCTGACAACGCTGCAACAACAAGAGTTAGTAAAACTGCGCTCGATGCTATGCTTCCCTATTTTTCCGAGGAGTATGGTAACCCTTCCAGTTTATATACACTCGGTCAGAAGGCCGCTGAAGCAATGGCCAACGCGAGAAAGATCGTAGCTGAATGTATCGGCGCTGAAGAGCGGGAGATATATTTCACCTCCGGTGGCAGCGAGGCAGACAACCAGGCCATAGTAACAGCCGCGCTCCTTGGCAAGCGAAAAGGTAAAATGCACCTCATTTCCACAACATTTGAGCACCATGCGGTTCTTCATACTCTCCAGCGTCTTGAAAAAGAAGGCTTCGAGGTAACTTATCTTGATGTTCATAAAGACGGTGTGGTAAGACTTGAGGATGTTGAAAAGGCTATCAGACCTGACACAGCTCTTGTAACAATAATGTACGCCAACAACGAGATAGGCACCATACAGCCTATCCGCGAAATTGGAGCTCTTTGCCGCAGCAAAGGTATTCTGTTCCATACAGATGCCGTACAGGCTATAGGTCATATTCCTGTAAATGTAAAAGATGACAACATTGACATGCTGTCTCTCTCCGCTCACAAGTTCCACGGTCCTAAGGGTACCGGCGTACTTTACTGCAAGAGAGGCATCATGCTCACCAATATAATTGAAGGTGGTGCTCAGGAACGCGGAAAACGCGGCGGCACAGAAAATGTTCCCGGTATAGTCGGTACAGCTGCCGCTCTTAAAGAGTCCTGCGACCACATGGAAGAGAACGCTATTCGCACCATTGCTCTCAGGGACAGGCTTGCAGCAGGTCTTTCCAAGATCCCACATTCTGTTATAAACGGCAGTATGGAGCACCATGTTCCAGGCACACTTAATATGTGCTTTGAGGGTATTGAGGGTGAATCTCTCCTCCTTCTTCTTGACGCGAAACACATCGCCGCTTCATCCGGCTCAGCCTGCACATCAGGTTCTCTGGATCCAAGCCATGTACTTCTTGCAATCGGTCTTCCCCACGAAGTAGCCCATGGCTCTCTGCGTCTTTCCATAACCGAGGAAAACACAGAAGAAGAAATTGATTACATTATAAAATCCGTTACAGAGGTTGTTGAGTATCTCCGTAGTATGTCTCCGGTTTGGGACGAATTAGAGAAAGGAACGATAAAACATGTTATATAGCGAAAAAGTAATGGACCATTTCCAGCACCCTAGGAATGTAGGAAAAATGGATGACGCTGATGGTATCGGTGAAGTAGGCAACGCAGTCTGCGGCGACATCATGAGAGTATATATCAAAGTAAAAGACAATATCATCACCGATGCCAAGTTCATAACCTTTGGCTGCGGCTCTGCTATTGCCACAAGCTCTATGGCAACAGAGATGATAAAAGGCAGATCTGTCGACGAGGCTCTTGAGCTTTCAAACAAGGCCGTTGTTGAGGCTCTGGACGGACTTCCGACACATAAGATACACTGCTCAGTTCTTGCCGAAGAGGCGGTCAAAGCGGCAGTAAAAGACTACTATGATAAAAACGGTATCGCATACGACAAAGAGCTTTTCAAAGACTGTGAAAACTGCGAAGATTGTGATGCCTGCGGCAATAAATAAAAGTAAATCAAAAGCCGGTACAAAATGTACCGGCTTTTTTATTTTCCTGTTTTGTTTCCGTTATCACGACTTTCTTGCTGCCTATAATAAAAAAGACCGCCCCTTTCGGAGCGGTCTTTTGGTTTTAGTTCTTAATAATTACTCAGCTTCTGTTGCAGCAGTAACGGAAGTGATGTGTGGGTTAACGCCCTCATACCAGTACAGGAAGCCTTCCATATCAACTACATCGCCTACTTTAAGTGCCTGAACAGCTTTGTAAACATCGCTGGATTCATCGCAGAGGTCGGACTCAACTGTGAAAGTGTATGTCTGACCGTCGATGGAAGCGTTGAAGTAAAGGTCGCAGTTTGTGCCCTCTTCACCGGAACCATCCCAGTTGTAGAGGAAAGCAGCCTCGTTGCCTTCAGCGTCAGTGGAAGCCTCAATTGTCATTCCCTTGAAGGAAACGAACTCGTTCTGGTGGTTGATAAGGTCTTCAGCACCAAGCATGGATGTCACATCAAGAGCTTCAGCAACATAGTTACCTTCGATGATTTCGAATGTAGCGTCGATGATCTCAACTTCGCCAGCCCACTCGGACTTAAAGCCTGTAACTCTGATTTTTGTGCCAACTGTCAGTTTCTCATAGTCTTCTTCGGAGCAAGCCATGCCATAGATGAAGTAAGCGCCGTTTTCATCCTGAGTGTAGAGAGTAGCCTTGTCTTCAGCCCAAGCCTGTTTAGCCTGAACGTAAGTTTCAACTACAACCTCAGAATCAAGCTCAGCAGCCATATACTCGTCATAGGACATTACCTGGACCTCGTTCTCGTTTTCCTGTTCTTCTTCTTTTTTGTCGTCGTCAGTGTTCTTGTCCCCACATCCTACAAGGGCAAAAACAAGCATAAACGCCAACAGCAATGCTAAAAATTTTTTCATGTTAGTTCTCCTTTTCATTTCATTATTAAGAACGATTTAATTATAACCCAAAAAATATTTAATTCAACCAGGAAGAAACAGGTTTAACGATTTGTTAATTATTTACTCCTATTCTTTTTATTTCTAATGGCCCCTCTTAAAACATATACGCCCATGATTACCCAGGCAGCCCCAAGTGTAGCCAAAAGGGCAACAGACGTTTTTGGAAGAGGCCCCAGATCCGTCTTTCCTAAAGACGCCGCTGTCTGATCAAGGTGGTAGAGAGATGTTATGTCAGCATAAAGCTCCTCTATGTACTCATCATCCACCGTTTCGTTTCGTCTGACAGACTTTGTAACATTTTCTATCATCTGCCCCGCGGCATCTCTCAGGGACGCTGAACCATTGAATACCGGCGTTACAAAAGTGTCATCCGTATGCTCAAGAAGTAGTTTTGTTGCCTCGATCTTTACATCATAGTAGGTAGAATCGTCCTCGCCGGATCTAGAGAGGTAGTCAGTATACTCCGGGGCGTTCTGAGCCTTTGAAGTTACGGGTACGTATCCCTCAGTCTGGGCATAAGCTATCTGCACCTCATTTGTCAGAAGAAACTGAGCAAAAAGCCACGAGGCAAGAACTTCCTGTGGATCCTCCTTGTTGAAGATGCAGACAGACGGTCCCTGAGATATCATCTGCATATTGTCCGGATCAGCCTGAGGTACTGTCATAACCTCAGTTTCGAACTCAACGAACTTGTCCTCACTTATGTCAGATAGCGGAGCGTCGCTACCCATCCACGTAGCGCCAGCGGTGGAATCCACAGCGAAAATACACTGGCCGGCATTTAAGAAGTTTGCGGGATAGCTTGAAATTTTAAATGTTGAAAAGGCTCCGGTGGCGGCATGCTCCGCTATGGTGTACAGGATATCTTCCGTGGTGTCGTTAAATATAAGAACTTCTCCCCTGTCCGTTGAATATCCTCCATCCATCTGTCTGAGCATTTGAATCATCATGTTGTCAGTGGACTTGTAGATAAAAGGTATCATGACCTTCTGCCCGTTTACTATAAAGTTGCCGTCCTCATCCTTTGCCATGGCTGCCTCGGAAACTTCCCAAACAAAATCCCATGTCAAAACCTCAGGCAATTCATATCCCAAAGCCTCAACATAAGTCTTGTTTACATAGCAGGCCTCCGTTGAGCGCATATACGGTATGGCGTAGTAGCGGCCGCTTATGCTGCACTCTTCCAAAAACTTCGGTATTATCTCATCAATAGTCGGAGAGTCGAAGAGAACTTCGCTTCCTCCCAGACCATATTTCTCATCTGTAAAAAGGTTATCAAGTGGCGCAACTACATTTGTTCCGGTGAGATATGTGGCTATATGGTCAGGATAAGTGATACACACATTTGGTGTTGTGTTTGTGGAAATATTAGTTATAACATCGTTGTATATCTTGCCGTAATCAGTGTAAAGGCGCAGATTTACTTTGATGTTTGGATAGAGCTTTTCAAAATCTTCAATTGCTTTCTCATATATGTTTGTCTGAGCTTTATTTGTGTCATTTTTTGCCCAGAAAGTTATCTCATATTCCTTTGAGGTGTCAAACTCTTCCGGCACCTCAAAAGTGCCAAGATCTTTTGACCCATGACAGCCCGAGAGAAGAACCGAGGAAGCGATTGCCAAGGCCACCATAACGGCGGTAATTTTATGAAGTTTTCTCATCCCTTTGTACCTCCGCGAGCAACGCCTTCCATAATTTTATTCCTGAATATCAAAAACAGGACTATAAGCGGCACGGAAATGACAACTACCGCCGCCATCATAGCGGGTATGTTCTCCCTACCAAATCCGTTTTCTCTTATTTCCTGAATTCCGTTTGACACAAGATAGTAGGCCGAGTCATCTGTAATAAGTCTTGGCCAGATGTATGAGTTCCAGCACTCAATTACTTTCAGTATAGTTATCGTTATTATTGTGGGCCTGCTTATTGGCACCATGACCTTCAGTAGGTATTTAAGGTCAGACGTTCCATCCACTTTCGCGGCATAATATAGCTCGTCCGGTATCTGGGCAAAATTTTCCCTGAGAAGGTAAATATAAAACACCGATGTAACCGAAGGCAAAATAAGACCAGTAAAAGTGTTTCTAAGGTCAAGATCCGTGATAGTAACAAAGTTCGTTATTACAACGAGCTCGTTTGGTATCATCATAAGAGATAAAAACAGCGTAAATGCGATATTTTTACCCTTAAACTCAAGGCGCGCAAAAGCAAAGGCCGCAAGTATCGTTACCGCCAGCATGATGGCGGTTGTGGCAATGGCGAAAAACGCTGTGTTTGCAAGATACTGTGCAAGGGGCACGCTTGTAAACGCATCAATGTAATTTTGAATAGTTGGAGACAATGTAAAAAACGTCGGTATATACTCTGAATTATAGGCGCTGTAACTTTTAACCGATGTGAGAATCATCCAGTAAAATGGAAAAAGTACCATTATCGCCCATATTCCAAGAAGAATATACGTAACGGTCTTTACCGTCTTTTTTCTAATCCTTGCCGATTTCTCAATTTTTTCGTAATCCATTATATTATCCATAACACTGACCTCTTAATAATGAACGTGCTTTTTGCTGACCATAAGGTTTATACATGTTATGGTCAAAACTATGGCGAACAGGATTATGGCCGCCGCCGAAGCAAATGACGGATATCCTCCGCTGCTTCCGTAGAGCATGTCATATACATAGCCTACAATTGTGTTCATCTCAGCCGTATTAAGGTTAGTACCGAAAAGGGCGACAGCGTCGCTGTATGCCTTAAAGGCCCCGATAAACCCTGTTATTATTAAATAAAACAGAGACGGCGAAATCATAGGCAAAGTTATCTTTGTAAATGTTTTGAATGTGGATGCTCCGTCAACTTTTGCCGCATTGTAGTAATCCTGATTGACAGAGGCCAGAGCGCTTGTAAGAATAAGAATCTTAAAAGGCATTACTACCCATATGGTGTAAAAGCACAGAACGAACATTTTCGCCCAATAAGGTCCGCTTATAAAGTCCACTGTACTTCCTCCGAACCAGCTTATTATAAGATTTACAAGCCCGTCGGTGTACTCAGTTGGCTTAAAAAGTATCATAAATACAAGACCTACTGCTAGTGTGTTAGTAACATATGGCAGAAAATACACCGTCTGAAACAGTTTTCTCAGCGCCTTTATAGAGCTGAGCCCCAAAGAGATCAAAAGGGCAATCCCTGTAGATAATGGTACTGTTATTATTACAAGAATAAATGTGTTTTTAACTGCCTGAAGGAAATACGGGTCGTGGAGAATATATGAATAGTTATATGTCCCAACCCCAAAAAAAGACTGTGAAGCGAAATTAAACCCCTCTTCAAAAGAGTAGATAAAAACATCTATGAGGGGATATATCATAAATACCACAAGGAAAAGGAACGCCGGCAGAAGATAAAGCCAGCCCTTTAAATTTCTTTTGTCCATAGCCCTATCTCCTCAGTTTATCCTGATTCTGTCCTCAGTCTGCCCGCTAAAAACAAATAACTTGTTAGGTTTTACACTAAATCTAACCTCAGGAGACTGTGTATTTACGTTGCTTTCACTGCTTATTATTGAGCGTATCACAGGATTTTCAGCACTATCGTGGGTGGATACAACGCTTATGTCTCTGCCCATTATCTCAACTCTGCTGAGACCGCAACAGAGCGGGCCGTTATCATCCAGTATAAATCCCTCAGGGCGCACAGCTGCGTAAACATCCTGATCTGGCACACCGGCAGCATCGGCGATTTTCCCATCTCCTATGTAGAGCCCACCGTCTTTTATCCTGCCATAGAACACGTTTATAGGCGGTGTTCCCAAAAACTTCGCAACAAACAGATTAACAGGGTCATCGTACACATTTTGAGGTTTTCCAATCTGCTGTACTACACCTGCACGCATTACAACAATCATATCAGATATGCTCATGGCCTCTTCCTGGTCATGTGTAACAAAAACGGTGGTTATCCCCGTCTCTCTCTGGATTCTTCTTATCTCTTCTCTTGTCTGAAGTCTCAGTCTTGCGTCAAGGTTTGACAGAGGCTCGTCCAAAAGAAGAACTCTCGGCCGTTTGACAAGTGCTCTTGCAATTGCAACACGCTGCTGCTGGCCTCCTGAAAGCTCTTTTGGTTTTCTGTCCATCAACTCGTCTATCTGCACAAGCTTTGCCACTTCAAGGGCTTTCTTACCCATCTCCTCTTTTGACATTTTGTCTTTGCCCTTAAGATTCTGAAGAGGAAATATAATATTCTGTCTTACCGTCAGGTGTGGGTAAAGTGCATAATTCTGAAACACCATGCCTACCCCACGATTTTCCGCTGGCAGATCTGTAACATCATCTTCTCCGAAGAACACCTTGCCCGATGTTGGTTTCAAAAGCCCGCATAACAAATTCAGTGTTGTGCTCTTGCCGCAACCGGATGGCCCTAGCAACCCCACAAGTTTTCCATCAGGTATTTCAAAATTAAAATTATCCACAGCCACTACGTCCTCAGACTTTTTACCCCGGCCTGGAAATTTTTTAGTCAGGTTCTGTAATACAACTTTCATTCTGCGCCTTCCCTTAATATGGTAAATTTACATTACAATGACAGCTATAATTTTAGACTAATGCCAGTCTAAAGTCAATTTTTGCGTAACATTTTACATAAAACATTTCTGTACATAAACATGGCATATCCATAAAAAAATTAAAAGGCACTTTTTTAAAGTGCCTTTTAATAACCAGTATTTTATAAACTCTGCAGCTGTTCCTCGGAAAACTGTTGGGTATATAGCTGATAATAATAACCCTTCTGGAGCATAAGCTCATCATGGGTGCCGCGCTCGACTATCTTTCCGTCCCGCATTGCAAGGATAATGTCTGAATTCTGTATTGTTGACAGTCTGTGGGCAACAACGAAAGATGTTCTGCCCTCCATAAGCTTTTCAATAGCGCTTTGTATCAGCCTCTCAGTTACAGTGTCAACAGAGCTTGTGGCCTCATCAAGGACGAATATGGCCGGTTTGGGAAGTATTGCCCTTGCAAAACTTATAAGCTGTTTTTCACCGATAGAGAGTATATCTCCTCCCTCGCCTACCTCACTGTCGTACCCTTTAGCCATTTTGGATATTACCATGTCGGCGGATACGCTTTTCACCGCCTCCTCAATTTCCTCCATTGTGGCGTCAGGCTTTCCGTACCTTAGATTGTCAATTATGGACCCAGAGAAAAGATGTGGTGTCTGGAGAACATATCCGATATTGCTGTGAAGCCAAAGCTGGCTGCGGTCTCTGGCGTCCTTTCCATCAATTAATATTCTACCGCTTGTAGGCTCAAAAAATCTGCATACAAGGTTAATT
>CALXGH010000044.1 GCA_944387845.1 uncultured Oscillospiraceae bacterium
TGCTATACGAAGATAAAGTAGTTGAATGCCGTTTAGAGATTACTTGTTGTTGTCATCGTCAACTACTTCGTAGTCAGCGTCGTAATAGTCGCCGCCGTTTGTGCCGCCGTTGGCGCCACCAGCCTGCTGAGCGTTAGGATCGAAGCCCGCACCCTGAGCGCCCTGAGCACCTGTCTGGCTGTAAAGCTTTTCGGATGCCTTGTAGAAGAGCTGTGTCAGCTCGTCAGTAGCTGTCTTTATAGCGGCTGTATCTGTGCCCTTGAGAGCTTCCTTAAGCTTTTCAAGTGCTGCTTCTACGCTGCTTTTATCTGCTGCGTCAAGCTTGTCGCCAACTTCGGACAGAGTCTTTTCTGTCTGGTATACCATCTGATCGCCTGCGTTGCGGACATCAACTTCCTCTTTGCGCTTAGCGTCTTCAGCTGCATACTGCTCAGCTTCCTTAACTGCCTTTTCAATATCCTCTTTGGACAGGTTGGAGGAAGAAGTAACAGTGATGTGCTGCTCTCTGCCTGTACCCAGATCCTTAGCGGATACGTTTACGATACCGTTTGCGTCGATATCGAATGTAACTTCGATCTGAGGAACGCCACGACGTGCCGGAGCGATACCGTCGAGATGGAAGCGGCCAAGAGATTTGTTGTACTGTGCCATTTCTCTCTCGCCCTGGAGAACATTGATTTCAACGCTGGTCTGGTTATCAGCAGCGGTGGAGAATACCTGGCTCTTCTTTGTAGGAATTGTGGTATTTCTCTCGATAAGTTTTGTAAATACGCCGCCGAGAGTCTCGATACCAAGGGACAGCGGGGTAACATCAAGAAGAAGAATGCCTTCAACATCGCCGCCGAGAACGCCGCCCTGGATAGCTGCGCCAACTGCGACGCACTCATCAGGGTTGATGCCCTTGAACGGGTCTTTGCCTGTCATGTTCTTTACAAGATCCTGAACAGCTGGGATTCTTGTGGAGCCACCTACAAGGATAACCTTGCTAAGGTCAGAAGCGGAAAGACCGGAGTCAGAGAGTGCCTGGTTTACAGGACCTCTTGTAGCTTCTACAAGGTGCTGTGTAAGTTCGTTGAATTTAGCTCTTGTGAGAGTAATGTCAAGGTGCTTAGGACCTGTTGCATCTGCTGTGATATAAGGCAGATTGATATTTGTGGAAGTTACGCCAGAGAGCTCGATCTTTGCCTTCTCAGCAGCTTCCTTAAGTCTCTGCATTGCTACTTTATCTGTGGAGAGGTCAACGCCGTTTTCACGCTTGAACTCAGCTACCAGATATTTTGTGATCTCAGCGTCAAAGTCGTCGCCGCCCAGACGGTTGTTACCGGCTGTTGCAAGAACTTCGATTACGCCGTCGCCAATCTCAAGTACGGATACATCGAATGTACCGCCGCCAAGGTCGTAAACCATGATCTTCTGATCAGATTCCTTATCAAGACCGTAAGCCAGAGCGGCAGCTGTAGGCTCGTTGATGATTCTCTTAACATCAAGACCTGCAATCTTGCCGGCATCTTTTGTGGCCTGACGCTGTGCGTCTGTAAAGTATGCAGGAACTGTAATAACAGCCTCGGTAACCTTGCTGCCAAGATAACCTTCAGCATCAGATTTAAGTTTCTGAAGTATCATAGCGGAAATCTCCTGAGGAGTATAGGCTTTTCCGTCGATGTTTACTTTATAGTTAGAGCCCATCTCACGCTTAATGGATGAAACTGTTCTATCAGGGTTTGTGATTGCCTGTCTTTTTGCTACCTGACCTACCATTCTCTCGCCGTCTTTGGAAAATGCCACAACGGATGGAGTAGTACGGGAGCCTTCTGCGTTTGCTATTACAACTGGTTCGCCGCCTTCGATAACGGCTACGCAAGAGTTAGTTGTACCAAGGTCGATACCTATAATCTTTGACATAATTATTGCCTCCTAAATATTAGAAAATATAAACACTTTTTACTGGATTAATATATTTATCAGTTATACAGAGTACTGTCCACGGGTTTTCAGTTCGCGACTACTACCATGGAGAATCTGATAACCTTGTCGCCTAATTTAAAGCCTTTTTCGTATTCCTCAACGATTATGTTTTCTCCTTTAGACTCGTCTTCAACATGCATAACAGCGTTATGCAGTCCGGGATCAAATTTTTCGCCCACAGCGGCGATAGGAGTAACATTGAGTTTTTCCAAAATGCCCTCAAGCTGGGTCATTGTCATTTCGACACCCTTTTTAAAGGCCTCATCCGCCGTCTCCTGTCGGAGGGCTCTTGCCAGATTATCGTAGACGGGAAGTATTTTAAGTATCGTATCAGCTCTTACATCTCCGTAAAGAGCTTCGCGCTCTTTAGCGTTTCGCTTTCTAAAGTTGTCATATTCAGCGGCGAGCCGTAGATACTTGTCTTTTTCAGCTTTTATCTCATCTTCCAGTGCCTGGATCTTTTTATCTTTTTCATCAGCAGTCGTTTCCTGGGAATTTTCGGCCTCTTCCGTAACCGGCTGAGTGTTCTCAGTGGTTTCCGGCGCCTTTTCCTCTTCAGGCTTGCTGTTTTTCTTATCCTTAGCCAAATTTATGCCTCCTTTGTAAGCGGAAGAAAAATTCCACAATGTTATTTATTATTATTGTTGTCAAAAAATTCGAATGGAATAAGCGAAGTGGGCAGGTTCTTTTGTATTTGAAGCTGCTGGGACTGGGGCACCTGCCTGAGCATTTTGGAAATACCGTCGGCGATATAGGCAAGCCTTGCAGCAACGGAGGAATAATCCATCCTTGTGGGGCCTACCACACCGATTATGCCCTGCATATTATTTCCCGCGTCATATTTTGCCACGATCACACTGGAGTCTTTCAGCTCTTCAGCTAGATTTTCCGGCCCAATTGTTATTTTGATTTTTGAGTCCATTTCCGGTACCGGGAGCCCTTTGAAATCCCCACCGTCGGACAGGTAACTCATGACCTTTTCTGCTTTGCCGATATCCTGAAATTCAGGGTGGCGGAAGAGATTTGCTGTGCCTACAACATGGGCGTCTGTGATGTCAACTTCCTTAAGTGTCTGGATCAAGAATCCAGATATGACCGAAACGAGACCAATATTATCTCCACTGGCGGTTTCAGCAGAGGAAATGAGAGATGGAGTTATTTCCTCCTCTGTGAGATTTGTAAAATGAGCGTTAAAAACAGTGGAGAGCTTTGTAAGCATATTCTGATCCACAAAAGCGGGGATTTTTACCAGCTTGTTTTTAACGGTACTGTTTGAGAGCATTATGACTATTATAAATGTATGGTCATCAACGAAAATAAGGTCAAACCGCTGAGCTCGCTGCTTTGACAGGGAAGAGTGGAGAGTGTATGCTGGAAGACTTGTTATGCTTGCGGCGATTTTTCCTGCATCGGCGATAAGTCCGTCTATCTGCTGAACCTTCTGCTTTAAAACAGAGTTTATCTCCTCAGTCTCCTCCATAGTCAGTTTGTGTCTCTGCATCAGCTCATTGACATAAAACCTATATCCTTTTGGAGAAGGTATCCTGCCTGCAGATGTGTGAGGCTGTTCAAGATACCCCATACTCTCAAGTTCAGCCATTTCATTTCTGACTGTGGCCGATGAAACCCCAAGCCCTGTTGAAATGGCTTTTGACCCGATGGGTTCCGCAGTCTCTATGTAATTGTCCACAACGGCCTTTAGTATTGCCCGTTTACGCTGGGAAAGCTCCATACGAGTTACTCCTCTTTTTGAGTTTTAGCACTCAGCCTCCCTGAGTGCTAAACACAATTTAGCACTCTCCCGCGAGATTGTCAATACCCGCTATAAAATAGTTTGCAAAAATTTATAATTTGTACATAGTTGTGCAAATAAAAAATCCGCGGAGCTGAAAAGTCCACGGATTTTGGAGATGTATCGACGTAATCAGACGAAGATTTTGCCCGAGAGAAGGTTCCCAGCAAGGCTTGTAAGCACATTTACGCTCAGCCCCTGATCTTTGGAAATCCAGAGATGTAAGAGCTCATAGGTAAGGCCAGCAAGACTGGCCTTTATGTATGGAAGCTGCCAGGGTTCAGCCGAGCAGATAGAGTTGAGTCTGGAGGATTCCTCCATGAAAAAGGTTCTGTTTCTGTCCTGAAACAGATATCCAAGGCCACGGCTGAAGAGAAGGGAGATAAATTCTTTGTTTCCGTCCCAGAATATAAGGTAGTCAATAATAAAGTTTTTTGGCGTGCTTATCATGGCGGGGAGCTGTTTTGAGTATTTTGCAAATAGGCCATTGAGCAGAAAAATGAGGATATCTTCTTTTTTGCTGAAATTTGTGTAAAATGTCTGGCGGGACAGACCAGCCCTTTCTGTTATATCTGAAATTGAGATATCGCACAGCTCTTTTTTCATAAGCTCGGACAAAAGAGCCTGAGCCAGGGCGGATTTTGACCGCACTGACATGGGATTTACGCGTCCGGGATTTCTCATTTTCAAAACCTCGCTTCTAAAATTCTCTTTAAATTTATAATAACACACATATATAGTATAACAAAGGGAAAAATGTATATTTTTGACGGAAAAGCATATTAAATTCTGCTTTTTGCCGCAAAGAGTGAAAGGCAGTGGAAACAGGGGACCGGTGGCATGGGGAAGAGGGCTGCATATTATGTATTGGAGACGATAATCTAAAGTTCGGAGGGAAAACAGTGGCACTGATAGTAATGAAATTCGGTGGTTCCTCCGTCGCGGATAAAGAGAGAATTGAGAACGTGTCTTCCATAATAGAAAAAGCTTTCAGGGATGGGAACAGCGTTATAGCTGTTTTGTCCGCCCAGGGCGACATGACAGACCTGCTTCTTGAAAAGGCCTATGAGATTTCCAAGGCGCCGGATCAAAGAGAGACGGATATGCTGCTTTCTACCGGTGAGCAGATCAGCGTCGCACTTTGCGCCATGGCTCTTAAAAAAAGAGGTATTGACGCAGTTTCCCTGACAGGCTGGCAGGCGGGTCTTATGACCAGCGGCAAACACGGCGACGCCGACATAATGTGTGTCTCGTCAGACAGGATAAACGAGGAACTGAAAAACGGCAGGGTAGTAGTACTGGCAGGATTCCAGGGAGTAGACAGTGCCGGAGATATAACTACCCTAGGTAGAGGCGGCTCCGACACCACGGCGGTCTGCGCCGCCGCGTTTTTTGGAGCACAAGAGTGTATACTATATAAAGATGTTGAAGGCGTATATACCGCCGACCCTAAAAAAGATAAAAACGCCGTGTTGCTCAGTGAGATATCATATGACGATATGCTGAGACTTATAGAGGGCGGCTCCCAGGTTATCCATAAAAAATGTGTTGAGATCGCCAAAGAACATAAAATCCAAATTAAAGTCCTATCTTCTTTCTGTAAAAGCGGCGGAACGACTGTAAAATAAAAATGATATCTGGTCTATGCCGGATATAATGAAGAGAAACTGAAAATACCGCCCCGACTGCTGCGGGGCGGTATTTTTGTGTCTCTGGACAGATTGGACTAAGGCTTTTTTAAGGTATCTCGTTGTTTTGAGGATGGTACCATGGTATAATTCCGGTAAAAGCAGAGGCCTCTTTATTTTCATTACAAGGCTTATGCCGGCGGAAGAGCAGCGTACATTGGTACAGTGCCAGCGTCAGCCGTAATACATAGCGGCAAAATTTTGTTTGAAAAGTATGAAAGGAGAATAGACCATGAGGAGAATTATATTATATTTCCTCGCACTTGTGATGATCTGCGGACTTGCCGGCTGCGGAAAGAAGGAATCCCCGGCGTCGGGCCCGGGCAATACCGATATAAATGAGGATATGCCCAACAACGAGATCGTCGTACCTGAACCGCCGGAGGCAAAATCATATCTTCCCGGCCTTTTCCCCTGCAAAAATTACAGCGAGTCCGTTGAGGTAAGCGGGCTACAAGCCAACTATTCACTGCACTTGGAATACGACGGCAAAATGTTTACAAGCGTAGGCGACTACAGCCTCACTTTGGAGTATGATGACGCC
The DNA here is from genome assembly GCA_944387845.1 of uncultured Oscillospiraceae bacterium. GTDB lineage: Bacteria > Bacillota > Clostridia > Oscillospirales > Oscillospiraceae > CALXGH01. The sequence continues at coordinate 5,990 of CALXGH010000044.1, forward strand.
ACTCAGGATTGGACAAAACTGGACTCCGGCTGGATAGACCGTACTTACGAGCTGAATAAAAGCGGATTTGAGGAGTATGACAGATGGTTTATCCGTCCGAATTCCGCTTCAAAGGGAATAATAATAACCTTTGAGGATGTTACCGAGGACGGCTGCACAATCTCGTGGGAGTCCAGCGATGAAGACCTTACCCTCAATGATCAGAGCAGCGGTAGTGTAAAATGCACATTCGACAAAGGCACTCTTGAGAATACGGAAACCGCCTGCTGGGTGGTTGAAGGTGCTGACCTTGTATTTAATGAGGAGTACTACGCCGGAAAATACAGGACATGGGACTTTACAATCCAGGTGCTGGAAGACAAGGTCTTTGTAACAACTGACGGTCCGTTTACAAACAATCAGGGGCTTGCCTATGTAAACTGGGTAAACGACTGATAGTTATCTTTTGACTAACCCAAATCATAAAATTTTTCATAGTGAACAAAAACATAAAATAAAAGGCAGGGGCCTTTTGGCGCCTGCCTTTTATTTTTCAGAAGATATATTTGTTCTTAGAGGATACCTTCGTAGAAGTTCCTCATCTGATCTTTTGTCATTGTTACATATCCAACGAAAAGGCCATCGGCGTTGAAACGACCGCGCTCGATGAACAGATCTATATCAGCGTTCTCGACGCCAAGCTCTGTAAGAGTCAGAGGCATGCCAATGCGCTTGAGCCAGGACTTGAAGCGCTCAATACCCTCATACGCAACGCTCTTGAGATCAGCCAGGTCAGGCGTTACGCCGAAAACTTCGATAGCAAGCTTTGCAACACGTGCACAGCCTTTGTCTGAGAAGTCAGCGACATATCTGAGCCATGCTGGCATTACAACAGCCAAGCCTGCGCCGTGAGCTGTGTCGTATGTGCCGGAGATGATGGACTCAAGACCATGTGGGCCACCGCGAACACCACTGTGGCCAATGCCTGTGATGTCGTTGTGGGAGAATGTAGCGCAGAGCATAAGCTCACCGCGTGCTTCATAGTTATTAGGATCTTCGCAGGCGATAGGACCGTATTTAACTACTGTACGGAGAAGACCAGCTGCGAATTCATCACCCAGAGCACAGTCGCTGTTGTAGAAATAGCGCTCGAGAGTGTGTGCGAAGATGTCGGCTGCACCGGAAGCTGTCTGATATTTGCTTACAGAGTATGTGAGCTCAGGGTTCATGATGGCAAAGTCAGGTCTCAGGCATGCACTTGGGTTGCTGCACTTCTGGCCGATGCGCTCTACATCGTCAACTACTACCATGGATGTGCTGCTCTCGCTGCCTGCGGCGGAGATTGTGTGGATGGAGCCTACGCCGAGACGGTCTGTGCATACAGCACCCTTGGAGAACATATCCCACCAGTTATCGCCGAACTTAACTGCGCATGCGATTGCCTTTGCGGTGTCAAGTGTGCTGCCGCCGCCTACTGCCAGCAGGAAGTCAACGCCCTCTGCTTTAGCAAGCTCTATGCCCTTCTGAACAAGACTGCGGCGTGGGTTGGGCTGTACGCCTGGGAGCTCTACGATTTCAAGACCAGCGTCTTTCAAGGAAGATACAACGGTGTCATAAAGGCCCATCTTCTTGATGCTGCCGCCGCCGTAAACAAGCATAACTTTTTTGCCGCCGTGCTTTTTAACAAGCTCGCCAGCCATTTTTTCTTTGTCCTTACCGTATACGATGTCCGTATAAAGGTGCAGGTTAAAATCTGTGAATGTTTTCAATGTGGAACCCCCCTAATAAAGATTTTCTTTACTCCTGATAAAGTTCTATCTTTACTTCAAATAAAGTACTGGCCTCATTATATATCCAAAGTTTACCTTTTACAATACTACGAGGCTATTTGTTAACAAAAAAGTACCATTTTTATCATGATACGCAGAAAAATCGAAAGATGTAGAGTGAATATATGAAAAGCAGCTGTCCGTAAAATCCGAACAGCTGCTTTTTTCATTTTTCACCCTTCTGGCTTTCAGAGGTTTCCTCTAACCAAGGGACATCAAGGTAAAGACCATCAGCAGTGTAGACGATATATTTCTGGAACCAGAAAAATATGCCTACCATTATCATTATGCATACGAGTATTACGGCGCAAACAGCAGATATAATGCCTTTGAGCTTTACATTTTTCTTATATATCCTATTATTCTGCATGTTTACCTCCGAAGTAAAATTACTGATTGTTTTCAAGATCCATCATCATTTTGACTCTGGTCTCATGACGGCCACCATCAAATTCGGCGTTCAAAAACGCATCCACTATCTTAAGGGCAAGACCAGGGCCTACAACTCTGCCGCCCATAGCCAGCATATTGGCATCATTGTGGCGACGTGTCATCTCCGCTGAAAAACAGTCGGAGCAGAGAGCGCATCTGATACCGTGGATTTTGTTTGCGCTGATTGAAATTCCGATACCTGTGCCGCAGATTACAATACCTCTGTCGCATTTTCCGGAAGCTACGGCCTCAGCGGCGGCTTTCGCGAACACTGGGTAATTGCAGCTCTCTGTGGAGTAAGTACCGAAATCCTCATACTCAATACCAAGTTCGTCGAGATGTGCCTTTACTTCCTGCATAAGTTCAAATCCGCCGTGATCACAGCCAAGAGCAAGTTTCATATTTTTATCCTCCGTTTTAATATTATTTTATATATTCATTAAATAATATACAATCTGAGAGACCGAGACCAGTAGAACAAGGACAGTCCCGGCTATACATATATTCCGTCTGCCGCGGGTGTACATTACATCAAAAATGTAAGCAAGAAAAACCGTGCCCAAAATAGCTATAATACCCGACAGCAGAATGTAATTATCGACAAAAAGCAGCGCGATAAGGGAAAAGCCGGTCAGTACAAGAGGATAGAGAAGAAAACTGTCCTTTCTTTTTATTATCCCCTGTATGGATGCGGCTATGCCAGATGAAAGGCATAAAAGACAAAATAAGGAAGAAAGCTGACCGTACCTTTTAAAAATACCTAAGCCGTTTAGCCTGAATCCATCAAAAAAGCCCTTCAAATTTGATTTTATATTCTGCAAAATATTTCCAAAAACTCCTAAAGAGGGGTCTTTTTTAAAAATAAACTCCAATGCCGCAGGGACCACAATAGCGAAAAATAGCAAAAGTACGCATATAAGCAGTATGTACAGCCAGAATGGAAAGGGCCGCGGCTTTTCAAGATATGTTTTTGACAGATCATAAAGATGAAAAATGAAGAGCAAAGCAAAGCCCAGTGCAAGAATCTGTCCTGAGGAGTCAATCATAAGTGCGCCGGTGAAAAACGCTGAGACTACCACAAAAATTATGGCCGGAAGCCGACTTTTGTCTGCCGGTACTGAGGAGGCCTTGAAGAGAAAAATTAGTGCCATAATAAAAGCAATGGCATACATCGCTACTATGTCATTGAGGGCCGATAAGGCAAGACCCGGGCCGGGGAAGGACAGACTGTATATAAGGATGAAGGCTCCGGTAGCCACCGACGCAGCAAAGGTATTATGGCAGAAAAGTGATATACATATAAATATAAGGCCGGAGAGGATACCAAAAACGGGAGCGGACAAGCTGGCGCCGTTTATAGCTGCAAGACTGCCATCCAAGGACAGAGCCCCGCCAGTTTTTCCGACTGAGAGAATAAGATATTTCCCAATTCCTGCCACAATAGCAAAAGCAAAAGCCAGCAGGACATTTTTTAAAGATATAGTTGCCGGCTGAGAGGATATGTTTTCCCGCTTTTTTTCGGCCATGTTTATCCATTCCGTAGTACCTGAAACAGGAGCTGAGACTTTAAAATAATATATGGCCAGCGCCACAAAGACTACTATCTGCATGGCGGAAAAGGACAGAAAAAGTGTATTTAAACCTGTCATGCCATTTTATCTCCTTTCAAGGTTCTTTGAAAAGCGTCAGCTTTTTAACTTCTCCTGAGAGACCTGAGCTGTTATGGCACCGGTCAGGGAGATCAGATCCTGAGGCTTTACTTCTATCTGAAAGCCCACTTTTCCAGCGGAGACCAGCACAGTATCAAGGAGAATTACTTCCTCCTCAAAACAGGTTTTAAACTGCTTTTTCATACCGATGGGGCTGCAGCCACCATGAATATAACCAGTCAGCGGCAAAAGCTGAGCCTGCTTTATCATAGCGATGGACTTCTCTCCTACAGCTTTCGCAGCCAGCTTTAGTTCCAGCTCATTTCCGCCGGGAATGACAAATACATAGTGGTTTCCAGAGGCTCCCACCGTAACAAGAGTCTTGTATATCTTGTAGTCTTCAACCCCTACTTTTTCGGCTACTGACAGGGCGTCAATACTACCATCCGACGGGTCATAGCTGTGAGGGAGGTACCATATATTCTTCTGGTCAAGTATCCGCATAACATTTGTTTTTTCTTCGTGTTTTGCCATATCTATCTCCAGTATCATCAGAAAAGTTCACGTAGGATCAAAGTGGTTTCGCCTTGGTTGAGCCCTGCCTCTACTCTGAGAACTTTTGGGTTGTGCTTTATTTCGCCCCTTACCATGTTCCTTAACGCAGTGCCGCCATTATAGCCATGGATAACCTTTATTTGGTACACGCTTTTAGGCGCACGCCTGATTTTAGACTCAATAAATGTTTTGGCCTGATAACAGGTCATGCCGTGAATATCAAGTTCCATGACACCTTGTGAAGGCTCAGAGCGGTAAGTCATAAATATCCCTACTTTGATCTTTAATTTATTCATTTTACCACATTCGACACCCATATACAAATAAAAAAGCCGGAGGATAACATTCTCCAGGGCAATTTGTGTTTAAATTAAAAAAGGTAAAAGGGATAATGTATATGTAAAATAATAGAAGCGCGTATTATACTTTTTTTACAGCAAAAACCAGAGTTAACAAAAAGTATCGATAAAAATAGTATTATTGTATAATTGACAAAGAATAGTATGTTTGATATATTATTGAATGGCGCATGGCGGTTTGTGATGTGCCCTTTATATGTAAGTTTTGTGTTTTTTTAATACGGATAAACAGAAAAAACCGATGTAAAATTGCAAAAGGAGCTGAAGGTAAATTGGATACCGTTAAAGTTACCGTTAACGGGATTTCGGTAGAAGTGCCTAAGAAATCGACAATTCTTGACGCAGCACAGACAGCCGGGATTCGTATTCCTACACTATGTTATTTGAAGGATATAAACGCTATTGGCGCCTGCCGTATGTGCCTTGTTGAAGTCAAGGGTATGAGGGGCCGTGTTGCAGCCTGCGTACAGCCTGTACGCGACGGCATGGAAATTTTGACAAACACACCGGAGCTGCGTAGAGCCCGTAAGATGACTTTGGAACTGCTGCTCTCCAACCACAGAACTGATTGCCTTTCCTGCGCACGCAACACTAACTGTGAACTTCAGGCCCTCTGCCGTGAATATGAAGTTGACCAGTACAAGTTCGGCAGACACGATCTTGAACCTGATATTGATGATTCCTGCGTACATCTGGTAAGAGATAACTCAAAATGTATTCTCTGCCGTCGCTGCATTGCGGTTTGCAGCAAGAACCAGTATGTAAGCGTTATTGGAGCTAATGAGCGTGGCTATGACACACATATTGCCTCTGCTTTTGACCTTCCGCTCTCTGAGACAGCCTGTGTAAACTGTGGCCAGTGCGTTGCGGTATGTCCAACCGGCGCTCTTACAGAGAAAAACGACACAGGTAAAGTTTGGGACGCTCTCAACGACCCTGACAAGCATGTCGTTGTAGGTCCTGCACCGTCAGTACGCGCCCAGCTTGGCGAGTGCTTCGGTATGCCTATTGGCACAAACGTAGAAGGCAAGATGATTGCCGCTTTAAGGCGTCTTGGCTTTGATAAAGTATTTGACGTTGACACCGCTGCTGACCTCACCATTATGGAAGAGGGCACAGAGCTGCTTGAGCGTATTGAAAACGGTGGTAAGCTCCCGATGATAACATCCTGCTCACCAGGCTGGATCAAGTTCTGCGAGCATTATTATCCTGATATGCTGGATAATCTGTCATCCTGCAAGAGCCCACAGCAGATGTTTGGCGCGATTGTTAAGACATACTACGCTGAGAAGATGGGTATTGATCCTAAGGATATTTTTGTTGTATCTGTAATGCCCTGTACAGCTAAGAAGTTTGAAATAGGAAGACCTGACCAGTCTGCCGCTGGCGTTCCTGACGTTGACTGCTCCATTACAACAAGAGAGCTTGCAGACATGATCAAGTCCGCTGGTATTGATTTTGTAAATCTTCCTGACGAGCAGTGTGATCCAGTATTTGGCGTTGCTTCCGGTGCTGGACATATCTTCGGTGTTACAGGCGGCGTTATGGAGGCTGCTCTGCGTACGGTAGTTGAAGTTGTAACAGGTAAGCCTGCTGAAAAGCTTGAGTATCATGATGTACGCGGCTTTGAGGGTATAAAGGAAGCTGAATACAATCTCAACGGCAAGATTATAAGAGTTGCCGTAACATCCGGCCTTGCAAACGCAAAGCATCTTCTTGATATGGTAAAATCCGGTGAGAAGGAGTATACATTTATAGAAGTTATGGCGTGCCCGGGCGGCTGCATCAACGGCGGCGGCCAGCCACATCAGGACGGCGCCACAAGAAACTATAAAGATATTCGCGCTCTGCGTGCTAAAGCCCTTTATAGCGAAGATGAGGCTATGACTTTAAGAAAGAGCCATGATAATCCCGTAATTAAGGAACTTTATGATACATATCTGGGTAAGCCAGGCGGACATAAGTCCCACGAACTTCTGCACACAACATACGTTGCAAGAAGCATCTATTAAGATTAAAAGGAAAGGCCGGAGATTTCTCCGGCCTTCTTTTTTGCTTTTTGTGAGTACATATTCGGCACCCACAACAGAGTTTATATAAGCGATGTACGCCATTAAGATGCCCAGGCTCATAAATAGGCGATGATTGCAAAATTTTATAAAACAGGTTAATATAAATAGTATGACTCATATAAATTTTTCCATTTTGTTGACAATAAGTCTGGATGGTATATAATTTAAAAAAATAAATAAATTTTAATGCTGCAGGACAGCGTTGGAGGTAAAAATGAAAAATACAGATAAGACAATGGACAAGATCGTAGCCTTATGCAAGGGCCGCGGATTCATCTACGCAGGCAGCGAGATCTACGGCGGTCTTGCGAACACATGGGACTACGGACCTCTTGGCGTTGAGTTTAAAAATAATATCAAAAAGGCCTGGTGGAAGAAATTCGTTCAGGAGAGCCCATATAACGTAGGCCTTGACGCCGCTATCCTTATGAATCCCCAGACATGGGTTGCCTCCGGCCATGTCGGCGGCTTTTCCGATCCACTCATGGACTGCAAAGAGTGCCATGAGCGCTTCCGTGCGGATAAGCTCATTGAAGAGTGGTGCATGGAAAACGGTTTTGATCTGGGCAAGAGCGTTGACGCCCTTTCCCAGGCAGAGATGAAAGCGTTCGTTGACGAGCATAATATTACATGCCCAACATGCGGCAAGCACAACTGGACAGACATCCGCCAGTTTAACCTTATGTTTAAAACATTCCAGGGTGTAACCGAGGACGCTAAAAATACTGTATATCTTCGTCCTGAGACTGCCCAGGGTATTTTTGTAAACTTCCAGAACATTCAGAGAACAACAAGAAGAAAACTGCCTTTCGGTGTATGCCAGATAGGTAAGTCCTTCAGAAATGAGATAACACCGGGTAACTTCACTTTCCGTACCCGTGAGTTTGAGCAGATGGAGCTTGAGTTCTTCTGCCAGCCGGGCACTGGGCTTCAGTGGTTTGCTTACTGGAAAGAGTTCTGCCACAGGTGGCTCCTTGACCTCGGTATGACAGATGAGAATATCCGTATGCGCGACCATGATCCTGAGGAGCTCAGCCACTATTCCAACGCCACAACTGACTTTGAGTTTGCCTTCCCGTTCGGATGGGGCGAGCTTTGGGGTGTTGCGTCTCGTACAAATTATGACCTTACAGCTCACCAGAACACCTCCGGTAAGGATATGACATATTTTGACCAGGAGAAAAACGAGCATTATATACCTTATGTTATTGAGCCTTCACTGGGCGCTGACAGAGTTGCGCTTGCGTTCCTCGTTGACGCTTACGACGAGGAAGAGGCAGCCGAGCGTGTTGTACTGCACCTGCATCCGGCCCTTGCACCTATTAAGGCCGCTGTGCTTCCGCTGTCAAAGAAGCTGTCCGAACAGGCTACGGCGGTTTATCACGATCTGCAGAAGTACTTTATGGTTGATTATGACGAGTCCGGTTCTATTGGCAAGAGATACCGCCGTCAGGATGAGATTGGAACACCGTTCTGCATTACATTTGACTTTGACTCTCTTGAAGACGGCTGCGTAACAGTCCGTGAGAGAGATAGCATGGATCAGGAGAGAGTTAAGATCGAGGATCTTAAGGACTACATCGGAAAAAGAGTGGAGTTCTGATCGGCGGCTGCCTGACCGCTTGAATCGTAATATAAATATCTGATTTATAAGACGGATAGGCAGGATATATGTTTATATATCCTGCTTATCTCAGTTATTGGGAAAAAACTAAAGGCACGAAACGCGGGAGGAAAAGGTACAGTGAAATATGGATTCATAAAAGTTGCGGCGGCGACACCAAAAATCAACGTTGCCGATCCGAAACATAACGCTTCCGAGATAATAAAACAGATGAAAATGGCAGAGGAGAACGGGGCAGATATCCTTGTTTTTCCCGAGCTCTGCATACCTGGCTATACATGCGGGGACCTTTTTAATCAGAGCCTTCTGATAAACGCCTGTGAAAAGGCGCTTGAGGACATAACGAAGGCCAGCGAAAAATGTACTGCTCTTGTGTTTGCCGGTCTGCCCTTAAAGCGTGATGGAAAACTCTACAATTGCGCCGTGGCCATTTTTCAGGGGCGGCTTCTGGGTGTGGTGCCGAAGGCCAATATTCCCAACTACGGTGAGTTTTACGAGAAGAGATATTTTACGGCCGGTGAAAACAATATGGGCGAGATCTGCGTCGCCGGACAGACAGTTCCCTTTGGAACGGATATTATTTTCAAATTCCGGGGTATGGACGAGTACACTGTAGCCTGCGAGATATGTGAGGATCTCTGGGTACCAAACCCGCCATCGGTATCTCACGCTTTAAACGGAGCCACAGTTATGGTAAATCTCTCAGCTTCCGATGAGGCAGTAGCCAAGGATGAGTACAGAAAGGCTCTTGTTGCAAATCAGTCGGCAAGACTTGTGTGTGGGTATGTATATGCATGCTCCGGCGATGGTGAGTCCACACAGGATACGGTTTTCACAGGCAGCAGTATTATCTGTGAAAACGGCGCTGTTTTAGCGGAGAGCGAAGAGACGAGTGGCGTAATATATACTGAGATAGATGTTAAAAAACTGTATTTTGAGCGCCTTAAAATGGGAACATTTAATGGAGAGGGAAATTACCGTACAATTGAGTTCGGTGGAACTGTCAGGAAGACACACCTTACAAGGGAAGTGCCAAAACAGCCATTTATACCTTCTGACTGCGAGAAGAGGGCTAAAAGGTGCGAGAAGATACTTGACATTCAGAGCCTTGGACTGAAAAAGAGGTTTGAGCATGTGCATGGCGAGAAGCTGGTCATCGGCGTTTCCGGTGGCCTTGACTCGACTTTGGCCATGATCGTGGCATCCAGGACTCTTGAAATGATGAACAGACCTAAAAGCGACCTTATCGCCGTAACAATGCCCTGTTTCGGAACAACGAAAAGAACAAGGTCAAACGCCCAGATCCTAGCCGAGGAACTGGGGGCACAGTTCATGACAGTTGACATAACCAAGAGCGTGAAGCGCCACTTTGAGGATATCGGCCATGACATTGAAAACACAAACGTTGTCTTTGAAAACGCTCAGGCCAGAGAACGGACCCAGGTGCTTATGGACATTGCAAACGGCTGCGGTGGCCTTGTTGTGGGTACCGGTGATCTTTCCGAGCTGGCTCTTGGTTGGGCCACATACAACGGAGACCATATGAGCATGTACGGGGTCAACGGCAGTGTGCCGAAAACCCTTGTGAGATATGTTGTAAAATACTTTGCTGATACATGCGGAGACGAAGATCTGAAAAACGTCCTTGAAAATATTCTTGCGACGCCTGTATCTCCGGAGCTTTTGCCGGCAGAGAACGGTGAAATGAGCCAGAAGACGGAGGACCTTGTGGGGCCGTACGAGCTTCACGACTTTTTCCTTTACTATCTTATCCGCTGGGGATTTGAACCGGAAAAGGTGTTCATGCTGGCAAAATATGCCTTTAGGGGCGAATATGATGATGAAACCATACTGAAATGGCTGAAGACATTCTGCCGCAGATTCTTTGCCCAGCAGTTCAAACGCTCCTGTATACCGGACGGACCGAAGGTGGGTTCAGTCTCCCTGTCTCCGAGAGGGGATTGGCGCATGCCGTCAGACGCTTCCAGTGCGCTGTGGCTGGAGAATCTTGAAAATATAAAACTTTAACCTGTAAAAAGTCAGGGCGGAAATGCCCCCTGTCTGGAGCCTCCGTAAATATTTATGGAGGCTCTGATTTTACACATGATTTACGGAGGTAAATATGGCTGATACGATTGCTGCGATTGCTACGGGAAACGTTATTTCCGCAATAGGTATAATACGAATGAGTGGGGACGATGCGATAAAAATAGCCGCGAAAGTGTTTAGGTCAGTAAGAAATGTTGACCTTGAAAAGGCGGAAAACAGAAAACTCTATTACGGCTACCTTCTTGATAAGAATGGTAACAATATTGACCTGTGCCTGTGCACCATAAGTCGAGGTCCTCACAGCTATACAGGAGAGAACACCGCTGAGTTTCAGTGCCACGGATCCCCTGTAGTTCTCGCTGAGGGACTCTCATCTCTTTTTGCTGCCGGAGCAAGACAGGCGGGGCCGGGAGAATTTACAAAGAGAGCATTTCTTAATGGCTGCATGGATCTGTCTCAGGCGGAGGCGGTAATAGACATTATCGAAGCAGAGACATCGGAGGCGGCGCAAAATGCAGTGGGCCAGCTTGACAAGGCTGTCAGCATTAAAACTGACGCCATATACGACGATCTCTGTGATATCATGGCACATTTCCATGCTGTTTTGGACTATCCGGACGAGGACATAGAGGATTTCCAACTTGAATCTTATAAAGAGATACTGGATAAAGACGAGAAAGAGCTTAAATATCTGCTATCCACTTATGACAGAGGTAAGATAATGAAAGAGGGCATAAAATGCGCTGTTATAGGCAAGCCGAACGTGGGCAAGTCCTCGCTTTTAAATGCGCTTGTGGGCTATGAGCGGGCCATAGTTACGGATATAGCCGGAACCACCAGAGACACTATCGAAGAAAAAATTCGCCTGGGCAAGACAGTACTTCGCCTTGTGGATACCGCCGGCATACATAAAACAGAGGATAAGGTGGAAAAAATTGGTGTTGACAGAGCCATGGAGGCGGCTTCGGATGCCCAGCTTGTAATAGCTGTTTTCGATGGGTCATGTGAGCTGACAGATGAGGACATGTTCGTTATAGAGCAGGTGAGAAAGGCGAACAATGGTGTTATTCTTTTGAATAAGTCTGACAAAGACCGAGCTGTTATTAATATGGACGCATTCCATGGCATAAAATTATATGAGGTGTCAGCGAAGACTGGTGATGGAATAGATGAGTTCTGCAAAGCTGTGGAAGAGATGTTCGCAGGCGGGCCCAAAGGCAGAACTGGCGAGATAATTACAAACGCCAGACAGGCAGGCGCCATAGGCGCGGCGGTGGATGCGATAGCCTCCGCAAAAGTGGCTATGGAGGAGGGGCTTACCCCTGATTGTGTGCTTGTAGGGGTAGAGCAGGCCATGATGAATATCGGAGAAATTTCAGGCAAAACAATAAGGGAGGATATAACGGCTAGAATATTTGAGAGATTTTGCGTTGGGAAATAGCCTTGTTTTTCAATTTAATTCGGTAAAAAACAGACCATGATGAAACTTCATCAAAATGACCAGTATTGAGGCTAAAATTTAATATTTTAAACAATTTCTTGCAATCTGCACTTTACATTGCTATAATTATTGTAGAGATTGATGAGAGTATAGGTAAAATTGAATATATTCTTTTCCTACTGAAGCCATGCTGACAGTGATCGGTTTATTATATATCAATGGAGGAATAACGATGGACAAGACAGTTAAGTATGTTTACTTGTTCTCAGAAGGAAACGGAAACATGAGAGAACTCCTTGGCGGCAAAGGCGCTAACTTGGCGCAGATGACGATTTTAGGAATGCCGGTTCCTCAGGGTTTCACGATAACGACCGAGGCGTGCACACGGTATTATGAAGACGATGAGCAAATCGCGGACGATATTCTGAGCCAGATTTTTGAGTATCTCTCTAAGATGGAAGAGATTTGCGGCAAAAAGTTCGGAGATCCTGAAAATCCCCTTCTTGTATCGGTTAGAAGTGGCGCCAGAGCGTCCATGCCGGGCATGATGGATACCATATTAAACCTCGGCATTAACGATGAAGTAGCTGAGACACTGGCAAAGCTCACAGAGAACAGAAGGTTTGCTTATGACAGCTACCGTCGTTTTATTCAGATGTTCTCGGACGTTGTTATGGAACTTCCAAAAGAAGATTTTGAGAAAATCATTGATGAAGTAAAGGCAGAGAAAGGCGTTAAATATGATGCTGATTTGGACGAAGGAGACATGCTTAACCTTGTAGACCGCTTCAAAGCTCTTTATAAGGAAGAGACAGGTTCTGAGTTCCCGCAGGAACCAAGACAGCAGCTTATTGAAGCCATCAAAGCTGTATTCCGCAGCTGGAACAATCCTCGCGCGATAGTATACCGTCAGATGAATGATATCCCAAAGGAATGGGGTACGGCAGTTAATGTTCAGCAGATGGTATTTGGTAACATGGGTAATGACTCCGGTACAGGCGTTGCATTTACACGTAACCCGGCAACGGGCGAGAAGGCACTCTTTGGTGAGTTCCTTATGAATGCTCAGGGTGAAGACGTTGTTGCAGGCGTAAGAACACCGGAGACCATAGATAAGCTTGCCGAGATTAACCCGGCCGCTTACAACGAATTCGTTCGTATAGCAAATGTTCTTGAAGCTTACTACAGAGATATGCAGGATATGGAGTTCACCATTGAAAGAGGTAAGCTCTACATGCTGCAGACACGAAATGGTAAGAGAACACCTCATGCCGCATTCAAGATCGCAGTTGACCTTGTTAATGAGGGTATGAGAACAAGACAGGAAGCTGTTATGATGATCGAGCCAAAACAGCTCGACACACTCCTCCATCCGCGCTTTGATCCTAAAGCCCTTCAGGAGGCTAAACCGGTAGCCAAAGGTCTGGCTGCTTCACCTGGCGCGGCTACTGGCAGCATCTGCTTCAACGCTGATGATGCTAAGAGACTTGCAAAGATTGGTCCTGTAATCCTGGTACGCCGTGAAACAAGTCCTGAAGATATTGAGGGTATGACAGTATCTCAGGGTATTTTGACAACCCGTGGTGGTATGACAAGCCACGCCGCTGTTATTGCAAGAGGCATGGGCACATGCTGTGTTGCAGGCTGCGGCGCTGCGGAAGTTGACGAAGAGACAAAAACTCTTAAGATCGGTGATATTGTGCTCAAAGAGGGCGACTTTATATCTCTCGATGGCGGAACAGGCGATGTATATGTAGAGCAGATCCCAACAATAGATCCTGCTGTATCCGGCGACTTCGCAACAGTTATGCAGTGGGCTGACCATTACAGGAAGCTCCAGGTACGCACAAACGCTGATAACCCGAAAGACGCAGCTCTTGCTGTTGCCTTTGGTGCTGAAGGTGTTGGACTTGTTCGTACAGAGCATATGTTCTTTGGTGAAGAGAGAATCCCAGCTGTTCGTGAGATGATAGTTTCCGAGACAGTTGAGCAGCGTGAGAGAGCGCTTGCAAAGCTTATGCCTATGCAGAGAGGCGACTTTGAAGGTATTTACCAGGCACTTCAGGGCAAGCCTGTTACTATCCGCCTCCTTGATCCACCTCTCCACGAGTTCCTTCCTACAATGCAGGAGGATATCCACCAGCTTGCAGAAACAATGAAGATCCCATACGAAAAACTCATTGCTGTAATCAGCAGTCTCCATGAAGTAAACCCGATGATGGGCCACAGAGGTCTGCGCCTTTGCGTTACATATCCTGAGATTGCAAGAATGCAGACGAGAGCCATCGTTGAGGCTGCAGCAAACGTAAGAGAGAGAAAGGGATATATGATCGTACCTGAAATCATGATCCCGCTCACATGCGACGTTAATGAATTTAAGTATGTAAAGAATGTTGTAGTTGATACAATACAGCAGGTATTCCAGGAGAGAGGATACGAGTTTGAGTACCATATCGGTACGATGATCGAGATTCCAAGAGCTGCCCTCACAGCAGATGAGATAGCTCAGGAAGCTGAATTCTTCTCCTATGGTACAAACGACCTGACCCAGATGACATACGGTTTCAGCCGTGATGACGCTGGTAAGTTCCTGCCTGAGTATTACGACAAGAAGATATTCGACTTTGACCCGTTCGTAAGGATCGACCAGAAGGGCGTTGGCGCTCTTATCAAGATGTCGGCTAATGCGGGTAAGAGAGTAAGAAAGAACATCAAGCTGGGTATCTGCGGCGAGCATGGCGGCGACCCAATAAGCGTAGAGTTCTTCCACAACGCAGGCTTTACATATGTATCCTGCTCACCTTACAGAGTTCCAATAGCAAGACTTGCTGCAGGTCAGGCTGCGATCAAGTCCAGAATGAAGAAGGCTCTTAAAGAAGTTAAATAAAATACGTAAAATAAATGTAAAAGGTCCCCGCTTTTGCAGGGACCTTTTTTGATGTCAAAATCACCGGAAATTCTTGCCCAGGCAGAGAAATTTTGAAAAGTGTTATGGAAATATGAGGAAAATTAAGGGATGACAAAAATTATTAAGGGAAAATTAAGAATTTATCCATTTATACTATGATATACTGTAAAAAAGGTGAGGCCTATGGAAAAAGTCAACTACCAGTTGATTCTTGACAGGACGATCGATGAAATTAAGAAAGCCGGGAAGAGGCCAAGCCTTCTTCTGCAGTGCTGCTGCGGTCCGTGCTCGAGCTATGTGCTGGAGTACCTGTCAAAATATTTTGATATCACTGTACTTTTTTATAACCCCAATATCTACCCTTATGAGGAGTATGAAAAAAGGCGGCAGGAGCTTATAAGGCTGATTGAGTCATATCCGTACGAATATAAAGTTGAAAGCGCAGAGTGCGAATATGAGGACGAAGAGTTTTATAAGGTCGCAGAAGGCTATGAGGAGCAGCCTGAGGGCGGTGCGAGATGTGTAAAGTGTTTTGCACTTCGCCTTGAAAAAACGGCGCAAATGGCAAAAGAAAAGGGCTTCGACTACTTCTCCACTACTCTCACAGTGTCTCCTCATAAAAATGCTCAGGCTATAAACCAATTGGGCATGGAAATAGGCAAAAAGTACGGAGTAGAATTTCTTCTGGCCGACTTCAAAAAAAGAGAAGGCTATAAACGGTCCATAGAACTGTCAAAGGAATATGACCTGTACAGACAGGATTACTGCGGCTGCAAATTTTCTCTTAACAAATGAGGCAAAGATTGCTATAATATCGCGGTAAGGGTAGAATGCCCTTGGTCCAGGCAATCACAACCGGTTTCCACACCCGGGTGAAATAAACGAAAATGGGAGAATTGAATAATGAAATTACCAGTGAAAAAAATTGCAAGAATCTCAATCGTGGCTGCCGCTTACGCGGCTCTGACAATGGTATTGGCGCCAATCAGTTACGGCAATATCCAGGCAAGGCTTTCTGAAGTACTAAATATACTTCCGTTTTTCTTCCCTGAGATGACAATAGCTTTGACTGTAGGGTGCATAATAGCAAACACGATAAGTATGTACGGCGTTATTGATGTGGTGTTTGGCTCTTTTGCCACGCTGCTCTCCTGCATGATAATGGCCCATCTTGGTAAAATTAGCAGGGAAAAGCTATGGATAAAGGCAATCGCCTGCCTCCAGCCCGTCATATTCAACGCGATTTTGGTAGGTATAACCATAACGCTTGCATCAGCCAGCGAGGGGGCTTTTTGGATAGTTTTCGCTGTTAATGCTCTGGAAATTGGCATTGGTGAGGCAGCTGTAATGTTCTGCATTGGGCTGCCGGCAATGAACTATTTCCCGAAAACGGCATTGTTTGAGAGAATGAAAAACGACGAATAATTGACGGAGGAAAATCATGAAAGTAAAAAAGGCCGTTATTCCGGCTGCCGGCCTGGGCACCAGGATGCTTCCGGCAACTAAATCAATTCCGAAAGAAATGCTGCCCCTTGTGGATACCCCAGTGCTTCAGTATCTTGTGGAAGAAGCTGTTGCCTCTGGAATTGAAGATATTCTAATCATTACGAACCGGTCAAAATATGCCATAGACGACTATTTTGACTATAATCCTGACCTTGAGGCTCGCCTCAGAGAGACAGGCAAAACAAAAGAGCTTGGCATAGTTCGGCACCCTGCTGAAATGGCGAATATCTTCTATGTAAGACAGAAAGAGACAAAGGGACTGGGCCATGCGATTGGTAAGGCCAGACAGTTCGTTGGAAACGAGCCTTTCGCTGTTATGCTGGGCGATGACATTATGATGTCTGAAAAGCCAGTTTTAAAACAGCTTATTGATGCTGCGGAAAAATATAATGCCTCTGCGATAGGCACTCAGATAGTGTCGGATAATGTAATCTCAAAATACTCTTCACTTAAGGTATCGCCTCTTGAAGATAGAATAATGAAAGTATCTGACATGAATGAAAAGCCCAAACTTGATGAGAAGTTTTCTAACTATGCCATTTTGGGCAGATATGTTCTGACTCCTGCGGTTTTTGATCTTATAGACAAGACTGAACCGGGCTACGGTGGCGAGATTCAGCTTACCGATGCTCTGAGAGAACTTTGCAAAATGGAAGATATGGTAGCTGTAGATTTTGACGGTAAGCGTTATGATACTGGCAATATCAAAGGCTATCTTGAGGCAACCATAGACTTCGCCCTGAAACATGAAGAGGCTGGACAGTGGCTGAGAGAATTCATAAAAGAAAAAGCGAAAACATTATAATTTTAGGAGAAAACTATGGGCGTATTTGACGATTTAGGCGATTTCGCCAGAAATGTTTCAAATAAAGCGGTCGGCGCCGCAAATCTTGGAAAGATAAGCGTAAATATCAAGCTGGAACAGAGCAAGATCGAGGAGATCCAGAGACAGATCGGCGCCTATTATTATGAAAGGCACCTTAACGGGCTGCCTGTAGACAGCGACATCGAAATGTACATGGAGCAGATAGATGCCATAAATGAAAATATCGCGGCCCTTGAGAGCGAAAAGAGAAGCGTGAAGGGTGAATACAATTTCGATGGAAAAGGCGTAAGATACTGTCCTAACTGCGGCGTGAAACTTGCGCCAGGCTCAAATTTCTGCACAAACTGCGGAAGAAGCGTAAACTGAAAACATTAAAAATTCCCGGCTGATTGCCGGGAATTTTTGCGTTTTTAGTAAAATAAGTTATGTGCCGCCAAAAAACCAAATCGTGGACGTGCTATTGCGCCTTCTTTTGAACTCTGACACTTTACCTTTTGGGATGTTTGAAGTGGACGGGCGGATGATGTCATTCTTGTTCTGGGCATAAAAAACGTGGTCGCAATGCTTTGCGGCCACGTGGAATATTACAACACTTCAGATGCCAGTGAGAATACTGAGTTGTATATTAGGGTCAGAGTTTAAACCAATGTCTTGCGCTTTTGGTCAAAGCGATTTATTAAACAAAGTGTATTCTCAATTATGCTGCCATGTATGATTCTGCTTGTATTTGCACATGGAAAAAGGAAATGTCGATTATGTTGTACCTTCTAGCAGGGGCATAAACTGATTGCGGCATATCCATGCTCCGTGATATTTTGTGCGTTCCCTGGTTTTAGCCAGCAGACTGTGATCATCCCTCATCATGTTGACAATGATCTCTCCGTGTTCTTCATAATATGCCTGCTCCGAGGGGATATATTTCTCATGTGTATCATAGCCAAAATTCCGTCCGTCCCACCGCAAAAAGTAGGCGCCAAGGTTATCACCCAATTCTTTCAACGCAGGTACTGCCTCATTGAGTACTAGGAAATTTCCACGGCTTGCCGTCTCGAGCACTGTCAGCCCAAACGATTCGGAGTAGGATGGACATATAAAAAGGTTTGAAAGACTAAACAGTTCAAATGCTCCTTGGCGAGGAAAGTCCTGCTCATACCCAAGGTTTGAGGTGAAGATCAGATCACCCTTTTCTAGTCAAAACTTCATTCCCTCGGTTTCAATCATTTGCATGTAGATTTGTCCGGGAATATCGGCACTAGGGAAGTCGCAGAAGATTACCTTGGTGCGCTGCTCGGTTTTTCTCTGGATAGCTCCCGCCAGGGCGGGGACTTTCTCAAAACGCTTGCCGGTTGTAAGTCGTCCCGGATAGACAACTAAAATGTCCGAATTCAGTAGATCTATACTGCATGCAACTTGCTGGACATCCAGCAGCATTTTGATCTGATCTGCTACCACATTGACCAGGGAATAGGTAGAAGATAGGCCGGCGTACATTGTCAGAATGGCAACTTTCATATCAAATTTGCTCACTTTCTTTATGGACTGGATGGCGCAGCAAGTTCTTGCTGCGCCATCTTTAGTTTATTCTTCGATATTGTTGCATTTGCACTCTTTAAAAAGAGAAATTTTGTCGGTGAGAATGACTTCTAAATTGGAAATGCTGTTGACCATAGACTCTACAGACTTATTTGTTGCCAGAAGAACTTCAGGGGTTACATCGGGGAGAGCTACTATTTTCTGAATTTTCTCGCCCTCCGCATTAAGAATGTGAGATAGGGCGGTCTCCTCCAGAGCCACCGACTGGATGAGATCGGTGATGGCCTGGTCCCTGATGGTAGAACTGGCAGTAATAACAGGCATACCCATAGCAAACATTACTCCTTTTGTTGTATTGAGCCTTTGGTCCCTCAATTTTATTCACACCTTGATATAAGTGTTACCTCTCTAACTAGAGCGAGAATGACAAGGCTCCATAGGCTGCAGAAAAGGCTTACAAAACTGTTTAATTGGAATGCACTGCCTAGATCTCAATCCTACAAAATATTGTTTTTAATTTGAAAATATTAAAAGTCAAATTAAATGTTATAAAAAGCGGAAGGCACCCCAGTACGAGGATATTAAGATAAAATAAGCCCTGATTTTCGATAAAATATTTCGAAAATAGGGCTTGTTTCCAACGCGATAAATGCCGCAGTTTTAAGTTTGTACCCAAAACCAAATCGAAGCCCAGCGTAGCGGGTTTGATTTGGAAAGGAGGAGCAGCGGCGTGAGCGCGCTCTGACTTTTGCAAAAAAGTCGGAGCAAGCGATACAAAGCTTGCTCCGACATGGTGCCGGTGACCGGACTTGAACCGGTACGATGTTGCCATCGAGGGATTTTAAGTCCCTTGCGTCTGCCTATTCCGCCACACCGGCATTTGTTACCAAATAATACTACAATGGCATCTGGGATTTGTCAAGAAATAAAAAGATACGTAAGATCCCGTACACAGCATTATTATAACGGACGGTATGCCGCTTAGAGCAAAATCCTTATTTTTTACCAAGTTTATGCTCAGTTCCGTCAGGCTCAACAATATATGTGTTGTCAAGCTGGGCAATGACATTTGCCTTGACCGCATCAAGGTATTCCTGCCTCAGCTTTTTCTGTTCTGCTTTTTCCTCTTCTGTGAGGCCTTCTGTCTTCTGCTTGCGGGCAAGTTCGTTTATCCGTTCTATTCGTGTCTTTGACATAATATGGCCGACCTCCATAATAATAAACAAATGGTTCTAAAATTATACCATTTATATTATTGCCTTTCAAGTAGCGGACAAAACGAGATAAAGACTCTCTCTGGCTGATTTTCACATTTTTCTTTAGCTGGAATAGTATGAACTGAAGAATAATATGTAGGAGGAGCCAATGAAAATTGCACTGATCGGCGGGGACGACAGGCAGATTTATCTTAAGAATCTGCTTGAAGAGGATGGCCATGAAGTTGTTGATTTTGCACTTACAGGCGAAGAAGATATTGATTTGGTACTTCGCGGTGCCAAGGCAGTCATACTGCCGCTTCCGGCATTTAAGGATGGATATCTCAACGCGCCAAAGTCAGAGGAAAAATACAGCAAGGATTACATAATATCTAAGACAAAAAGCTGCCCCATTGTTTTTGGTGGCATGACAGATCTGGAATTTGTACACGATTATTACAAAAGACCTGAACTTATAGTAAAAAATGCCTTTATTACTGCCCAGTGTGCTTGCGCACTGATGCAAGAAGAACTAAAAAAAGACCTGTGCGGTATGAAAATACTTATAACAGGATACGGGCGAATAGGTAAATTCCTTGCCTTCCAGATGAAGTCCATGGGTGCGGGCGTTACCGTTTCTTCACGCAAGGCATCTGTAAGGACAGAAGCCGAGTGCTTTGGATTTTCCGCTGTGGATACGGACGGAATAGAGAAGCATATCAGCGGGTTTGATGCTGTGGTAAATACGGTGCCGAGCCAGATCATTGGAGAGGACGCGGTGAAAAGCTCAAAACCTGAGTGCGTTTTCATGGAGCTTGCCTCTGCGCCATACGGAATAGATATGGATTGCTGCAAAGGTATGGACAGAAAAGTCATTTTCGCTCCGGGACTGCCGGGAAAAATGATGCCTGCCGGTGCGGCGAAGGCAATGAAAGACACTATATATAATATGATGGAGGAAATATATGAGTAAACTTAAATTAGGTCTTGGCGTTTGTGGTTCATACTGTACATACGAAAAACTGTACGGTGCCCTGGATGATCTATGCCGCAGTTTTGAAGTGCAGCCTATAATGACAAAAACGGCGGCTGAAACTGACACAAGATTCGGAAAAGCAGCTGACCACATAAAAAAACTTGAAGAGATGACAGGAAAACAGGTCCTCACAGAGATAAGCCAGGTTGAGCCGCTGGGCCCGTCCGGCGCTATTGAGGCTATGCTTATCGCCCCCTGTACCGGCAATACTCTTGCAAAACTAGCTTCCGGTATAACTGACTCGAGCGTTACAATGGCTGCGAAAGGCCTTTTAAGAAACGGAAAACCCATAATCCTTGCCATATCCACAAATGACGGCCTTTCTGGAAGTGCGGAAAATATAGCAAAGCTTCTTAACAAGAAAAACATCTACTTCGTTCCATTTGCTCAGGATGATCCAGTTAAAAAGCCAACTTCTCTGGTAGCTGATTTTGATTTTACAGTAGAGGCCATAGAGAGTGCTGTGAAGGCCCAGCAGATCCAGCCGTTGCTGGCAAAATAATATAAAAATAGACCAAAAATAAAAAGCGATGAATTCTCATCGCTTTTTATTTTTATTTGTATATTGGCAGGTATACTGTAAATTCAGAACCAACACCTGGCTGACTTTTCACTGAGACTGTGCCACCCAGAAGGTCGAGAACCTGCTTTACCAGGGCCAGGCCAAGACCATTTCCCTGGCGGGATCTGGAATTGTCTCCCTGATAGAATTTATCAAAAATATGGGCCATGACATCTTCTGTCATACCTATGCCTGTGTCTTTAATGGTAACAATATATTCTGAGCTGACCGTAAGCGAAATTTTGATAGTACCGCCGTTGTCTGTGAATTTAATGGCGTTACCTATAAGATTTGACCAGACTCTGTCAAGGAGGTCTTCGCAGTTTGTAATCATGGCTGGCTCAAGGTCGATATCCAGAATCAGATCTTTTCTGGACCACTCAGGTTCAAATGTTAGGATAGTCTGCCGAATCTGCTCGTCAAGAGAGTATGTGTTCTGCTCTGCGACAAAAGACTGGTTCTCTAGACGGGATAATTGCAAAATATTCGTTATAAGTACCGATAACTTTTTGGCGCTTTCAGATATCCTCTTTGCATACTCAATACGCTCTTCATCGGTAACATTTTCCTGGAGAAGAGAGGCGTAGCCATCAATGGAAGATATAGGAGTTTTAAACTCATGTGAAACATTTGCAACGAAATCATTTCTCAAAGTCTCTATACTACCCAGTTCATGAACCATTTGATTAAAGTCATTTGTAAGCTGAGCAATCTCACTGTTACTTGTAACAGGGAGACTTACAGACAGATCCCCGGCGGAAACCTTACGCATAGCGTCCCTCAATTTTTTTATCGGATCTGCGATAACTTTTGCGACAATAACAGCAAAGAGTGTGCCGCCAACAAGACTGATGATTAAAAATGAGATGAACGGCGCGCTGAAAAATGGAATAACGGATAACCATCCAAGTTTATAGCAAATAGTTACTATTGCCGCGGAAAGCACAAAGGTGCATATAAGCGCAAGCAGCAGCATTAAAGTAAAATATACCCAGGTGGATTTTAAAAAGCCATAATGTCTGACTTTTTTTGGTGGATTTGATATAGGCTCTTTCATTTTGAGACCACCGCTTTGTAACCAAGTCCGCGGACTGTAACGATTTCAAAATCCGGAAAGCCCTTAAAGCGTTCTCTAAGTCTGTTTATATGAACATCAACTGTGCGCTCGTCAGTTTCGGAATCCATTCCCCAAATTTCATCCATAAGTTGAGCCCTTGTAAATATCTTATTAGGATATGAAAGCAACTTGAAAAGCAGGTAAAACTCCTTCTGGGGAAGTTGCCAGCTGTTTTCACCTATCCTTACGGTCAGAGAGTCATAGTCGAGAGAGGTGCTGCCGTATACAAGCTGGTGTTCATTTGATATTTTAGCTCTGCGTAAAAGAGCGCCCACTCTTAAAATCAGCTCGTCCATATTAATGGGCTTTACCATATAATCATCGGCCCCGGAGTAAAAACCCTGCTGTTTGTCCTCGAGACGCTCTTTCGCTGTTACCAGAAGAATCGGCAAATCATAATCAGCATCTCGGAGATCCCGGGTCAGCTCATAGCCATCCATATTTGGCATCATAACATCGCTTATAATAAGGTCGATATGAGAAGAGTCCAAAATATCCAGAGCATTCTCGCCGTCGATTGCTGGGAAAGTTGTGTAGCCGTGCTTATCTAAGACAGTGCAGATAACGCGACGCAAAGCCTCATCATCTTCGACAACAAGTATATTGACCATAATTTTACCTCCTGACAAAAAATTAGCCCCTTAGTTAAGGAAGAGTGGAGAAGACCTTAACCAAGGGGTAATGTTTAACATAATTTTTGGGGGAAAATTATTTTATGGTCATAATTTACAATATAAATATGTACATAAATTAAACCCAAAATGAATATTTTGTTAAACTGGCTAAGGCCTTATGTTCTAATAAATGATATATTAAAGATTATAGCTTATCCGGTAGATAAAAGTAAACACATAGATAAACAAAAGTTTAAAAATAAGAAAAGAGGATGCTGCAAACTGCCCCTAAAGTCAATGGGCGGAGCTGTGTAATTCCATATATAGTGTAAGGAGGGCGGTGGGGAGTGGAAGGTATAGTGTAATGAAAAAGAGGATAAAAAAAGGTAAAAAAAGGGGTTGACACGAGGGGTAGAAGGGTGGTATAGTAGTCAAGCTGTCAGCGAGGCGGGAGCCTGCGGGGGCAGCAAGACACCAGCGAAGCTTAAAAAAGTGAAAAAAGAGCT
>CALXGH010000045.1 GCA_944387845.1 uncultured Oscillospiraceae bacterium
GGCGGCGCGGGGGGCGTGTCGCCGCCGGCGGCGCGGGCAGTGTGTGGCCGGCGGTGCGGTGGTGGTGCGGGGCTGGCGGCGCAGGTGGTGTGTGGCCGGCGGTGTGGTGGTGGTGCGAGGCCGCAGGCGCAGGCGGTAGCGCTGTGGTGGTGCGGGGCCGGCGGCGCAGGCGGGGCGGTGGCAGTGTGGGAGCGGTGTGGGGGCGGCGGTGTGTGGCCGGTGGTGCGGGCAGTGTGTGGCCGGCGGTGTGGGAGCGGTGTGGGGGCGGCGGTGCGGGCAGTGTGTGTCCGGCGGTGTGGGAGCGGTGTGTGGGCGGTGGCGCAGGCGGTGTGGGAGCGGTGTGGGAGCGGTGTGGGGCAGGCGGTGCGGGCGGCGTGTGGCCGGCGGTGCGGGGGCGGCGGCGCAGGCGGTGCGGTAGCGGTGTGGGGGCGGCGGCGCAGGCGGAAACAACAAAGCGCTAACTTTAGTACCCGGGTCTTGGACAAACGGCTCGTTTCCACCGCAAAACAGCGCAAAAAATAAAAGGCACGGATCCGTGCCTTTATTTTTAAATTTTAATCCTGTAATAATCATAAGCCGGGTATTACCCGCCAGGATAATCAGAGCCAATCCCGCCATCAGGCAAAGATTTTATTCCTCTTTACCCTCAAGACCGTCTTTAATTTCCTCTGCTACCTCTCTGCCGACTTTTTCAGCCTGGGATGAGACCTCGACCTCAGTGTCCTGACCTTCGTCAGCGGCAGGAGCACACCCGTCGCACTCATCGCATTTTTCGGCCTTCTCGATAACTATCTCAACTTCGCAGTCGCCTTTATCGGACAGTCTGTCTTTAATGTCTCCGTAAACGTCCACTACCTTGTTTTTAACAGCGTCGTAAACATCGCTGACAGCGACCTTCATCTCCTCAATAACCTCGTCAAACTCCTCATCCTCAGCAAGGAGTTTCAGTGTCTCGATCTCGTCAAGCTTTGCCTGGATGATGCCCAAAGACACTGTAACCTCAGCGAAAAGCTGTTCATAACCCTCAGGTGGGTTTTCCTGATTCATCTTATAAAAAGCCTCGCCTATGGCCATGAAGTTCTTCTTTATTGTATCTTTCTCACCGGATATTTCGGCTTTCAGCTTCGTGATTTTTGCGGCAGTTTTCGTCTTGTCAACAGCGCCACGTGCCACGATCTTGGTTTTGCCGGCAATCTCATTTGCTTTCTGAGCAGCAATTTTCTTGATGTCGTTAAAATCTGCCATAATTTCTCCTCCAAACTGTTTTATCTCAAACTTTAAGTTTTTCCTTAATTTACAAATTCAATATATATCATACATGGTAAATATTCAAGAAACAATCTATGAATTTTCCTCTACCCCATGGGCGCTCTTGCCCTTTACTTTGTTATAAACAAGATAAAATACAGCGGCCATAAATGAAACTGCCGCAACGCAAACAGATATAGGCAGCTTGAAGCCCGGCGTGTCGATTAAAAGCAGGCTGTCAGTATTCACTCTCAGCCACTCTATCCAGAACCTGCCGAAGCCGTACCATGCCGCATACATGGCAAAAATCTGGCCGCCGTATGTTTTGTGCTTTTTTGAGTAGATATGCAGCAGAATAAACCCAATAAAATTCCAGGCCGACTCGTAGAAAAATGTAGGGTGAACGTAAACGGTCTGCCCGTTTGGGTATGTAAGGCCCATTTTCCACGGCACATCGGTTACGGCGCCGAAAGCCTCCCTGTTTATAAAATTGCCCCAGCGGCCGATCATCTGGCCGATGAGCAGTCCGAAAGAGCCGATGTCCAGCATTTTGCCAAGGTTAATTTTCTTAACCCTACAAAATATTATCACCGTTATTACGGCAAATATTATACCGCCGTAAATGGCAAGGCCGCCGTTTCGAATATTTACAATCTTTTTTAAAGTTTCAATCAAACTATCGGACCTGTAAAGGTCAAAATCAAACACTACATAGTAAAGCCTTGCCCCGATTATGGCAATCGGCACCGTTACAATGAGCATATCCAGGATATTGTCCTGGGTAAAGCCGAAATCACGGCACCGCCACAGGGCGTATGCCACAGCCAGAATAAAGCCTGTAGCTATAATTATTCCGTAAAAGTATATTTTCAGACCGAAAATCTCAATACCCGTTGGTGGGTTCAACATGAAATTTTCACCGAACATGGGAAATGAAATAATTGGTTCAGTCAAAATATCACCTCATTTTCTTAGGCCCTGGAGCCGGAAATCTCCATATGTGTCCAGCCCGTGGTTTTGGGGGCCTTGCCCGTCATGGGTTTTACAAAGGCCACGCAGTCCGGCGCTCGACAGCGCCATAGCCTGGCTCTCTGCCAGCGCAAAAGTCCGCAGCGCCTCTGCCAGCGCTCTGCCAGCACCGCAATCCGACACCCTGCCAGCACCGCAACTTGGCGCTTTACCCATTCTGGGGCTCGATAACAGACAGGGCGAAGTAGTTTTCGTTTACATGGTCTTTAATAAAAGACTCTACCTCTTCCCGGCTAATTGTCCTGATAATATCAGATGCCCTCATGGCGTCGTAGTCTCTAAAATAGCCTCTTGCCACATTGTAGCATATATCGTCAAACCTGTTTAAGCCTCTCAGCTCAGCGCCGATCATGGATTTTATAATTCTGTCGTAATAATCTTTGTCGATTCCCCGCTCCGCTATTTTCTCAGCCTCGGCGTAGATCATCTCCACTGCCCCGGATACGTCTCTGGCTTCGCCGCCGAAAACGATGTATGCCGTGTCGGCCACCGCCTCAAACTCACCGGAGAAGTCGGACATTACAAGGCCCTTTGAGTAGAGGTTATTATAAAGTGGTGAGGACGCTCCCGCCATCACCTGGGCGGCAATCTGGCCTTTTATGAGGGTTTTTAAATAATCCTCGCCGCCTTTTGGCATTTTAACCTTACCGCCCAGGAAAAACAGCGGGGAGGCTACCTGCATTTTCCGGCGGAACCGCTTTTCATATGGCCCAAGGCCCTCGTCTCTGCCATAGTCCCTGTCGGTGATCTCCTCACCTGGCTGGGTGATTATCCTCTTTGCCATATCGTATACCATGTCAGGGTCCACATCTCCAACAACGCAGAGGACCATGTTCTTGGGATTATAAAACATCTTGTGGCAGGCGTAAAGAGTCTCCTCCGTGATCTGGGCGATACTCTCCACAGTGCCCACGATGTTCTCTCTTATTGGGTGGTCCTTATAAAGGCACCGTAAAAGACCGTAATATAGCTCCGTTCCCGGGTTATCGTTTACCATGCCGATCTCCTGGCCGATTATCCCCTGCTCTTTCATTACGCTCTCTTTTGTGAAATACGGGGTTGAGACGAATTTTAAAAGTGTCTCAAGGTTTTCCCAGAAATTGTCCACAGACTCAAAATGGTAGGCTGTTATGTCAAGAGAAGTGTAGGCGTTTGGGGACGCGCCGTTTGATGCCAAAGTGTTCAGTGCGTTTCCCTCAGGCATGTCGAACATCTTATGCTCAAGGAAATGGGCAACGCCCATAGGGGTGTCGATCCACTGGCCGCCGAATTTGAACCGCCTGTCAACGCCACCGTAATTTGTGGCGAAATAGGCGTATTTTTTGGCGAACCCCTCTTTTTTCACAACAAAAATTCCAAGTCCGTTATCCAGCTTGTCAAAATATACGCTCTCGCCGATACCGGCGTAATCTACTTTCTTCATATTACAGCTCCTTTCCGGAGAGGAAGTAAACAGTGTCTGCTTTAACGCTCTTGCCAAGCTTTACTATGTCCTCTCTTGTTACCTTCTCCACAAGGGATATCATCTCCTCAGGTGTGAAGTAAATGCCGTTTGAAAATCTGTCTGTAAAATAAACATCCGCCGCCGACTGATAGTCCATTATCCGCTTAAGGTCGGTTACCACTGCGGAGATGGCGTCTTTAAGCTCCTCGTCTGTGAAATTGCCCGCCTTCACATCCTCAAGCTGGCGGATTATCTCATCTTTGGCGATTTGGAACTTTCCTTTGTCGATACCGGAGCCCACAAGCATAAATCCCTTTAAAAAGTCCACTGAGGAGCTTGCATAGTAGCAAAGGGACAGCCGCTCACGGACATTGGAAAACAGCTTGGATGACACGCTGCCGCCGTACAGGGCGTTGAAAACCAGAAGCACCCCAAGGCTCATGTGCTGATAGTTTTTCCCAAGGCGCACCGCCATGGAAAATTTGCCCTGGCTGATGTTTTCCATCTCTTCTTTTATGATTTTAATCTCCCTGCCCTCCGGGATATCTGTGATTTCAGTTGTTATGTCTTTTATGACATTACCTCTGGGCATTGCGGAAAATGACGACACAAGGGCGTCCTTTACTCTTTCATACTCAAGGCTTCCGCAGTAGAAAATCTCCATTTTTGAGGAGCTTAAAATATCGTGATAGTGGTGGGTTAGGGTTGCAACGGAAATTTTCGCCGCCTCGCTCTCGCTGCCCAGCCGGCCTGTGCGGTACGCTTCGCCGGCGCAGGCGTTTGCCAAAAGCCGCTGGTTTGCGTAAAGCTGCTTATTGTTGAGAGAAGCTCTTATCTCGTCAATAAGGTTCTGCTTCTCGCTTTTTACATATTCCTCGTTTAACCTGCCGTGGAAGGTGTGTGGATATAAAAACATCTCCGCCACAAGTGAAGAAACTTTCTCAAATATCCCCTCACCGGCGGGAACATACCTGTCGTCTGCAAACTCCGCCTGAAAGCCAAAGACCTGGGTCTCCCCCACCTTTCTCACAACCGGGTCGATTGTGGCCCCATAAAGGCTGTCAAGGAAGGCGGAAATGCTGTCCATGTCCGGATAGGTGGATGTGCCCCGGCGCAAAACTGACGGCAAAACCGCGTTTTTCCCGGCGGTATCCTCCCTCAGCGGGGCGACAAGGCAGGCCGACAGATAGCCTGTCTTGAATTTTTCCGTATTAATATATGTGAGGTTTACACCCTGAAGTATCTCTTCTCTGAAAAAAACGCTCATTTTTCAACCTCCAAACCGGCGATATGTATGGCCGGAAGTATAATTTTAAAGATTATACTCCCGGTTTTTTAACACAGCTTAAAAAAGGCATATATTGCCATTTACATTATACTATATTTTTCCGCCATTTAAAGCATATTTTTTCCCGGATAAAATGTCATAGCCGGCTTTGTCATAGTCTTTTCCGTCAACCTGGATTTTATATTCGCCGCCGGAGTTTTTAATTCTGATGTCAATTTCCCCGCCGTCGGCTCTGTAAACAATATGGCATGACTCTATTTCACCGGGCAGGCATGGCTCTATATAAAGCCTTCCGCCTTTTATTTTTATGCCCAGCATGCTCTCTGTAATCACTCTGTAAAGCCAGCCGGCGGAGCCTGTGTACCATGTCCAGCCGGCCCTGCCATAACTGCCCTCGGCGGAGTAGACGTCCGCCGCCACAACGTATGGCTCAGCTTTGTAGATATCTATATTTTTCTCCGTCATGGTCTTGATTATCCTGTAAGCCCAGTCCGGCTCACCGGTCTCAAACATGGCCTTGCACAGCCACAGAGC
This sequence comes from uncultured Oscillospiraceae bacterium, assembly GCA_944387845.1. GTDB lineage: Bacteria > Bacillota > Clostridia > Oscillospirales > Oscillospiraceae > CALXGH01. The sequence goes on from CALXGH010000045.1 coordinate 5,544, forward strand.
CCCGTGGGTGTACTGGCCGCCGTTTTCCCTAAAGCCAGGGCTGCACCTTTTAATATAGCCCGGCTTCTCCGGCCCCTTGTCAAAGGCCGGTGTAAACAGCTTCAAAATGCCGTATTTCTCATCAAAGAGCATATTATATGCGTTAAATATTGCAGTTTTCGTTTTTATCATGTCAGCGCCGGCAAACTGGGCAAAGCTCTGGGATATTGAGTCGATTTTGCACTCCTCGTTTTCCCTTTTGCCAAGAGGTTTTCCCTCGTCGTAATATCCCCTGAGATACCAGCCGCCGGAGAATGTGGCCTCGGCGCTCTTTTTCAAAATGTCCGATGTGAGGCGGTAGTTTTCGCTCTGGACATGAAATCCCAAACTCCGGCACAGATCAGCCATGTGTCTAAAGACAATGCTTGCAAAAAACGTCAGCCAGACGCTCTCGCCGCGGCCCTCTTTACCTACCATATCCATGCCGTCGTTCCAGTCTCCGTCAAGAATTTTGCAAAGGCCGTGGGACCCGAAGCCCCGCCTTATAATAAGCTCGCAGGCGCGCATTGCGTGGTCAAGGACATTTCCGTGAAACTGGCTTTTCTGTGGAATTTCATATCTTACCGGGGTCTTTTTGTCCGGCATGGGGGACTGGAGGTAGTACACATCCTCAAACAGAAACTCTCTGTCCCCTGTTATCTCATAGTACCGGCAGAGGGCGTATGGCAGCCACATATAGTCGTCGGAGCAAAGGGTCCTTACTCCCGGATCAGGACCCTCCGGCCCTGCGGAGCCCGGGTGCCACCAGTGCTGGCCGTCCCCTTCCACAAACTGATGGGCGCAGCAGCGGATTATCTGTCTGCGTAAAAGCTCAGGGTAAATGCCCCCAAGGCATACGCAGTCCTGAAGCTGGTCCCTGAACCCGAATGCGCCGCTGTTTTGATAGTTTGATGTCCTGCCGAAAAGCCTGCCGGCTACAGTCTGGTATACGCCCCAGGCATTTACATAATTGTCAAGGCCCTCGTTTCCTGTCTCCACCTGGATTTTGGATACTCTCTGGCCCCAGAGGGATTTTACCGCCTCAAGCTCATCTTCCGCCTGGGAGACGGACGAAAACTTCAAAAGGCTGTTTTCGTCTTCGCAGCCCATGACGAAAACATTTGAACCCTCAAAATCGCAGATCATCCCTACGCATGGGTCCATGTCCGTACCTGTAAAGCCGTCAGGGTCCTTATAAAGCCATGCGGATTTGTCCGTTGTAAACGCCTTTATGCCGCTACTTGACCTTATTATAAATGGCTCTGTGGAAAATGGTCCGCCGGCTCTGTTATACGCTCTTATCCAGCCGTCATAGTAGTCTGTAACAACATATCGCCTGTCAGAGCGGCGGGATGCGAGAATAAGGTCAGTGTAATATGAAATCTCGCTGCCTGCCGGGATATTCTCACCGTCGATTATGATGATTTTTCCCTTTTCCTCTCTTGGTACAAATATTCTCGTTCTCACTGTGGCAGTGCCTATCTTCTTTTCCCACATGGCCCAGCCCTGGCCGTAGGTAATATTGCAGTCAAGGCCGTCATTTCCGGCAAAAACGCTGTAAAATGTGCCGTCGATGGAGATTTTTATATCCTCCGAGGTGTTATAGCCTGCCTTGTCGTTTTGCCATACGTTTATTTTGTTCTCCTGGGAGTTTGCGCACCACATAAAGCCGCCGCCATGTTCCGAGACTATTGTGCCGAAGTCCCCGTTTGTCAGGATATTGCACCATGGGACGTATGGCATATTTTTCCCGGCGGTGAAGATAAACTCTCCCGTCTTTCCGTAATGGTAGCTTTCCGGGGCGGCAGATTTTACTGCGCGCCATGTTTTTATAACAGGCTTTTCACTGGATCTGCCCTCAATTTTAAAGGTGTCCTCTGTTATCTTCATGCCGAGACCATAAAGGCCCTCATACTCCCCGCCGGCTTTCAGGACATATACCCCATCCATTCCGGCGCTGAGCTTTTCCGCCGCGGCGGATATATCATCGTCGCCGTAGCCTGACATAAGTGCAAGGTCAAAGTAAACTCCCGCTCTGTCAAGATACCCCTTGGCTTTTAAAATGTCCCTTAGCAGTTTTTCGTTTTCCTTATTCAGTCCGAAAATGAATATGGGCCTGTCCCCGGAGATTGAAAATCTCCAAACTTCGCTTTTCGGGGTCAGCTTTTTCGGGGCATAATCCCACCTGCGCCCCTCGCTTCCGTTTAAAATCATGGACACAAGCTTCACAGTTACCCTGAAAGCATTGCCGCTTGGTATCTCATATTCACCCTCGTCAGGCAAAATCCCCAGAATGTCCTCAGGGGACACAAGATCGTATGATCTCTCCTCCATCTGCTTTTCCATTATCCCCAGGCAGCCAGAAAAGGCCGTCTCCGGCTCGAACCCGGCAGACAGGGCGAAAACGGCGCTGTTTGTGTCGCCGGGCGCAACCTGGATTTCGCTCATTGTGGCGATACAGTTTTCAGGTGAGGAGCTTTTGAAGTTATCCGTGAAGTTTTCAGGGTATGAGCTGTATGGGTCATATCTTCCGTAGGTGTCGGCTCTTGATGTGGATATATTTTTCACGTTCCGGCCCATGAAGCAAAGGGACATTACGCTTTTCCCGTCGTCTCCACGGCGGTTTGCAATAATGGCGGAATCTCTTTTTTCAAACTCCATCTGGAGCTTTGAAAAGCCCGGGTGGGATAGAAAATCCTGCTCTCTTTGAAGGACCGGCTCGAAATAGGATAAAATCCTGCACGATACGGCGCTGTCCTTTTTGTTTTCAATTCTGACAGTGCGCCGCTCACCTAAAATATCCTCAAAGACCTCTGTCTCAAGGCTGATTTTAAAATCCTCGTCCTCATATGTGAGGGTGGTCATGTTTTTGTCGTAGCGGAAAGTATAGCCGTTGTAGATATCCCACACTGCCGGTGTAAGGCTGTATATTTTACCGTCAATTTCAACTTTAAAGTCAATACCGCCGCCGGAAAATCTGTCCTCCGGCGGTCTTGTCATCAAAAAGTCGTTCCAGGCGGACCTGCTCTGACCTGTCTCCCACACCATTACCCTGTACGGCCCGTTTGTAAGCGGGAACACAAGCGGGTTTTTATAGTCGATCTTTTCCAAAAGCATACTTTTTCCTCCTTCACTTTGCCGTCCCGGTCTTTTCGGCACGTCTTTTCTGATTTTCGGGAGCACCTTCTCGCCGATGGGGATTTTCTCCTGCAAAAGTTCTCTGTACGCCCCCATTTTCTCGTTTGCCATAAACCTTCTCACCATAATGTCATCTAAAAGGGCGTTGGATATGGCGGTCATGCTCATGCCAAGATGGTGGGCCATAAATGTTTTTACCACCCTGCCGCCAGTACCTTTTTTCCTTCCTGTGAAGTCCACCGCCTCGTAAAAGCCGTATTTTCCCACAGCGCCAAGTTTTTCAAGGTCTTTAAGGTTTTTAACGGCCCCTTCCGGGTCAAGGCTCAGGGCCAGAAATGTTGAGTATGGTGATATTACAAGCTTTTTGTCCATATCCCTTTTCAGGGCTATCTCCTGGACTCCGTGGGCCTCATAGCTGTAAGATGAGTTTCTGTCAAAGGCAAAATAGCAGCTCTCGGAAATGCCCCATGGGCATTTCCCCTCAGTTCTCTTTTTCTGGGCGTAAAGGCAGAGCCAGGCGCTCTCATATGCTAAAGACCCCTTTTCCCATGGCAGAAGCAGGTTCGGCATGAGATATTCAAACATTGTGCCTGTCCATGACACCATGCCCTTGTATCCGTCAACGGACACCAGCGTGCGGCTGAGCCGTCTCCAGTGCTTTTTCGGCGCCGCCCCCAACGCCACATTTATATAGCTTGTCTGCCGGGCCTCGCTGGACATAAGGTCGTAGTGGTTTTCAGTCTGGCGGCCGGAAGCTTTGTCGTAGCCGATATAGTATAAATTTGCCTTCTTGTCGTAGAGGAAGGAGAAGTCCATATTCTCCATAAGCTCCTCCACCTTATAAAGAAGATCATACCGTCCTTTTTCCAAAAGTGCGGACTTCAAAACGATAAGTGCCCCTTGAAAATTTCCGCTGTCAACAGTTGAGATATACTCCGGCGCCATAACGCTGCCTGTCTTGGTGTCGTACCAGTTGTAAAGGTGGCCTTTGTACTTTTCAAGGCCCAAAACGGAGTTTATCATCTTTTCAATGTATGAAAAGGCCGTATCTTCGTCTGTTATACCAAGATCCGCCGCACCAAGGCAGGATAAAATTGCAAAGCCGATATTCGTGGGCGATGTTCTGTAGGCTGTGCCCACCGCCGGGTCAAGCTGCACATTGTCCGGCGGCAGATAATTGTTTTTCTCGTTTATATTCTCACTGAAAAACTTCCATATAAGCTCTCCCTGCCTGAGAAGATAATCTCTGCTCTCATCGCTGATATTCCTTTTCTCCTCAGATATCCGGCTTATAACATAAGCTATCGCCGGGGCAGCGGCCCACAGTACCCCTGCCGGCAGGGCGGCGGGGCCGGCGAAGATTATAAGAACGGCCCCTGATATTGGCGATACCGCCATTTTAAAATAGTGGCCTAAAAGGGAGCCCTGGGAGAAAAACTCCGCGTCGGCAGATGTTACCCATGAGAGCATATTTTTGTGGCTTATAGTCATTCTGTATACTGCCGTCAGTATGGCTCCAAGGCAGATATACGCCTCGTAAGGCAGAAAGCTCAGATTAAACAGGAGCCTGTACAGGGCACCCTTCAGGCCGAAGATCACAGGCCCGTGGTACCGCTCGTCTCCGGAATAGACACGGGATGCCGCCATGTCCCCCATGGCGATAAAAGGCCCTGTCAGGAGGGCAAAAAGCCCAGCTATGCCCCAGACGGCCATTATCCCGCTGCCTATAAGAAGTCCGAAAAATATAGACAGGAAATTTACCGCCGGGGTAGCGCTCCGGCGCATATTGTCTATAATTTTCCACTTGTCAAGGAGAGTAAGAGGATTTTCCCTTTTACTGCCTTTTTCATCTTTTACATATTTTCCAAGCCACAGACAGTTCTGCCAATCCCCTCTTATCCATCTGTGCTCTCTTGAGTAGTATGACAGCACCTTAAATGGGTAGCCGTCGGAAAACTCAATATCCCCGGCGAATTTCGTTTTAAGGTACGAGCCCTCAAGAAAGTCGTGGGACAGTACGGTGTTTTCCGGAAATACCCCGTCAAGGCAGGTTTTGTATGCGGAAATGTTAATAAGTCCCTTGCCGTTAAATGTGCCGGAGTCGTAGACATCCTGGTATATGTCAGATGACAAACTGCCGTACGGGTCAGTGCCCCCGGCGCCGGCAAAGACTTTTGAAAAGAGGGACTTTGCCCCCGCCTCAAGTTTTACCGATATTCTGGGCTGGATTATGCCGGCGCCTTTTACGACTCTTTTTCGTTTTTCATCCAAAACAGGTATATTTAAAGGGTGCAGCGCCGCCCCCACAAGCTCTGTGGCCTCCCCGGCCCCAAGAGTGGTGTCGGCGTCAAGGGCGATTATATATTTCGTGCCGGAAAGCCTGTCTGAATCCCCGCCCAGGCATTTAATCTCACTGTCTTTACCCAAAATAAGATAGTCCACAAGGGCGGATATGGCCCCCCGCTTTCGCTCATATCCCATGTAGCGGCCGGAGCATTTGTTGTATTTTCTGGGCCTTATAAAAAGGAAAAACTGGCCCCGGCCCTTTTTATTTAGCTTTTCTATCTCACTAAGCGCCCCGGCGATAAAAGTCTTGTCCTTGTCGCTGAGTTTTTCATTGGATTCGGGAAGATCCGCCAAAATGGCAAAATTCAAATTCTCCCCGGCGTTTTCGTTAGTTATGGCCATTTTCCCAAGGTTTTTAATGTTCTGCCTGTCCCTGTCCGGCCCGGAGAGCATAAGGGACACGGCGCAAAGGGTCTTGCCACACTCAGGTATCCCCTTTTTAAGGTCAAGCCGGGGCAGATACTTGGGCCCCGTGGTCTTTAGTATTATAAAATCTGCGATGTTTTTAAAAATCTCCCATATTGGCAGAAAACACAGGAAAAAAAGGGCGGGACTTTTAAAATATATACTTAAAATCGTATCCGCCGCCACGGCGGGAATAAGGTGTGAGAGTATATATCCTAAGCCTGTCTTTTCCCTCTTTTTTTCTCCCAGGGGTCTTGTGAAGATAAATTCCCCCACATGGCAGCCCTCTTTTTCAGAAAGGGAGAGTATCTTTTCGGCGCACTTTATCTGGCTCATGCCGTTTTTCTTTCCCAGCCGGGAGACTTCCGCTCTGTACATGTGCCTTGTGCGCTCGTCCATGTTTTTATATACCCCGGCAGGGTCCTTTGAGAGGATATACTCTGTGATGTTCACCCTCTCCATAAGGGCCGAGCTGTCGTACCCGTCAAGAAAGCCCATGGAGGTAAAGATGTTTTTGAAAATATTTTCACTTTTTTCACTCTCACCGGCATTTTCAAGGCACAGAGCCCCAAGGCGCAGAACAAGCTGGGCCTGAAGTGAGGGCATGAACATGTATAGCTCCTCCTCCGTAAGTGGAGCGGAGTCCTGGACCCCGGCCAGGTAAGATGACAGGGCCCTCTCGTTTACCCGGCAGTCAGTGAATTTCAGCATTTCCCCTGCCAGGCGGAACACGAAAATTTCCCCGTCTTTAGACAGAGGCAGGGCGCCGGCGTCCTTAAACCGGCGTGATGACTGCACTCCCGCCCCGTCGGCGATGTACCAGTTGTCAAGGAGCCATATCTGACCCGGTTTCAAATCTGTTTTTCCCCGGATATCAGCGATATGCTCTCTTATCTTTTTAATACTGTATAAAATATCTCTGTAAATGCCTTTAGGTCTGGCATTCTTCCCTGATTTTTCAATTTTTCCGGCCTCTTCGCCAAAAGAGACCATCTCTTTTACAAGGCCCGTGTTTTTTTCCATATCCATGTATCTTCTCCAAATTTCATCCGGGGCCAAAAACTCCGGACTTATTTTGATATAGGATAATCTTTCCCGAAAAATATGGTAAATATTCCGAAAAAATGCTTGACAGCGGCGGTCAAATGGGATATTATCTTGCCTGTAAAGTAATTTTACTTTACACAGGGGGACCTATGGACGATAAAACATTGGAAATGACAATGCTTTACGATTTCTTCGGCGATCTTTTGACGGAGAAACAGAGGTACTATTTTGACCTCTACTATAACGATGATCTGTCTCTTTCTGAAATCGCCGAGCAGGCTGACATATCCCGCCAGGGCGTGCGGGATATTATTATGCGGGCCGAGCATATTTTAAAAGACTACGAATCCAAAACCGGCATTGTCAGCCGCTTTCTTAAAATGCAGTCGGACATAAGTTCAATTGAAAATGACCTTCGGCATATAATTGACATATCCAATGGCGAAGTTAGAAAAACCGCGGAAATGGCCGCGGAAAAAGTAGAAAACTTGCAAGGCTAGATCACATGGCATTTGAAAGTTTATCCGGCAAACTCAATTCCACATTTAAAAAACTCCGTGGAAAAGGGCGCCTTTCCGAAAACGACATAAAAGAAGCCATGCGTGAAGTGCGCCTTGCGCTGCTGGAGGCCGATGTTAACTACAAGGTAGTTAAGGACTTTGTAAAGATAGTAACCATCCGTGCTCTTGGAAGTGAGGTTTTAGAGAGCCTTACCCCGGCCCAGATGGTAATTAAAATAGTAAACGAGGAGCTTGCCTTCCTTATGGGCGGCACAGCGGAGAAGCTAAACATCTCCTCAAAATCCCCGTCGGTAGTAATGATGGTTGGCCTTCAGGGCGCCGGTAAGACAACAAACGGCGCAAAGCTTGCATCTCTTGTCCGCCGCCAGGGCAGCAAGAGACCGCTTCTTGTGGCCTGCGATGTATACCGTCCCGCTGCAATAACTCAGCTTCAGACAGTTGGCGCACAGCTTGACATCCCAGTTTTCCAGATGGGCGCCGGGGACCCTGTTGAAATCGCCAAAGCCTCAATAGAGCACGCTAAAAAGCACGGAAACGATATTGTGTTCATCGATACCGCCGGCCGTCTCCATGTAGACGAGGCGCTGATGGATGAGCTTAAAAATATAAAAGATGCTGTAAACCCTGCCGAGATACTTTTCGTGGTTGACGCCATGACCGGTCAGGACGCCATTAACGCCGCTGAGGCATTTGACAAGGCTCTTGACATCACCGGCGTAATGCTCACAAAGCTGGACGGCGACGCAAGGGGCGGCGCTGCCCTTTCAGTCAGGGCCGTTACAGGAAAGCCGATAAAATTCATCGGTACCGGTGAAAAGCTCGACGCAATCGAGGTCTTCCACCCTGACCGTATGGCATCGAGAATCCTTGGTATGGGCGACATTCTCACTCTTATCGAAAAGGCCGAGCAGAATATCGACCGGAAAAAGGCCCAGGAGCTTGAAGCGAGAATAAGGGCAAACAAATTCACCCTTGATGATTTTTATGACCAGCTTCAGCAGTATAAATCCATGGGCATGGAAGATATCGCCGCCATGATGCCTGGTGTCAACGCCGGCGCTCTTAAAAACGCCAAGTTTGACGAGAAGGCATTTACAAAGACTGGCGCCATAATCCAGTCAATGACCCCTAAAGAGCGGGATAACCCATCGATTTTAAACAGCAGCCGTAAGAAAAGGATCGCCGCCGGCAGCGGCACCACCGTCTCCGATGTAAATAAGCTTTTAAAGCAGTTTGAGATGATGCAGCAGCTGACAAGATCAATGAGCAAAGGCAAAATGCCCGCAATGTTCGGCAAAAGGCAGAAAATTGGCAGAGGGAAAAATCCCTTCTTCAAAAGGTAGTCTAATATCACAAAGGATATTTGCTAATAAATAATTTTTATCTACGCATGGAGGTGACACAAAATGGTCAAAATCAGACTTCGCAGAATGGGCGCAAAGAAAAACCCTTATTACAGAGTTGTAGTTGCTGACTCCCATTTCCCACGCGACGGCAGATTTATTGAGGAAATCGGTGTTTATAACCCAATCTCCGACCCTGCTGAGATCAAAATCGACGTTGAGCGCGCACAGTACTGGATCAAGAACGGCGCACAGCCAACAGATACAGCAAGAGCACTGCTCAAAAAAGCTGGCGCTCTCTAAGGGAGGATAATTTTCCATGAAGGATCTACTACTTTATATCGCGCAAAATCTGGTTGATAATCCCGACGAAGTGCAGATCACGGAACGTGAGGAAGAGGATGAAATCGTCTTCCAGCTTAAAGTTGCCCCCAGCGATATGGGCAAGGTAATCGGCCGCTACGGCAAGATAGCAAAAGAGATACGCATTTTGATGCGCTCTGTTGCCCAGAGACAGGGCAAACGTGTCAGCGTGGATATTGTTGACTAATACGGTGTTTATGGGGACTGCGTTCGGCACTCCCCATTTGCACTTTTTATGAGGTTTTTTACTATGAGAAAACAGTTTTTGGAAGCGGGAAAAATAATAAATACCCACGGGATCCGTGGCGAAGTGAAAATCGACCCATGGACGGACGCGCCGGAGTTTTTCCGCAAAATCAAAACTTTATATATAGACGGCAGTCCAGTTAAAATTGTCTCTGCAAGGGTCCATAAAAGCTTTGTAATAGCCTCTCTTGAGGGGGTGGCCGATATGGACTCGGCCCTGAGGCTGAAAATCAAGCTTGTTTTTATAAACAGGGACGATGTGCCTCTTGAGGACGGGGCCTTCTTCCTTCAGGACCTTATTGGTCTTAAAGCTCTTGACTTTGAGACAGGAGATGAAATTGGAACCCTTACTGATATTATGGAAAACCCTGCGGGAAATATTTATGTCATAAAGGCAGAAAGAGAGATTCTTGTTCCTGCAAACGGACCTTTTGTGAAAGAGATAGATATTGACGGGGGTTATATAAAGCTTACCCTTCTGGAAGGTATGTAAAATGTATAAAATAGACATAATGACACTGTTCCCTGACTCCATAAACGCCGTAATGTCCGAGAGCATAATCGGCCGGGCACAGGAGCGGGGTTATATAGAAATAAAGTGCCACCAGATAAGAGACTATACAACAAACAAGCAGAAGCAGGTGGACGACTATCCATACGGCGGCGGCCGGGGCTGCGTAATGCAGGCCCAGCCTCTTTACGACTGCTGGAAGCATATATGCGATGAGTCCGGCGGCCATGTCCACACAATTTTCATGTCCCCCTGCGGCTCTGTCTACACCCAGGAGACGGCAAAGCGTCTTAAACGGGACTATGACCATATAATTTTAGTCTGCGGCCACTATGAGGGCGTTGACCAGAGGTTTATAGACCTTTGCGTTGACGAGGAGATATCCCTTGGAGATTTCGTCCTCACCGGCGGCGAGATCGCCGCAATGGCAATCGCCGAC
>CALXGH010000046.1 GCA_944387845.1 uncultured Oscillospiraceae bacterium
AATGGATAGCCGTGGTCGCCGCCGTTGCAGTCTAAAATATCGATTGTGTCGATAGTGTCAAACTCGTGCTTCTTGGCGTATGCGCAGTAAGCCTGAGTTACGCCCGGGTCAAAGCCGCAGCCGAGAAGTGCAGTAAGGCCGGCGTCCTCAAATTTCTTTCTGTACGCCCACTGCCAGCTGTAATCGAAATATGCGGAAAATCCTGCTTCCTTGCAGCGCTTTTCGTAAATTGCACGCCACTGGGGGTCGTCAGTATCCTCCGGCTCATAGTTTGCCGTGTCCATATAGTTGACGCCGCACTCAAGGCATGCGTCCATGATTGTAAGGTCCTGATAAGGCAGGGCGATGTTCATAACAAGGTCAGGCTTGTATGACTTTATAAGGTCAACGACCTGCTTAACATCGTCAGCGTCCACCTGGGCGGTGGTTATTTTTGTTTTTGTCTTTCCCTCAAGCTCCTTTGCCAGCTTGTCGCATTTGGATTTTGTGCGGCTTGCGATACAGAGCTCGGTGAAAACCTCGCTCACCTGACAGCATTTGTGGATTGCAACAGAGGCCACGCCTCCGCAGCCGATAACAAGAACTCTGCTCATTTGTCTTCACCCTCCGTTTTTAATTCATGTTTTTATAAATTGCTATCAAAAGTTCCCTAAGTACCTTGCATGCAGTGGCGGTTGAAACTCCGCTACTATCCAGCATCGGCGCAAGCTCATTTACGTCAGCGGCGATTACATTTCCCCGGCAGACTGTAATTATGGCCTTTAAAAGCTCCATAAAGTTTACGCCTCCAGCCTCCGGCGTTCCCGTTCCAGGGAAGACCGATGTGTCAAGGCAGTCAAGGTCGATTGTGAAATATATTGGTTTTTTCTCTTTAATAAGAGTCTCAACAGTCTCTTCAAGACCGTCGAAATTAAATGGGTGCATATCCGTATGGCCGGATTTTGCGAAAGAAAATTCCTCCCTGTCCCCGCTTCTTATGCAGAACTGGTGTATCCTGCCGTCTCCTAAAATGTCATGGCATCGGCGGATAACGCAGGCGTGGCTCAATTTTGCGCCCAGATAGTCGTCTCTCAAGTCCGCGTGTGCGTCAAAATGTATAATGTGAAGATCAGGGTATTTTTTTACTGCCCCACGGACAGCGCCTAATGTTACAAGGTGCTCGCCACCTAAAAGTATGGGCATTTTCCCGTCTTCAAAAATCTCGTTTGCCCGGCCCTCAATATCCCCAAGGGCAATCTGGGAGCTTCCGAAGCACAGCTCAATATCGCCGCTGTCGAAAACGGCGCAGTCTGTAAGGTCATAGTCCTGATATGGGCTGTATGTCTCAAGGCCGAAGCTCTCATGGCGCATTGCCGGCGGGCCGAACCTGGCGCCCGGTCTGAAGCTTGTGGTGGAGTCAAATGGCGCGCCGAAAATTACGATTTTCGCCTCTTCATAGCCAGCGTCGCAGCCTATGAAATTTTCAATATTCGGCTGGAGCATTTACTTCTCCACCTCCTCCAGCATTTCTTCAAGAAAGGCCGGCAGCCAGAAAGCCCCAACATGGAGCCTTGGCGTATAGTATCTTGTGTGCAGATTAAGGGTCTGCCATGCCTCAACATCAAGATCGTCTATTGGGTGGTATACCTTGCTGGCAAAGCCGAAAAGCCAGTAACCTGCCGTATACGTCGGTATGTGGGCCTGGTATACCCTGCTTATTGGGAATGTGCTGACAATACGCTTATGGCTGCGCTGCATGGCGTTAGCGTCCTCAGTATAAAATGGGCTGCCCTGCTGGTTTACCATTATGCCGTCCTCACGGAGGGCATTGTAGCAGCTTCCGTAAAACTCAAGAGTGAAAAATCCCTCAGCCGGGCCGAATGGGTCCGTGGAGTCAACGATAATAAGGTCGTATGCCGCCTGTCTTCTGCGAATGAATTTCAGTGCGTTTTCAAAATAGATGTGGACACGTCTGTCGTCCAGCCTGCAGGCGTTGCTTGGAAGATAAGTCCGGCAGGCCTCAACAACCTGGGGGTCCATCTCAACAAGGTCGATTCTCTCAACCCTGTCATATCTTGTAAGCTCACGGACAACGCCGCCGTCTCCGGCGCCGATGACAAGAATGTCCTTTATCCCCTTGTGTACCGCCATGGGCACATGGGTTATCATCTCGTCGTAGACAAACTCGTCCCGCTCTGTGAGCATTATCTTGCTGTTTAGTGTCAGTACTCGGCCGAACTCCGGCGTCTCGAAAATATCTATACGCTGGAAGTCGCTCTGCTCTGAGTACAGGTGCTTATTTACGCGAATGCTGTATTTTACGTCCGGGGTGTGGAACTCGCTGAACCACATCTCCATATTTCTGTCTCCAATCATACCAGTACGTTCAGCCTCCTTATCTCCGGGTCCTCAGGGCCGGTCATGCTGCACCCTTTTTCCCGGGCGTATTTAATATGCTCAAGTATTTCGCCTGTAATACGCTCGCCCGGGGCCAGAAGTGGTATTCCGGGAGGATAGCACATTACAAACTCAGTACAAACTCTGCCCTCGCTGTCCTCCAGAGGCACGCTGACTTTGTCTGCGTAGAAAGCCTCCTGTGGGCTTATTACAACCTCAGGGTCAATGTACTCCTGGCTGAGAAGACCGGTACCGTCAGTCTGGTACCTGCGGCGTATCTCCGCAAGGGCGCTCACAAGTCTCTCAAGTTCCTGAGGTCTGTCTCCCATAGACAGGTATGCCAGGATGTTTCCTATGTCTCCGAACTCAATCTGAATGTCGTATTCATCACGGAGTATATCGTAAACCTCAATGCCGGCAAGGCCGATATCAAGAGTGTGTACACTAAGTTTCGTGGTGTCAAAGTCAAAAACGGAATTTCCGTTCATAAGCTCTCTGCCGAAGGCGTAATAGCCGCCTATGGCGTTTATCTCCTGCCGGGCATACTCCGCCATGTCCGCTACCTGATGAAATACCTGATTGCCTCTGAGGGCAAGATTTCTCCGGCTGATATCAAGACTGGACATTAAAAGGTAGCTTGCCGATGTGGTCTGGGTGAGATTTATTATCTGGCGCACATAGCCGGCGTGGACATTTGGCCCAACAAGCAGAAGGCTTGACTGGGTAAGGCTGCCGCCGCTTTTATGCATGGATACTGAGGCCATGTCAGCACCAGCTTCCATAGCGGAAACAGGCAGGCCACTTCCAAAATAGAAATGTGTACCGTGAGCCTCGTCCACAAGGCAGAGCATACCTGCCTCGTGTGCCATCTTGACGATTGCACGCAGATCGCTGCAAATCCCGTAATATGTAGGGTTGTTTACAAGTACCGCCACAGCGTTGGGGTGCTCAGAGATGGCCTTTTTAACCTGCTCTCTCTGCATACCTAAAGAGATACCCAGTCTCTGGTCAACCTCCGGGTTTACATAGACCGGTATGGCGCCGCAGAGTACCAAGGCGTTAATAACGCTTTTGTGTACGTTTCTCGGAAGTATTATCTCGTCCCCACGCTTACACGCTGTAAGGATCATACTCTGGACAGAACTTGTAGTACCGCCCACCATCAAAAAAGCATGGGCCGCACCGAAAGCGTCGGCTGCAAGTTCCTCCGCCTCTCTGATTACCGAAACAGGATGACAGAGATTATCCAGCGGCTTCATACTGTTTACATCTACGCCCACGCACTGCTTTCCCAAAAAGGCGGTAAGCTCCGGGTTGCCCCTGCCACGCTTATGTCCCGGCACATCAAAGGGGACCACCCGCATTTTTCTAAAGTGCTCCAGAGCCTCGTATATAGGAGCGCGGCTCTGATCCAGATGGGTTAGAATTTTATTCATTTGCTTTCCCTCCCCCTGGCTACCAGAAAATCAAAAAACGCAAGCTGTGCGCATGCACAACTTGCGTTTGTCACTTCAAAAAAGCTCCAATTACCCTACGCGGCAGAAACAGACATTTTTAAAAAAATGCCGATGTTTTCGCCCAGGCGGCAAGGTACCCGGAACATGATTCTCAGACAATACGGGATGATCAGAGTCCATAATAGCAATTATACTTTACTACTCTTATTGACCGTTTCACAAATTCGCGCACAGGCGCATTTCGGTTATTAAGTAACCTACTTATAAAATTTGAGTTACCAACTCAATCAATAAGGCAACGCAAAGGCTGCCGCCCGGAAGTGGACCCGGCCGTCCGTACGACCTCGACTCAAAGGAGAGTGGTCCAGAATAATTGCTTTGAAAAGACCCTGAAAATAGACCCTTTCAAATTCGCTTGTATTTTATCATACAGCGCCGTAATTTGTCAATATGTGTAGAGAAAAGTCGCAAAATCCATTAAAAAAAGATGTATAAAAATATTCTGCCGTAAATGTGTAAATTGTATACACCGCCATATCAAAAAATGAAAAAGCGCCCATACTGGGCGCTTTTCTTTTTAAGTTTTCAGGTTTTTCCCGCCGCTTCACTTTTTAAAAGCTCACAGCCAATTTATATCTGCCTTTTTCCTTGGAACTGTCCTCTGGAAGCGGACGTCAGGATAACCCAGCACAAGGGCGCAGACCATCTGCTCATCGTCTTTCATGCCAAGTTTCTGGCGAAGCTTTTCGCTGCCGTTTACAGCCCGGCAGAAAAATCCGCAGTAGCAGACGCCAAGGCCCATCATATAGGCCATCTCCTCAATTCTGGCCGCGGTGAGTGTACCGGGTATCTGAGCATTACTTACAGTGCACACAACTGTGCCGCCGCCGTAAAAGAGTCTGTCTATATCCTCTTCATACATCTTTTTCCAAAGGCCTGCGTAAAGGTGCATATTATTTGCGTCAGGGCCTTTAAGTACCTCTTTTGCCGCCTCGTAAAGCTCCTCTTCAGCCTCTTTTTTAAACTTTTCAGTCTCATCCTGAAGGACGATGTATCTTACATTCTGAAGGTTTCCGCCTGTCGGGGAGTATCTTGCTCCCTCAAGCATCATCTCTATCTTTTCTTTTTCGACTTTCTTATCCTTAAACTGCCTTACAGTCCTTGTGGCCCTTATGAAATTCAGATATACCTGGGGGTCGATATCATAGTCCATATCCTTAAGTGGGATAATCTTCTCGTCATCATATCCCTCAAGAGATACAGCTCCCATTGGGCACACCGCCACGCAGTGTCCACACTCTATACAGTGCCCATCCTTAATTTCAGCTTTGCCGTCTTTTACATCGAGTATCATGGCAAAACAGTCCCTCGCGCACTGGCCGCAGCCGATACATTTTTCCCTGTCGATTACTACCATTTCTAAACCTCCGTTTTTATGCCGTCTCTTATCTCCATGGCCATTGTGGCCAAGATCTCTCTTTCATTCATCTGAGGTGATTGTATCACGATAGCCGTAAGCTTTTCAAGGCAGAAGCCGATCTGCCTGCCTCGAAATCCCATCTTCTCAAGGTCCGCTCCCCCGATATCCAGCATACCGGCATTCCAGCACTGACCAGAATCAAGTACCCGTTTAACAAGCCTTGTGGGATTTTTACCATAGATTACCCTATTTACATGACAGGATAGCAATACCGCCTCCCTGCCGTATTTATTAAGTAAATTTTTTATGGACACATCGTCCCATTTTCCATCTTCCGCCCCAATTTTGGCGGCGTTGCCCCAGAGTTTCGCCTCGCTCTTTGAAAAGCGCAGGCTCATAAAAAACTCCTGTCCGTCTTTTATAAGGCCTTTTTTAATAAGCAGTCCGGCAAATGCAGCCGCTCTCTCGCCATACCCGCTTCTAATCCGCCTCAGACCGGAAAAATCCCCTGTGCCGCCGGCGGTCAGGACAGTGCCGGCAGCCATGGCGCCGGATTTTGAAAGAAACCTTTCTAAAAGGCGGTATTTAATAAAAAGTCCCGCCTTTTCCGGCTGCTTTGATATAAGAGCCTTTAAAAGCTCGTCTCTTATCCGCTCAGCGCTTATGTGCTCCATAAGAGGCGCGTTTTCCAAAATTGCCGATACCGTATCATGGTCAATATCAAAGCCAAGCTTTGCTGAAAACCGTACCGCCCTCATCATTCTGAGTCCGTCCTCTGAAAACCGCCTTTTGGGGTCTCCCACGCAGCGGATTACTCTTTGCCTGATATCCTCTCTTCCGCCGAATGGATCGATAATATTTCCCAAAATGTCCATAGCCATGGCGTTTACCGTAAAATCCCGCCTTGATAGGTCCTCTTCTATATCCGAAACGAAATCCACACTGTCGGGCCGTCTGGCGTCGGAGTACTCATTTTCCCGGCGCAGTGTTGTAACCTCCGCCTTGCCGCCACCATAAAATACTGTAACAGTCCCGTATTTTACCCCGGTTGGGATAGCTTTTTTGAAAATTTTTGCTGTTTTGTCGGGAAGGGCCGAAGTGGCGATATCCCAGTCGGAAGGGCGCCTGCCCATTACCATATCCCTGACGCAGCCTCCCACAAGATATGCCCTATGTCCCGCCTTTTCGATTTCCGTCAGGATATAAGTTACATAGTTAGGAACGGAATATTTTCCCATTTTTTCTTCTCCATTATGCCCGCAGGACTACCCACAGGCGGGTTTTGTCCTGAAAATTTTTCATTTTCCGCTGGAAAATGCGACAAAAAAAACAATATTTCTATTGTAATATCAGAGCAATAATATTATAATTACATAGATTTTGCCCTATCCCTTATCTTAGACGGGATAGCGCCAATAATATATGCTTTTGCTAAAGCCTTTATAAAATAGGCCATAATAAAAAATATATACGGATCTTCCGCTGGATTTTTGTGTTTTCCCATACATTATAACATATTCTGCCGGAGGATTCTATTTTCAGGAGCAGATATGAAAGAATCAGTAATGAATGAACTTAAAAAGTATATAAAGCCCGGCTCTCACGGCCACCTTGTAGGCATCGGCGGCGTATCAATGTCCCCCCTTGCCATCGTACTCCATGACGCCGGCGTCAAAATCTCCGGTTCTGATATCAATGACAGCGATGCTGTAAAATCCATGCGTGCCATGGGCATGGATATCAAGATCGGACACAGCGCCGAAAATATCGCCGGGGCGGACTATCTTATCCGTACTGCCGCGGCACATGACGACAATCCGGAAATAAAAGCCGCCAGAGACGCGGGCATACCTGTTTTTGAGCGTGCTGAGGCATGGGGCTTCATTATGCGCAATTATGAAAACGCCCTGTGCATATCAGGAACTCACGGCAAGACCACAACCACCTCTATGGCCACCCATATTCTCATGAGTGCCCGCAGAGACCCAACCGTTATGATCGGCGGCGTTTTGCCAATGATAAAATCCGGTTACCGTGTGGGCAAAGGGGATACTATCATTCTTGAGTCATGCGAGTATTTTAACTCTTTTCTCAGCTTCTCCCCTACTATCGCCGTTATACTGAACATTGACACTGACCATCTTGACTTTTTCAAGGACATTGAGGATATAAAATCCTCCTTCCGGCAGTTTGCCCTTCTGGTTCCTGAAAAGACCGGCCATGTCATAGTAAACGCTGACGACAAAAACGCCGTTGACGCGATAGCTGGCATCGAAAGAGATGTTATCACTTTCAGCGCCACCACGAAAAACGCCGATGTATACGCTGACAACATTGAATGCCACGACAAGCACTCTTCTTTTGATATCTACTATAAAGGTGAGCTTTTCACCCATGTTGTTTTAAATGTGCCAGGACGCCACAATATTGTGGACGCACTTGCCGCCACCTGCGGCGCCATCTGTCTGGGTGTCTCCCCAGAGGCTGTTACAGATGGTCTTCTCTCCTTCTCTGGGGCAGGACGGCGCTTTGAATTTAAAGGCACATACGCCGGGGCCGATGTTTATGACGACTATGCCCATCACCCAGGCGAACTGAAGGCCCTGCTGGACTCCGCTTTGAATCTGGGATATAATCGGGTTATCGTGGCTTTCCAGCCTCATACATATACCCGCACAAAGGCATTGTTTGACGATTTCGTTGCCCAGCTTAAACGGCCGGATCGGGTAATGCTGGCTGAAATATACGCCGCAAGGGAGAAAAACACAATTGGCATCTCTTCAAAAGACATTGCCGACAAAATCGACGGCGCAAAATATTTTAAGACCTTTGACGAGCTTGAAAATGAGCTTAGGTCCATCGCCCAGCCCGGTGATCTCATAATCACCGTAGGCGCCGGAGACGTATACAAAGTCGGAGAAAAACTTGTAAAATAAGAAGAAAAACCACTGTCATTGACAGTGGTTTTTTTGTTTACCAAGGCCTCCAGGCGCCATATGCTCACATTATTAAAGGGCGTTTTCACGCCCTTATCTTTCGTCCCGGGCTTTAAATGGCCGGACTTAAATATTAGCTCAGGGTCTGAAGATACCCCTCCAGAATAAGAGATGCCGCAACAGCGTCAACAGTCTGCTTTCTCTTTTTCCCGTGGCGGCCGTTTTCAGAGAGTATCCTGTGGGCGTCAACTGTTGTGCGCCGCTCGTCCCACAGAAAAACAGGTATGGAGCATTTGCTCTCAATGAGCTTTTTAAACTCGGCGCATTTTTCAGCCCTTGGTCCTACAGTACCGTCCATATTTTTCGGGTAGCCCAAAACTATCCGCTCTGCCCCGCAGCTTTGGGCCTCCTCCGCTATAATGTCAGCCATCCTCTCCGGGTTCCACTCGTTCACCGTCCAGGCCCGTCCCACAAGAAAGCCCATGGCGTCCGAGACGGCAATTCCCGTCCTCTGGTCTCCATAATCAACAGCAAGTACTCTCATAAAAATCTCTCCACTTCAAAATCTCAATAAATTCACATATATAGTAAAGCAAATAGTGAAAAAATACAATATTTTTTAAACTTTTTTATTGACCTTACCTTTTTCATGTGGTATACTAATTTCACCTGTCGGCAGATGGGTTATTTTGCTGTGCAAATTTTTACCCAAATCTGCAAAATTATACAGGGAGGCAATTGAATTGGAGGTGCCGAGATGCGCGTAAAAGTTACACTCAGATGCAATGAATGCAAGCAGAGGAACTACAACACAATGAAGAACAAGAAGAACACACCGGATCGTCTTGAACTCAACAAGTATTGTCCTTTCTGCCGTAAGCACACCCTGCATACTGAAACAAAGTAAGTTTCAAAAGTACGAAAGGATGTAAAAAATGGCTAACGAAGAAAACAAGGCTGCAAAGTCTGAGTCCAAGTCTGCGAAGAAGTCCAACGGTCTGTTCAGCAGGATCGGAAGATGGTTCCGTGAGCTTAGAAGTGAGCTCAAGAAAGTTGTTTGGCCTACAAGGAGCCAGGTGCTCAACAACACCTTTGTGGCTCTCACTGTCATCATGTGCAGTGCTGTTGTAATCTGGGCATTTGACCAGATTGCTTCAAGAGGCGTTCAGCTTATAATCGCCATTTTCCATTAAGGAGTTGCCATGGCAGAAGAAGCTAAATGGTATGTAGTCCATACCTATTCCGGTTATGAAAACGCTGTTGCCGATACAATCATCAAATCAGCGGAAAACCGAAAAATGAGAGATCTTATTCTTGAAGTAAACGTCCCTATGGAGACTGTTACTGAAATCTCTGACTCCCAGACAAAAACTGTGGAGAGAAAGGTTTTCCCGGGCTATGTCCTTGTTAAAATGGTCATGACCGACGAGAGCTGGCACCTTGTACGTAATGTGCGCGGCGCCACCGGTTTTGTAGGTTCTGGCAACAAGGCCGTTCCCCTGTCTGATGAAGAGATACTGGCTCTGGGCGTTGAAAAGCACGAGGTCGTTGTGGACTTCGATGTTGGCGATTCCGTTAAGATCACAGACGGCCCACTTGAAGGTTTTATCGGTACGGTGGATGAGATCTCAGCGGACAAGACTCATGTGCGTGTTATCGTATCCATGTTCGGACGCGAAACACCTGTCGATCTGGAACTTGATCAGATCGAGCAAATGAAATAATTTGAAATAAACGAGAGATCGTTTAGCCGGCAATGCCGGCAAAGTGGGAGGGGTTTTTTAATCCCGCCAAAATCATACCTTACGGTATGCAACCACATTTATATTAGGAGGATCACGAAAGTGGCACAGAAAGTTACAGGAATTATCAAACTTCAGATTCCTGCAGGTAAAGCTACACCGGCACCACCTGTAGGCCCTGCCCTTGGTCAGCATGGTATCAACATCGGCGCTTTCACCAAGGAATTCAATGAAAGAACAAAAAACGACATGGGTCTTATCATCCCTGTTGTAATCACAGTTTATGCTGACAGAAGCTTTACTTTTGTTACAAAGTCCGCTCCTGCCGCAGTTCTTCTCAAGAAGGCTTGCAACATTGAAAAAGGTTCCGGCGTTCCACAGAGAGACAAGGTAGCAAAGATCAGCAAAGAAGATCTCCAGAAGATCGCAGAGACAAAAATGAATGACCTTAATGCTGGCAGTATCGAGGCAGCTATGAGCATGATCGCAGGTACAGCACGCAGCATGGGTATCGTTGTAGAGGAGGCGTAAGCGTATGTTCAGAGGAAAGAATTATAAAGAGAGCGCAAAGCTCATTGAAAAGAGCAACCTCTACGAACCAGCAGAAGCTTTCGACCTTCTTATAAAGGCTTCCAAGGCAAAGTTCGACGAGACAGTTGAGCTCCATGTTAAGCTGGGTGTTGACTCCCGTCATGCTGACCAGCAGGTACGTGGCGCCGTTGTTCTCCCACACGGTACAGGTAAAGACGTTCGCGTTCTGGTATTCTGCAAAGAAGAGCGCTATGACGAGGCTAAAGAGGCTGGCGCTGACTATGTAGGCGGTATGGATATGGTTGAGCGTATCCAGAAAGAAAACTTCTTCGATTTCGACGTTGTTATCGCTTCCCCTGACATGATGGGTATCGTTGGCCGTCTCGGTAGAGTACTTGGTCCTAAGGGTCTCATGCCGTCCCCGAAGTCCGGCACTGTTACACCTAACGTTGCTCAGGCTGTTAAGGACGCTAAGGCTGGTAAGATTGAGTATCGTCTTGACAGATCCAACATCATCCACTGCCCTATCGGCAAGGTTTCCTTCGGCACAGAAAAGCTTGTTGACAACTACAACACTCTTATCGGCGCCATCAACAGAGCAAAACCTGCTGCTGCTAAAGGTCAGTACATCAGAAGCTGCGTTACAGCTTCCACAATGGGCCCTGGCATCAAGATCAACGCTTCCAAGCCTATGTAATTTGTCTTTAAATTTCAAAAAGAGCGGACAGAAATCTGTCCGCTCTTTTTTATTTATATCATTTTATATCATTTTCCGTATTTTCTGTCAATTATAGCAAATTTTCACTGTTTTTTTGGAACAAATTTTAATTTTTACCATACACTATATGACCTGTTTTTCAGTATGCTCGCCTTATACTTGTCTTAAAACCAAGACAAAACTTGAAAGGTAGATGCTTGTGACAACCAAAGATACTAAAAACAGGAATACATATATTTCCGATGCTTTTTTGGGGAAAACCTCGGCGGTGATTTCCTCCATTAAAAATACCGCGGTGCTGGAACCTGCCGTCAGGTTCCTCATGGCCTTTTCCCTCTCATTTCTCTATTATAACGACGGGTATTCCCCCTTCGCCTTCACTTTTGCCTCCATATCAGGTATAGGAACTGCAGGTATCTGCGCCCAGGTTGGCGCGGTTCTGGGTTATCTTATCCGGGGCATTGACGCAATGAATATACGGTACATAGTCTCGTCAGTGCTGGCCTTTCTCACCATTTTCTTTTTGAGAACATACCCTCACGCTGACAGCAAACACTTCAGGCCTGCTGTTATAGCTGTCTCTGCCTCTATAACAGGCACTGTTTTCATTTACAGCATGGAGTCTCTCACCATGTACTTTCTGGAGCTTGGCTGTGTTTTCCTCTCATCTTATGCTTTCAGATACGCCCTGTCCCCGATACCTAAAAATCCCGACATGGTCCAGGGCCTCAGTATAGCGTATCTCGTATCCGCCCTCTGTGCCTCACTTAACTATTTCTGCCTGTGGAATGTTCTCTACCTTGGCGCATTTTCCGGCATTGTCCTCATAATGATGACAGGCTACAAATGCGGCTACACCAAAGCATGTCCACTGGCCCTTGTGATGGGCATTATAATGGACACATGCTCAGGCCGGGAGCCATTTTTCACATTTGTATTCGCCTTTAGCGCAATCATCTCCTCTATGTTCAGCCGCCGTGGAAGCCTCATATTTGCCCTGTCCTATGTGCTGGCAAACCTTCTGGCCGCCTACATTTTAAGAGGCAGCGTCTATTTCATACCATCACTTTACGCGGCCTTCGCCGCCAGCGTAATTTTCATGCTGATACCAAGCCGCGTGCTTTATAAATACTATAATTTGTTTCCAGCCGCAGTGCCGGAAGGCGGCCTCAGCCGGTCTCGGCTTTATCTTAAAGACAAAATCGACATGACCGCCATGGCCTTTAAAGAGCTTTGCGGCAACTCCAAGGAGATACTCTATGGAGGGGACAACCTTGAGGATGTTGCAACTGTCTTTGACAGAGCGGCGGAGATCTCATGCCGTAACTGCAAAAATATGGACGCCTGCTGGCACGGCGGCTATGAGACCACAGTTGACGTTTTAAATAACCTGACCCCAAAAATGCTTGAGGAAGGTTCCCTGTCCGTCTCTGATTTTCCCGATTATTTCATTGAAAACTGTGAAAAACCTGAACTTTTCGTCTCTGCCATAAACAGCGAGCTTCGCTCGATCATATATAAGCGCCAGTACAGAAATATGTTCAAAGAGAATTTGTCGGCGGCGTACAGCAACTATGCCGATCTGTATCTCATACTTAAAAATGTTTCAGCAGAGATAGGCAGCGACCTTGTCTACGATAGAAAAACAGAGGTCAAAGTCCAGAAGTTTTTAAGAGAGATGGAAGTGGCGGCAGGCGCCTCCGCTTTTAAGGACAAATTTGGAAGGCTCCATATAGAATTTTTCGGAGACTGCAACGACCTCCTGTCAAGAAGCGGCTGGCTGGACAAGCTGTCAGAGGAGCTGTCATTGAGGCTCTGCACAAAAGAGAACATTGTAAACGACAGGCTTACAGTCCTTGAGGCTGAGCCATACTGCGTCTCCGTAGGAGTGTCCTCCCTCAGCAAGGACAAGGACGCATATAACGGCGACAACGGCAAATTCTTCAAAACCGACGACGGCATTATGTATGTCATTTTATCTGACGGCGTCGGCACAGGTAAAGAGGCGGAAAAAATAAGCAAGTCAACAATCAGAGTCCTTGAACTTTTCCTCAGAGCCGGTATTCCTCCAGAAATGTCCCTCCGTATCCTGTCCGACGCTATGATACTCAAAAATGAGGCGGACATCTATTCCGCCACAATCGACCTTCTGTGCATCGACCTGTTTACAGGCAGCGCAAAAATGTATAAATCCGGAGCCAGCCCATCTTATATAAAATCAGGTAAAAATGTCGTCCGGGTGAAAAGCAGCAGTCTCGTCCCCGGCTTCAAAACCGATGACGACTTCCAGCCTGACACTGCGAAAATGCACTTTGAGCCCGGCTCCACTGCCGTTATAATAAGCGACGGCATACTCTCCTGCTGCCGCAGCGACAAGTGGCTTATGGACTTTATAAAGGAAACTGACCTTTCCTCCCCGTCCGATGCCGCCAAAAAAATCACCTCCCAGTGCGAGCGGGTAGGCGGCAGACACGACGACATGACGGCAATTTGTGTAAATTTTGATTTAAGGAAATAAGGTGTTTAATAAACTGCTTTTTCGGATAGAATCTGTATAAAACTAAAGGGGCGATAGAAATGGTCAAAGGTATAACAAGAAGAGTAGTTATTATAAAATCACCGGACCCGGATATATTTGATGAAGCAATTTTCCTCGTAAAGGAGGACGCCTTTTCCAAAGGTGTAACCCAGAACGACGTTCTGCGCCAGGCGAAAAACGTGGCAAATGACTATGTACGCAACACCATAACAAAAAAGCCGAAAAAGAAGATTCACCCGGCCTTCTTTTCACTTTTAGGTGCCATTGCCATGGGCGCTTTATGGCTGGCGATTTCGCTTATATGACTGTCCCGGCACGGCTATCTCCCCCTGCCGTCTTGGACTTTTTATATTAAAGTCTTTATAACCGGTAAAACGGCATCATCCTCACTTTTACAAAGGCGGACAGGAACCTGTCCGCCTTTGTTTTATAAAATTGCGACATATTGTGCTTGGGGACAAAAAATGGTAAAATCGTAATATAAATAATATGGCAGGTGTATATATGAAAGTAATGCTTGTCTTCGGCACAAGGCCGGAAGCGATAAAAATGTGCCCTCTTGTAAATGAGCTTAAGGGCAGAAAAAATATTGAAACTGTAGTGTGCGTAACGGGTCAGCATAAGGAAATGCTCAAGCAGGTTCTGGACGTTTTCCATGTTGTGCCTGACTATAATCTTGCGATAATGACCCCAGGCCAGACTCTTTTTGATGTTACAGAGCGGGTAATGAGGGGTATTCAGGACGTTTTAAAAGCGGAAAAGCCAGATGTGGTTCTTGTCCACGGGGACACTACAACCACATTCGCCGCCGCCCTCTCATGTTTTTACATGCAGATCCCAGTCGGCCATGTGGAGGCGGGCCTTAGGACATATAACATCGCCTCCCCATATCCGGAGGAATTTAATCGCCAGGCTGTTGGTATAGTATCGGCGTATAATTTCGCCCCTACCCAGACCGCTAAAGATAATCTTATAAGAGAGGGCAAGGACCCTAAGAGCATTTTCGTTACTGGTAATACCGCTATCGACGCTCTTAAAACCACAGTGCGGGACGATTTTACTCACCCGGATCTCCAGTGGGCATCGGACAGCAGACTTGTTGTCATGACCGCCCACCGCCGCGAGAACCTTACGCTTCTTAGAAATATCTTCACCGCCATCAGGAAAGTGGCTGACGAGTTCCCTGATATAAAGATACTCTACCCCGTCCACATGAACCCGGCTGTCCGCAGCGCTGCCGAGGAGATCTTCGGCTCATGCGACAGAATAAGGCTCATTGAGCCCCTGGATGTTTTGGATTTCCACAATTTCCTGTCCCGTGCCTATCTCATACTTACAGACAGCGGCGGTATCCAGGAGGAAGCCCCGTCTCTGGGAAAGCCTGTCCTTGTGCTCAGGGACACTACTGAGCGGCCTGAGGGCATAAAAGCCGGCACATTAAAGCTTACCGGCACTGATGAAGAAACCATATATCATGAGTTTCGCCGTCTTTTAACTGATAAGGACGAATATGAAAAAATGAGCAGGGCATCAAACCCATACGGGGACGGCCTGGCCTCAAAACGTATTGCGGATATACTTCAGTTCGGAAAAACCGACCTGTAATTATCCTGCTTTTCTGCAAATAATTTTAACGGAGGTAATAATATGAAAGTTTTGCTTGTAAACGGAAGCCCTAACAAAGAAGGCAACACATACAAGGCCCTCTGCGAAGTGGCAAAAACTCTCAACGAGGAAGGTATCGACACCGCCATTTTCCAGATCGGAAGAGCGCCGATCTCAGGCTGCCTTGCCTGCGGCGGCTGCAAAACTCTCGGCAAATGCGTCATTGACGATGTGGTAAACGATTTTCTTGAGATCGCCGATAAATACGACGGATTCGTATTCGGCTCCCCCGTCTATTATGCCTCCGCAAACGGCGCCATGATCGCCTTTATGGACAGAGTGTTCTACGCTGACGGAAACGCCGGCAAAAAGAGCTTTTATCTGAAGCCTGCCGCCTCCGTCATGACGGCCCGCCGTGCCGGCACCACCGCCACTTTCGACCAGATGAACAAATACTACACCATAAGCGAGATGCCCATTATCTCCTCAAAATACTGGAATGCGGTGTACAGAAGTCCATACGATGACAAAATGGACGACGAGGGCTATCAGGTAATGAGAACTCTGGGCCGGAATATGGCATGGTTTTTAAAGTGCAAGGAGGCCGGTGAAAAGGCCGGAGTAAAGATGCCGAAGCGTGAGGATAAAATTGCCACGAACTTTATTAACTAAAAGGCAGCTTTTAACAAACGAAAAAAACAGCGGCAATTAATTGCCGCTGTTTTTTTACCGCTGTTTTTTATTTTTCACCTGATTTTTAATCTCCTCGGCATACCGAACTGACTCCATGGCGTCTTTTGCGTATTTGTCAGCGCCGATTTTCTCGGCGTATTCCCTGTTCAAAACAGCGCCGCCCACTACAACCCGGCACCATGGTGCCTCTTTTCTCAAAAGACATATGGTCTTTTCCATGGATGCTACCGTTGTTGTCATAAGTGCGCTGAGGCCCACTAATGGTGCTTTTAATCTCACTGTCTCCTCTAAAATTTTCTCCGGCGGAACGTCCTTTCCAAGATCGTATACGGAAAAGCCGTAATTTTCAAGGAGCAGTTTTACGATATTTTTCCCAATATCGTGGATATCTCCATAAACTGTGGCGATAATGATGGGAAAATCATCGTCCTGCTTCTCTTTGGGGGGCAGGGCGCTTTTTATATGCTCAAATGCGCTTTTTGCTGCCTCGGCGCTCATTAAAAGCTGGGGCAGGTAAACTCTCCACTTTTCAAATCCCTCTCCCACGATATCAAGGGCAGGTATAACCTCGTTCTGGACGATATTAAGTGGCTTTTCGCTATTTAAAAGCTCTTTTGTTATCTCCCCTGCCTGGTCTTTAAGACCCTTTACTATTGCCCGCTGAAGGGCAGATTTGAACTCCGTCTCCTCTTTCACATCAGGCGCAGGTTTCCCCTCGCTTTTGTACTCAGTAAAGCTTCCGGACTTTTCAATATAGTCAAGGCAGTTTTCATCAAGTCCTCTAAGGGCCCGATAGGCGTAATATGTCTTCATCATCTCAGAAGAGTTCGGGTTCATTATAGCCCCGGAGAGACCGTTTTCAAGGGCCATGGCAAAGAATACGCCGTTTAAAACATCCCTTGATGGCAGTCCGAAGGATATGTTTGAAAGGCCCACTATCACATGGCAGCCAAGGTCATATTTAATCCGCCTCATTGCCTCAAGGCAGACTGATGCGGCTTTGCTATCCGCGCTTATAGTCATGGCAAGAGTGTCGAAAACTATGTCTTTTTTCTCGATCCCGTACTCTTTCGCCTTTTGAAGTATCTTTTCTGCAATCTTCACACGGCCTTCTGCCGTGTCTGGTATCCCATTTTCGTCCAGTGTCAGCGCCACAACCAGGCCGCCGTATTTCTTAACAAGAGGAAAAACCTCTTCAATGGACTTCATTTTGCCGTTTACGGAGTTTACCATGGCCTTGCCGTTATACCTTCTAAGTGCCGCCTCCATAGCCTCCACATTGGAAGTGTCGATCTGAAGAGGCAGGTCGGACACGGTCTGAATCTGGCACACAGCCTCCTTCAGCATATCTTTCTCGTTAATATCAGGTATGCCCACATTCACATCAAGGATATGTGCTCCCTTCTCCTGCTGAGAAATGGCCTCATTTAAAATATAGTCCATGTCATTTTCCATAAGGGCCTTTTTAAGGCGCTTTTTACCGGTGGGGTTTATCCTCTCCCCGATAAGCACCGGGCCGGAGCCGAACATTACCCTGTGGGTGTATGACGAGGCGGCTGTTATATTTTTATCAGTTAAAGGTTTGATTTTGCACTCTTTTGTCCTTTGGACAAGCATTTTTATATACTCCGGCGTTGTGCCGCAGCAGCCGCCAATGACGCGGACCCCCATGTCCGTAAGGTCTTTTATGCTCAAGGCAAACTCCTCCGGCATAACATCGTATACAGTCTTGCCGCCGACGCTTCTTGGAAGTCCGGCGTTGGGCTTTAAAACAACAGGAACGGAAGCGCAGGCAAGAAGCCTTTCCATAACCCCCCGAAGCTGCTCCGGTCCAAGAGAGCAGTTTGCGCCGATTGCGTCAGCCCCCATGCCCTCCAGCATTGCCGCCATGGCCTCAGGTGAGGCCCCCGTCATAAGAAGCCCGTCCTTCCCGTAGGCATTTGTTACGATAACTGGAAGTGAGGAGTTTTCCTTTGCCGCAAGGAGCGCCGCCTTAGTCTCGTAGCTGTCGTTCATGGTCTCGATTGTAATAAGATCAGCGCCGTATTTTGTACCATATCTTACGACTTTGGCAAAAAGCTCCACAGCGTCCTCAAAATCAAGGTCGCCGTATGGCTTCAAAAGCTTTCCCGATGGGCCGATGTCAAGAGAGACAAATTTCTCCTGTGTCCCGGTTGACATTTTAGCTGCATCTTTTGCGTTTTTAATTGCCGCGGCGATTATTTTTTCAAGCTCATTTTCCGAAAACTTCAGGGTGTTTGCCCCGAAGGTGTTTGTGTTTACAACATTGCTGCCGGCATCAAAATAAGCTTTGTGGATATCTCTTATTATGTCCGATTGGGTTATATTCCACATTTCCGGGTACTGGCCCGGCTTAAGGCCACGGGCCTGAAGGAGAGTTCCCATGCCGCCGTCAAGATAAACTATATTTTCTTTTAAATATTCCCTAAATGTCATTTAAACCCTCCTGAAAGGGCAGTTTATACTGCTGCAGATTTCGCATTTGTCCTCTTTTTCCTCTGTATCCCCGCTATCTTTTATTCCGAAGATTGCCGTTACTGACTTTGACGGGGACATTAAAAGGCTGTCGTTTAAAGTTAGGCCGATCTGCCTTGTGCAGTCAAGAGCCCTAAAAATATCACTCTGCATGCTAAGGCTCAGATCTCCGTATCCGGGGCTGAACCGGCGTGTAATCGGCCCCAGCTCATTTTCCATGTCAGTACAGAACAAGTCGCACAGTGCCTCCACCCGCTCAGCTCCGATGGCGTGAAACATCACCGTCTTTGACGGGGCAACTGCTCCGTATTTCATTATGAGCCGGTCAATACCCAGCCCCACTGTGGCGGCAAAGACAATTGCCCTTTTGCAGCCACCAAGGTTTTTAGACAGCCCTTTGGATTTAACTTTTACAAAGCCAAGATCGCACTGGTCCCCGGAAACCGATATGTCAAATTCACGGAAACACACCTTGAACGCCAAAACCCCCGCCGCCTCTTCAAGGCACTCCTGAGCAAGGGTTACGACATCTTTTGCCTCTTCTCCGCTTCTGGCGTAGCGGAGTATCTCCTTTATGGACACCTCTGGGGCGCTATATTCTCTTTTATATACTGTACTCCAAGTCATTTTCCCAAAATTTCCGACAGATTACTCTGTATTTTCTCCGCCACGTCAGGCTTGTTCATTGTGTAGACGTGGACATTTGTTATTCCGTTTGCATAAAGGTCGATTATCTGGTCGGTAGCGTAAGCTATGCCCGCCTGCTTCATGGCAGCAGGGTCGTCTCCGAACCTGTCAACAAGGCTCTTAAACCGCTTTGGCATAAATGAGCCGGAGAGTCTCAGGGCGCTGTCCACCTGCTTTTTGCTAGTTATAGGCATTATGCCCGGAATTATCGGCACGGTTATGCCCGCCTCTCTCACCCTGTACATGAAGCTGTAAAAAAGGTCGTTATCAAATATCATCTGAGTGGTGAGAAAGTCGCATCCGGCGTCCACCTTTTCCTTAAGGTGGGCAATATCCTCTTTTTGGTTATGGCTTTCCGGGTGCTTTTCAGGGTAGCAGGCGCCGCCGATACAAAAGCCGGCGCCGCTTTCCTTAATATCTCTTACAAGCTGGATGGCGTAATTATAGTCCCATTTTGACCTGTCATCGCCCTCCAGCTCCGCCGGGATATCGCCGCGCAGAGCCATGACGTTTTCAATTCCCGCGTTTTTCATGTCCTCGATCCGCTCTTTTACAGTCTCACGGCTGGATGACACGCAGGTGAGATGGGCAAGGGTTGGAACGCCGTACTTGTCCTTAATATTTTTTGCGATGTCAAGGGTGTAGCGACTGGTACCGCCACCGGCACCGTATGTTACGCTGACAAATGATGGGCGTATCTGAGCGATTTTCTCTGTGGCCGCCTTTACACTGTCAAATGCCCCGTCCGTCTTTGGGGGAAACACCTCAAAAGAGAGATGGAGCTTTCCGCTGTTTAAAATATCTATAATTTTCATAATTAGCTTATCCTTTGCTGTTGATTTCATCTATTCTATCACGTTTTTTCCGCTAAAATCAACTTTTACGCGAAAAAAGAGCGGGAGGCCTCTCCCGCTCTTTACTTTTGTTTTATGTGTGCAGCTGCGGCTCGGGCCCCGGGCCATATTGCCCCGACTCCGGCCTTAAACTTCGCCGCCGTCAGGCCTTTTATTCCACCCCGTATCTCAGACCGTATCGCTGCGGTTTTCTTATGCTTTCCTTTTCGGTCCGCCGGACCGGCAGTCAACTCTGCCGCCGTCAGGCCTTTCAAAGCACGGCCGACCCGGAACTTATTTTTCCAAAAGTTTTTCCAAAGACGCAAGCTTTACGCAAATGCACATTGCTCCGGCGGCAAGACGAATATCCTCTTCCGGCGGCATTGTGGGTGCGATCCTGATATTTTTATCCTCAGGGTCTATACCGTGTGGATATGTAGCTCCGGCGCCGGTGAGTACGATTCCAGCCTCTTTCATAAGAGATACTATTCTCTTGGCGCAGCCCGGCATGGAGTCAAAGCTCATGAAATAGCCGCCCTCAGGATTTGTCCAGGAGGCTATACCGAGACCTTCAAGCTCATCTTCAAAGCTCTTTACAAATATGTCGAACTTGGGTCTTATAATCTCGGCGTGCTTTTTCATTATTTCAAGCATGTGCTCTCTACTCTTTAAATACTTCACATGGCGGAGCTGGTTTATCTTGTCGTAGCTTATTGTCTGATATCCCCAGTGGGCGCTGATACCCTTGAGATCATCCTCGCTGGCAGCAACGCATGATACGCCGGCGCCAGGGAGAGTTATTTTTGAAGTGGAGAAAAACTCATATATTGCCGCTGTGCCGCCCATTTTCTCCTGAAGACTTATGATATCAGGAAATGGCTTGTAATCACCCCGGAACTCATGGACAAGATATGCGTTATCCCACATGATGACAAAATCCTCAGCCGCAGGTTTCAGTGCGGCAAAACGCTCAATAACAGCGTCAGAATAAATTACGCCTGTTGGGTTTGAATATTTCGGAACGCACCATATACCCTTAACAGCCGGGTCTTTTACGGCTTCCTCAACTGCGTCCATATCAGGGCCCTCATCTGTCATAGGTATTGTTACAAGCTCTGCTCCGAAGTCTCCTGACATGGCAAAATGCCTGTCATAGCCAGGGGCGGGACAGAGGAATTTGAATCCATCAAGCTTTCCCCACGGCATGCAGCCACGAAGACCGTTTACATATGCAACTGTCAAAACCCCGTACATAAGGGACAGGCTGGCATTTCCGCCAACGAACACCTGGCTGGGCTTTACACCCAGAACATCTGCCATAAGCTTGCGGCATGGGCCGATACCCTCTAAAAGGCCGTAGTTTCTTATATCGAAATTATCCACAATGCAGTCCTTGCCGGAGATATTTGAAAAAAGCTCCTCGCCCAGATCAAGCTGAGATGAGCATGGCTTTCCCCTTGACATATCAAGCTTAAGACCTTTGGATTTAAGACTCTCATACTCTTTTAAGACCTTTTCATACTCTTTTTTCAGGTCTTCCCTACTGTATAATCCGTATTCCATTACTGCAATGCCCCTTTTTTATTAAATAAACCTCTGATAATTTTATCTTATCCCTGTAAAGTAGTCAATATTATACATACATTTATTCTGCGTCCATCCGCTATACTGCTTTATTCCTTTACCATTGTGGCTTCGCCGGAAAAAATACTTATTTTACTGCCGTCCTCTTTTCTTATTATAAGGGCGCCGTTTTCCGATATGTCCTCAGCTATGCCCTGTATCCTCTCTCCGTTATACAGTACAGCTACTTCTTTCCCAAGGTTTACGCACCTGACCTTGTAATCACGCAAAAATTTCTCTTTGCTAATGCTGTTTAAAACAGCCATTACCTCATTTATAAGTACCCCGGCGGCCCGGCCAAGGTCCGTTTCCTCTCCCGCGGCCTCAAAGACGCTGACAGCCCCCGGTTGGTTTTCAGAAATCCTGGAGTTTAAATTAACGCCGATCCCCAAAATAAGGTAATTCTCATTTCCGGAAGAAAACATCTCCGACAAAATGCCGCAGATTTTTTTACCGCCATACAAAACGTCATTTGGCCACTTAATTCCGCATTTTATACCGCATACTGCCTCCAGCATATTGCAGACGCACAGGGCGGAAAGCGGCATAAAAGTGAAGATATCCTCAATATCACCCTGAATTTTCCGACAAAAGCTTATGTAAAGTCCGCCCTTCGGGGAGGAAAATACCCTCCCCAGCCTGCCTCTGCCGCCACTCTGGGACAGGCTTACAAGTATTACTGTCCTTCCCGGGTCGGAGAGAGGCTTTATCTCGTCGTTCGTTGATGACACTTTGTCTTTTACATAAAGCTCATATTCTCCGGAGCCGTTTTCAATATACTTATTTATTTCATTATACGTCATATCATCACCTGACTTCACAATCATAAATCCGCAGATTTGCAGACTATCCCATAACATATGGGGATGTTTTGTAGTCCGTGTCCCCCACCCTGTACTTTTCATTGTCGTATGCGAGATTATAGAGGTTTTCCCCTCTTGATCCCAAATCGAAAATATATCTGCACTCACGGTCAAGGTCTTTCACCTTGCCGGGCTTTGTGATTACAGGCAGTCTTGATTTCTCCTTCATTTCCTTTAAAATGTCTCTGCCCCGTTTTCCCATGGCAAGGACTCTTATATATGGCGGATATCCGAAAACATCGTCAGCGATTATGCCAAGGTAGGCGCAGATTATCATCCGCCTTATTCTGGACATGGCATATCTTTTTGTCTTTGCCTTCTCCATTACCTTCTGCACGTTTTTCTGGGAGACCGCCGCAGAGTAAAGGCGCATATAAAGTCCTTCAGAGCTGTCGGGAAGAAGTGAAAACTGGTGATCGTCCATGCGCCTGAGACATGCCATTATGGCGCTGTCCAGCTTTTCCATGCTCACAGGACACCGCCCCGCCTTTATTTCATCCTCAATTACTTTGTATACCTCCGCCGGAACATATTCTGAGATGTCTTCTCCTTTTTTCATTTTCTCTCTGAGAAATGAGGCGGAGACGCCGCCGTTTTCTTCCATCTGGTCGTGGCCAGCGCCGCATCTTGATATTGTAACAGGCTCAAGGGCGGAGTTTAGTTTATTGATCGCCTTTAAATACTCTACCGCCAGAATATTGTTGGGGCTTTTTATTATATCCGTACTACCCAGAGTCTCCTCCACCGCCATCTGCCTTGCGGCGGCGTAGGATACGCCTTCTTCAAGGTGCTCTTTTATCCGGCTATCCGTATTTTCCTCAAGGAGGATTTCAGATACCGTTATAAGATCTCCAAGCTCACCTGCCTCGCTTCCGAAGGAGAGATGGGTGCAGACCCCGGTATTTTCGGCGATGAAAACTCCGGCAGATGCAAATTTCTCCGCTGAAGATACGCTCCATGGAAGTGGCAGCTCAAGGACAAGGTCAGCCCCAGCCATTACGGCGGCTTTGGACCTTGCAAATTTATTCATAACAGCCGGCTCACCCCGCTGGACAAAATCGCCGCTCATTATGCAGACAATCCCGGTGTCCTTACCTAAAATTTCCCGTGTTTTTTCAATATGGTACACATGGCTTAAATGCATTGGGTTGTATTCACAGATTATGGCGGCAACTTTCATAGCTTTTCCTCCAAGTTTTTCAAAATGATGTTGAGAATTTATGTAAAAAGTATTAAAATTAATATTACAGGTCTATTTTAACTTGTTTTTTTTACATTATCAAGGAAAGGAATATCAATATGAATATTTTAGTAATAAACGCCGGCAGCTCCTCCCTCAAATACCAGCTCATAAATATGGATAATGAGGAAGTTATCGCAAAAGGTCTCTGCGAGAGGATCGGCATTGACGGACATCTCAAACACACACCTATGAACGGCAAACCTGTTTTTGAATCTGATTTATCTTTCCCAACTCACGCTGAAGCTATAACAGCCGTTCTTGAAAAACTCACAAGCGATGAGTATGGCGTTGTCTCCTCCATGGACGAGATCGGCGCTGTTGGCCACAGAGTAGTTCACGGCGGTATGGAATTTACAAAATCCGCCCTTATCGATGACGAGTGCATCGCCGCAATCGAAAGATGCATCCCCTTCGGCCCACTCCACAACCCTGCAAACCTTATCGGCATCCGGGCCTGCCAGAAGATTATGCCGAAAACACCTCAGGTAGCTGTTTTCGACACAGCCTTCCACATGACAATGCCTCCTAAGGCTTACACCTATGCAATTCCTTACGAGTACTACGAGAAAGACGGTATCCGCCGCTACGGTTTCCACGGCACAAGCCACAACTTTGTATCTTCCCGGGCCCTTGAAATGCTTGGAAAAGGTCCTGAGGGCACAAAGATCATCGTATGCCACCTTGGAAACGGCTCTTCCCTCTCCGCTGTTAAAGACGGCAAGTGCATTGACACCACAATGGGTCTCACACCTCTTGCAGGCGTTCCAATGGGCACAAGATCCGGCGATATCGACCCAAGCATTCTTGAGTTTATTATGAACAAATATGGCTATTCCGCCTCTGAAATGCTGAACATTTTAAATAAAAAGTCCGGCGTTCTGGGCCTCTCCGGCGTATCCTCCGACTTTAGAGATCTGGACGACGCCGCTGACAAAGGAAACGAGAGAGCACGCCTTGCCCTTGACAAGTTCGCTTACGAAGTTAAAAAGTTCATCGGCGCATACGCTGCGGCTATGGGCGGCGTTGATGCAATCTGCTTCACAGCGGGCGTTGGTGAAAACTCCGCTTCCATGCGTGAGAGCATTGTAGAAGGCCTGGAATACCTTGGCGCCAAGATCGACCCTGAAAAGAATAAGGTCCGCGGAAAGGACGCCATCGTCAGCACAGACGATTCCAAGGTAAAGATCATGGTAATCCCAACAAACGAGGAGCTTATGATCGCCCGCGACACCCTTTCCCTTGTAAAATAAGAAGTCTTTTTATCCCGGCGCATTCTTGCGCCGGGATATTTTGTTTTTTAATATTTTAGCCCCTGTTTTTCGGAAAAATTTTAAAAAATACCGCAAAATCGTTGACAATCCAACTTTGTAATGGTAAACTATTTTAGCCGCATTGAATGGGTCTTAAGTAAAGGTTCCCTTTCACCCACGATAGCGAGTCTCTAAAATACAAGAGGTGAAAAAGCAAATGAAATACGCAATTATTGAAACAGGCGGCAAGCAGTACAGAGTTGCTGAGGGCGACACTATCTACGTTGAGAAGCTTGACGCTGAAGCAGAGAGCACAGTAACTTTTGACAAGGTACTTGCTGTTATGAGCGATGAGGGCAACACTTTCGGTACTCCTGTTGTTGAGGGCGCTGCTGTTACCGGTAAGGTTATCAAGACCGGCAAGAGCAAGAAGGTCATCGTTTACAAGATGCACCCAAAGAAGAACTACCGCAGAAAACAGGGCCACAGACAGCCTTACACAAAAGTAGAAATCGCTGCTATCAATTTTTAATCTCAACCACTAATAGAAATTAACGGAGGTGTAAACCAAATGGCACATAAAAAAGGTATGGGTTCCACCAAGAACGGCCGCGACAGCGAATCCAAGCGCCTTGGCGTAAAGAGAGCAGACGGTCAGTTTGTACTTGCTGGTAACATTCTCGTTCGTCAGCGCGGTACAAAGATCCACGCCGGTGAAAACGTAGGCATGGGTTCTGATAACACACTCTTCGCTCTTAAAGATGGTACTGTTCATTTTGAGCATTACACAAAGGATAAAAAGCGCGTTTGTGTTAGATAATCCTGTTAACTAAACAGTAATTTAGATCGGGTCTTCTATTGAAGGCCCGATTTTTATTTATCCATTTACAGCCTACTTCCAAAATTGGGTTAATATTTTATTCATATTTATACAATATAATGAATAAAAATTACCTATATATTTTAGCTATTTTTTTGAGGTTTTTGCTGTGAGAAATGATAAAATCGCGGAAGAACTTATGTGTTTAAAATTCAGTTTCCGCAAACTTGACTCTGATTACGGTATCGACCATTACTTTTATAATGGGAAGCAGTTTGTCTTATTATACCTTCTGGAAAACGGAAACGCTGCTTTCCCCAAGGAGCTTAGCCGGGACATGAGCACAAGCACTGCCAGGGTGGCGGGTATTTTAAGAAAACTGGAGGCGGATGGTTTAATTTGCAGAACAGCCGACCAGGCCGACAACAGGAAGGTTCTCGTCTCCCTGACTGACAAGGGCGAATCTGAAGCCACCCGTATACGCAACACGGTCAACGCCGTTATTGAAAACATTATCAGCATATTGGGGCCTGAAGACAGTATGGAATATATTCGTATAAATAAAAAGCTCTTAAAGAGTGTCGTTAAGGAAGATGATAAATTGGGAGGTGAGAATTCACCTCTTTAGAAAGGTGTGGTCATTATAAAAGAGAAACTGTATGAGAGACTTGACAAGAGGCGCTATTCCCGCATACTCAATATGCAGGACGGCAATTTAAAAGAGTTTTTTGATAAAGATGGCTGTGGGCTTGAAATAGAGTTCGGCGTTGAATATGAATACAGGTGCAGAGCATACATAGAAACAGGTCTTACGAAAATAAAAGATTTTGTAGGCAGTCGCGGTAAATTTGTCCCCGATAGAAGCATAGGCAGTTTTCTGAATGTGGAGATCGTACTAAACCCATTTCTGCGCCAGGATCTCAAGCCTATTTTTGACGGTATTGTCTCAATAATTAACTTTTATGAGAACTTTGTCTTTACAGATACCTGCGGCGTACACGCAAACTTCAGGGCTGATGAGAATTTAAAGGAGATCTATTATAATCTCCTTGCCGACGGCAGGTATGACAGCAGCCGGTTCAGCCACAGCAAATACAAAATTGATTTCATGTCCATAATTACAAATGCCGACGGAAGCAAAAAGACCTATCAGGAGTATCTTGAGTACCAGCATAAAGTTGGGGCGAAATACTGCGGCATCAACTTTCTGAAGGAAAACCTTATTGAAGCCCGAACCCTCACCCTATCCTGGTCTGACGTGGAATACTTTTACGACATATACGATGAGGCCAGAACCCTTGCGGCACAATAACTGAGGTATTTAATCTTACAGTCCACGCTTCACCTATAAGCGGCGTGGACTTTTTTGTTGCATTTTGTTACCTTTACAACTTGCCTTAAATAACTTAATATATAATTAAGTCTTAACAAGGAGGCGTAATAATGAAATTACATAAACTGCTGTGCCTTGTACTGGCCCTTTGCCTTGTCTTGTGTGCCTGCGGCAAAAAGGACGAGCCCGAAGCACCCCCTGAGGAAAAGGAAGAAGAGATCAGCTACGACATAGTAAACCCTCTCACAGGCGAGGTTCTTGAAGAGGACATTTCTGAAAACCGTCCCTTCGCCTTCGTCATAAACAACCTTAAAGCCGCCACCCCTCAGTGCGGTATCTCCAAGGCCGATATTATCTATGAAGTACCTGTTGAGGGCGGCATAACAAGAATGGTTGCAATATTCCAGGATATATCTGACGTGGGCGCTATCGGCTCGATACGCAGCGCAAGGCCATATCTTGTAGACATTGCCCTGGCGTATGACAGCGTGTTTATCCACGCTGGCGGCAGCGATCAGGCCTACACAGATATGAAGAATAAGGATGTTCTGCATTTTGACGGTGTAAATGGCAGCCGTGGTACAGATATTTTCTACCGGGACGCTGAAAGACGGCAGACCGCCGGTTATGAGCACAGTCTCTTCACATCAAGCGACCTTATTGAGGAGATAATCTATCCTATGGATGATATCAGGCTGACCCATGAGGATGGCTACAAGTTCGATCAGACTTACGAAACCGATCTTGACCTTCAGGGCGAGGCCGCAAACTCCATAATAGCCCAGATCACATCCTCAAAATCCACATCCTTTGAGTATGACGCCGAAAGTCAGACATACAAGATTTTCGAGTACGACAAAGAGTACACTGACGGCAACACCGACCAGCAGGTATCCGCTAAAAATGTCATCTTTATTTCCACAGATATTTCACGTGTCTCTGGAGACTCCGCTGGCAGACTTTCTGTCAGGACCACCGGTGAGGGCACAGGCTATTTCGCCTACAACGGAGAGATTATTCCTATCAAATGGTCAAGGGATTCCTACTCCGACCAGTTTGAATACTTTACTCAGGACGGCTCTCCCCTCGCTTTAGGCAGAGGAAATGCTTATGTCTGCGTGATGTACTCAGACGATGATGTCTCTTACAGTGCGGAATAAAGCACCCGGTTTCACTCCGGGAAAATGGCTACGGATAAAGTCCGACCACTAGCAAAATATACAATTTACAGTCGGGACGCAATGTCCCGGCTGTAAATTTTGCATATAATACTAACAGTATTTGTAAAATCTATATAAAATTTTCTTATAGAATTTATAAGTACTGTCAAAAAGAGTCGAATGTTGCTACATTTTCTTTTTTTGTTTGTTAAATGGTGATATACTGCACTTATAGAGGTTTTGAGGTTTTCCGAATTCTATTAAATATTGGGGGCAGGGCACATTATGTGGCTATTGTACACATCGATTTCTGCTATAAGCGCCGGTTTTCTTTCCATATGCGTCCGTAAGAGTAAAAACAGCGACGGTATCGCCACTGTTTTAATTGGCGTTATGGGGTATAACCTGGCATTCATCCTTATTGGACTGTTCCGGGGACTGCTTTCCACCTTCAGCTGGGAATATGTAAAACTCTTCTTCCCTATTTTTGTTTTGCATATCACTAGCGACATTCTTGTGGCGCTGACACCAAAGTTTGCCAGAATCACGGTTACTGCGCCTTTCGGTAGACTCAGAGCCATCTTGCCTTTTATTTACAGCTACATATTTTTCCAGGAGCGGCTGTCTGGCCAGCAGATATTCTTCTCCTCAGCCCTTATAATTCTGTCCGTACTTAGCACTATTGTAGATAAAAAAAGCAGCGGCGGAAAGCTTGAGCGTGGAGACTATATTGGTATTATAATGACCCTTATTATGTGTTTCTGCAACGCCACCTATTCTTTCATGGTCAAGGTATATGTAGTCCAGTTCAATGACCCGTTTATCGTTCATTTCTACATCTGCTCCATGTCTAGTATAGCGCTGGTGCTGTTCGCGGCCTTTACAGGGCAGCTGGAAAAGTTCAATTTCAACAAATTTATCGATGGTAAGCCATGGTTTTTAGGCTATATACTGCTGAACATCACATCTGGCGTTGCCAACAAGCTCAGTTATGTAGGCGGTCCTATCTCCATCATAACAGTCCTTCAGGGCAGTAGTATCATCATTCAGACCCTGGGCGCCAGGATACTGCTCAAAGAAGAGGTTTCAAACAAGAAATATCTCATCATCTTCCTTGTCTTTGTCTGCAGCGTGGCCCTGTCGTTTTTCAGTTAAACCCCTACGGATACACGCATCGCCATAAGCGAAGGCGGGCACAACAAAAAAATCAAAGAGCCGGTTTTGAAACCGGCTCTTTTTTATTTGTCCTTATTTATAAGCTCAAGCAGATATCTTGTGTTCTCGTCGGCCAGGTCTCCAAGTTTTTCTGTTCTGGCAGCCAGATGCTTTTTATAAGCGTCAATATTGTCAAGCACTGCCGAAACCACACTTGCCGCTTCGATATAGTCAAATGACTCAGCTGTGCCGGCCTTGTGCATCTGCAAGGTTTTAAGATAGTATTCCACTTTAGGGTCATATACTATGCCTACAAAAGGCACATTCATCTTCGCCGATATTATAAGGGCATGAAGTCGCATGGCAATAAGGAAATGGGCCTTGCCGATAATACCCGCCAGCTCCTGAGAGTTAAATGCGTCCTCGAGAATGTAGGCCGGGTTTTTCATGTATCCTTTGGCCTTCTGGGATATGATAACATCATCCGGCACCTGCATAGCTAAAAAAACTATATTGTAATCATATTTATTGTAGATATAATCACACAGCATGGCAACCTTTCGGGCAAAGCCCTTCAGATTCT
Source organism: uncultured Oscillospiraceae bacterium (assembly GCA_944387845.1). GTDB lineage: Bacteria > Bacillota > Clostridia > Oscillospirales > Oscillospiraceae > CALXGH01. Next base: position 30,064 of record CALXGH010000046.1, read on the forward strand.
CCCAGTCTCTTATAGCAATCATTACGATGGGCTTGTCGGTAGGTATCCCCTTCTCCTGAAAGATCTCGTTTATTCTCTGATCTGGTGCCTCTTCCAGGCGGAATACTGGATCACTTGTAACATGTATATCCTCTCTCCAGACGCCCATGTTTCTAAGTTCCTCCAGAGACTCCTCATCCCGGAGTGTTACCTCGTCTGCCTTGGAAATAATATGGGCCACGATTTTCCTATTCATGGTTTTGTTAACAGGTCCGATTCCGTTTGCGTATATCATGACCTTCTTTTTCTTCAGCTCCGCATAGTAAACTATCAGTGCGTAATAAAGCAGAGACCTTGTGGAGGTTCTGTCCTGAAGGAGGCTTCCTCCGCCGGAGATAAGAATATCGCATTTTTTAAGCACCTTGTGCACTTCACGTATACTGAACCTGTTTACAGCGTTACACTGGTATGTATACATGGTTTTTTCCGGGTTCTTAGACAGAACTGTTATTTCCGAGTCGGGGCACTTTTCCTTTAAAAAGTCAACGATAGTGTAGAGTATGGCCTCGTCCCCTGAGTTTGAAAAACCGTAATAGCCGCTCAGTACTATCTTTCTGTCAGGATTTTTCAGTGTATAGTACACCGTAATATAGTCCCCTGCCATTTTGGATACGGAGTAGTAACGGAAAATCATCTCACGATAAAATCTTCCAAGCTGTTCCTTTTTATCAAGAGGTAAGCTGAGGGCTGACCTTATATCGTCTGCGAACTGGTCGTTGTCAATAGGCCCACATTCACGGCAGCAGAAATTGGTCTCACGGCAGGAGTTCAACTTTTCCGGTTCGAAAAGGCCCGCATACCCCTCGTTTCCCGCAAGGATTGTAAGCTTTTCCGCGGCCATTGCCTCAAGAGCTGCTCTGGACACACCTACAAACAAATCAGCCGCCGCCACAATGTCGGAGATATCTGACCTTGCGCCCAGCATGTATATACATTTTCTGCCTATCTGGGCATTTGCCGCGTCGGCCTTCATTCTCAGTTCCTCAAACCGACCGCCGCCGCCGGCGATGACGATTTGTATACCGTCCACTTCCCAGCTTAGGATGGGCGCTATCTGTATAAGTCTTTCAGCCGCCATAGCTCTGTCCTCGTCGAGGCGGCTTACATGGACCACTATTGGCTTTCTGTGGTTGAGGCCAAGCTCTGATATAAGCTTGTTCCCGCTGACTACCGGCGAGAACTTATCCGTGTCTATGCCGTTTATGGTAACATATATATTCTCACTGGCAACGGAGTAATTGCGCTCTAAATACTCTTTGATATCGTCAGAGACGGCAATGGTCCTCTCGCCCCAGTTTGTAAGATATCTCAGTATACCACTGGAATCAAATACCCAGTGGGCAGTGGTTACGAACCGGAACTTCATGAATTTATGGAGTATTCCGCATATAAAGGCTGGTATTCTGGCGTGGGCGTGGACAATGTCCGGTTTTTCCTTCATTATTATCTTCCGCATCAGCACAAGGGATTTGTATAAGTTTTCAGCATTCCTGTTGTGCATTGGCACAGTATAATGGCGGATACCGGCTGCCAGTATCTCCTGTTCATAAATGCCCCCGTTTGAGGCGATTATGATATCATACCCCCGCCTTTTCAGTTCTTTGGACAGCTCAACAATATGGGTCTCGGCTCCGCCGATATCAAGTCCCATAGTGGCCATCAGAATCTTCTTGCTCATTTATCCGATCTCCATTACATAAGCGAAAAAGGAAACATATTTTGTGTAAAAATATGCCTGATAGTTAGGCTCGATCTCATCTACCCTGTTTATCATATATCTGTCGCCGGAGACCGTGCCAGTTGTCTCAATTGTAAGGTACACATCATACCTGTCAAGAGACGTGGTCTCCCGGTAAACACCGTCGCTCATTGCGTTCCAAACTGTAGCAGGCTCATATTCCACATCTATAATTTTACCGTAGTGGTTTCCTGAGCTCTCAATATACAGATCGTCCCCCACCTGGAAATCGTCAACCAAAAGATCAAAGCAGTTGCTTATTTTCAGCTTATAGGTAAACGTTACATCTGGGTTATTGTTTGTAGCGGTTACTTCAAGAGCGGTATCTCTGATAGCAAGTCCAATGAGCATAACCGCTAACACAAGTATGATGAGGACATCAATAATACTTATCTTGCCGAAAAGCCGGCCGTTATTATCTAAGAACTTCAATTCTCATCGCCCCTCTCTATATCTACCACAACACCCAGTCCGAAATAGCCCGGGCCGTTGACATTGAAACTCTCGCCGCACCTTATAAGCTGTCCGTCCACAGCGGATATCTCCTTCTTTGTTACGACGCACTGAGCCTTTATGGTCAGATAGACCTGTTTTTCACCTTCCACATAGGACTCTACATACTCTCCTGTGTCCCCATTAAGAGCATAATAGGGCAGATCTTCCACTTCAATATCTGTTATCGTACCTACGGAAGTCTTACGCACTGTCTCAAAAAGTTCGTCCCCTACGCTTATGTTCTCCTCCGTGCCAAAACGTATAGGGGCGATTTTCAAAACGTAGGTAATCTCCTGTATAGTGTCGTTTGCCACTTTTGTCTGAGATCCGAACACTCCCAGCTTAAAAAGTATAAATACGGCAATGGCGATCAAAAGTAAAATAGCTATATCAAAAGCGTTCAGAAATCTTCTCTTTTTCTTCTCAGCCATTTTTTACTCCTTTCAATGTCTTCACATATATTTTCTCTATATTTGAAGCGAATATCTCTCCTGTAAACTTCGCCTTATATCCCTCAAGGGCTTTTTTGCCCATTTCATCCAAAAGTTTTTCGCTGTCCATTATCTTCAAAATGCACCTTGTAAGGTCGTCAGGATCTCTTCTTTTAAATATAAGACCATTTACGCCGTCCTCCACAAGGCATGGATTTCCACCGTAATCGCTGACAACAGCCGGGATACCCATGCTGAAGCCCTCAAGAATAGACAGGCTGGAAGTCTCAGTGCCCCAGGATGCGTTTAACTGAAGGTCGATTATACTGAGTATGGAGGCAACATCCGAGACAAAGCCCATAAAAACAACATTGTTTTCAAGGCCAAGCTCTCTTATTCTGTCCTTCACCTCCCGCTCATAGCTGCCGGAGCCGGCGATTATGAGCTTTATCTTTCTTCCGGTGTCCACTATGTTTTTCACTGCCTGGAGAATATCCATGTGGCCTTTATAGTCCTCTATTCTGGCGATTATCCCAACGGTGAAGTTTTCCGGCCCTATGCCGAAATCCTCCTTCAGGTCCCATACTTCCTCGTCAGGCAGCCTTTTTACAGGTTCCACACCGTTCATCATAATATCTATAATGTCCGGGGATATGCCACCCTCAGTGAGATTTTCAGCTGCCGCTGGGGATATGGCGATTATCCTGTCAGCGTAGTGCTCGTTTATCTTCTTGTTTATAAACCGGCCGGGTCCTTTTTTTATCCTGTTGCTGACCGGAAAAGCGGAGTGGCGTGTGTAAATGACCACTTTCCCACACTGGCGTCCAGCGATTCGCCCCGACATTGAGCCGTGGGTGTGGACGATATCCGGGTTCTCCGCCTTAATCACTTTTTTCAGTTCCTTTATGGCGCCAAAGTCCATGGACTTGTCCGCCATGCCGTCTATCTCATAAATGGGAATATTAAACTTTGCAAGCCGCTCTTTGAGCATACTGCCTTTTGGCAGAGCCACGACCATGGAAAAGTTCTCCCTGTCATAATACTTCAGGTAATTTATAAGGACTCTTCCCGCGCCGCCAATATTGGTGTCGCTGATAACGCTTAAAACCTTTATCAATTTTGGGCTCCTCCACTGTCTTTTTCGCAAACCCTTGCGGCGATCATACCAAGAGAGATGATTATCCAGAAACAAAGCATGACTCTATAATTATAGAAAGTGTAGTCAGTCATGCTCTGGACCAGGAAACCGCATATTGACGATATGAAGCCAATCAGGATATAGCGCATTTTTTTGTCCTGTGTATTTTTCAGAGCCCTGCCTGTTGTTCTGAAGAACACAAAAAGGGCTATTACAAACATTATGAGGGCCATAATACCGGCCTCAGCTGTTATCTGAAGGAAAAGGTTATGGGAGTGGGGTGCCGATACGGCATGGAGAGCATAAGCAGGATATACCTTTTCAAAAGACGCCTCTCCAAAACCTGTGCCGCAGAGCCAGTAGTCCTGTAACATACTAAGGGTGCCAATCCATATATAGACTCTATAAGCGGTGGATGAATCTTCAAGATTTCCGATACTTGTAAATCTGTTTATGATTGTGTCCGGCAAAATGAAATACAGCGCCACAAGGCATACGATACCAAGCAGTATGAATCTCTTGTCCATAAGCACAATAAACACAACGCCGGCCAGAAGAAGGCCAAGCCAACCGCCTCTGGAAAATGTAAGTATCATGCATATACCAAGAAGCAGAACCGAGACTCCGTACAGCACCTTAAGCTTGATATTGTCCTCTTTCATGAAGCAGGCTGCCGCCACAGGGGTTATGAGTATAAGATACTCAGCCAAAACATTCGGGTTGAGCATTGTGGCGTAAACTCGCATTGTTATGCCGTCGAACATTGATGTGTCTATCCACTCCATATTGCCCGTCATTCCTGAAACATATTGGGCAATACCGTAAATTGATATCACAGCACCTATTGCCACCATGAATTTTATAACGTCCTCCAGCTTCTTCCGGCTGTCGATTATCCACTGGATAGCTACCCCGAAGAAGGTGAAAAGAACAAAAACCATGCCGCCCAAAACGCTCTCTTTAAAGGACAGAGAGGTTATAATGGCGAAAATATATACAACAATGTAAACGAAAACATACTTGTTTACAGGCGAGAAAATAAGCTGCATTTCTCTGTCCCTGGCAAAAGCAAGGAGTATCGAGAAAACCGAGACTGACACCATAACTATTATTATGGATGTCGGCAGTAAGGCGGCCGCCACACAAGTGATGGCGCACCAGAAATACGTTCTGGTAAAGATACTGCCCCCAAAAATTTTCTCCAAATGCAGCTTTTCATAAATAGAACATATAAAATTGTGAAAGTGCAGCCAAAGTTTATAGAAAATGCTGCTTCGGGACACTTCCTCCCCGGCAGGCTCCTTAAGGAAGGCGTTTACAATGCAGCTGTTTTCAACTTGCTTGTCAAATATGGAAAATATCTTATCTATTATCTTATAGATAAGACTTTCCTTTATAAGTTCCCGCATTATATTACCTCCTCAATATTTTTTCCTTTATAAAGTTAAAGGCAAACTCCGTCTCCCACACCTTCAATAGTGCGGTAGCAGCGATATAGACCACAACACCTGCGGCGATTGGCACGCAAAGCTGCATAAGTTTCCCTGCCGATACCGGCAGAACTCCCGATATAAACTTTACCATCACTACCATTATTACCGTCGACAGTGCAATCTTTGCCATATCAGAGAGAAACTTTTTGTTTATAAATCCCATTTTACCCTTCTCTATGGCAATTATAAGCACTATACCGTTAACAGTGCATGATGCCGCTGATGCAAATCCGAGACCTGCAACATCGAACCTATCCACAAGGGCAAATGATAGCAGAACATTCACAACTATTGACGCAAGACCGGCAATAAGCGGTACTCTTCCCTCCTGCTCGGCGAAAAAGGCCCTTGTAAGCACTGCCTGAACAGCGTATCCAATCATACCCAGTGTCAGGAAAAACAGAGCTCTTGACGTTATCTGCACAGAAAACTCGTCAAACTCGCCGCCGCCATAGATAAAATTTATGACCTGGCTGGACATTACCATAAGCCCAGCCATCATGGGTATCACGGCGTACATGGAAATGTGCATTGTTGATGATATAACATCTTTCATTCCCTTCTCATTCCTGTCAGCGTTCAGCTGGGACAGTTTCGGGAAAATATAATTTGTTATGGACAGAATGAATACACCTACAATTATGGTGTAAAGATTGTAGGCAAGCTCTATTGCCGAGACCCCGGCGCCTCCAAAAAGCTCGGACCCGAACCTGGCGTTTATAGTCTGGTTAAGTGGGGTTACCCATGTGCTGACCATTACAGGCACCATGAGCACAAACACTTTTTGCATACCTGGATTTCTTATGCTCAGAGATGGCTTAAAAAAGAATTCCCGCTTCACAAGAGACGGTATCTGCGTCAGGGCCTGCAAAAGCCACGCTATGGAAAAAGCTATGGCAAGTCCCACGATACCGAACCGCTTATTAAATGTGAAATAGTAGATTATAATAAAAGTGTTGGAAATAAGGCTCATAGCCGCAGGAAGATTAAACTCTCCCATTGACTGAAGTATACCCACAAAAGAAAAAGCAAGGCCTGTAAACAGCACTGTGGGGAACATTATCTTCGTAAGAAACGAACACAGAGCCGCAGTCTCGCTGTCAAATCCCCCCGCAAAAAGGCTTGTGAGCTGGTCTGAGAAGATTATACCCAAAACAGTCAGAATAAGGGAAAAGGCCGAGATGACCGTTATGAAATTTCCAGAAAACTTATACGCATCTTTTTTCCCGTTTCTCATCATATATTCGTTGAAAACAGGTATAAAGCTGGCTGTTATAGCTGATGCGAAAACCGCATCAAAAAAGACACGAGGGATACGGCTCGCCGTTAAAAACGCATTAGCCTCCATACCGGTGCCGTAGTTTATTGTAAGAAGCCTGTCCCTTAAAAGGCCGGAAATTTTGCCTAAAAGAGTTATTATCATCATTATACTGATGGTTTTTACAGGACTTTTGTTCTCTTTCGCCATATTATTCTCACTTTCGGCAAGCTACACTAATATAAAGTACATTTTAACCCAGATGACGCTCTTTTTCAACCGTATTGAAATAAATACAAAATTTTGTTACAATTAGGAAAATCGTTTTATAAATGAATGGAATGATATTATGTTTGTAGATAAAGTAAATATAAAAGTAAAGGCTGGCAAGGGTGGAAACGGCGCCGTGGCCTTCCACAGAGAGAAATATATCGCCTCCGGCGGCCCTGACGGCGGCGATGGTGGTAACGGCGGAAACGTTGTTCTCATTGCCGACCGGAACATGTCCACGCTTATGGACTTCCGATATAAGCGGAAATATTCCGCCACAAACGGCGGAGACGGAACAGGCAAAAAATGCTCCGGCAAAAACGGCGAGGACATGATAATCAAGGTACCACTTGGCACACTTGTAAGGGACACCGCAACCGGCGCCATAATAAAAGACATGTCGGATTTTGAGCCTTTTGTAATCGCAAAGGGCGGAATCGGCGGCTGGGGCAACACCCATTTTGCAACTCCCACACGCCAGGCCCCACGTTTTGCAAAAAGCGGTCTTATGGGTGAGGAGAAAGAAATTACGCTGGAGCTGAAACTTCTTGCGGACGTGGGCCTTGTGGGCTTTCCAAACGTTGGAAAGAGCACACTTCTCTCTGTTGTCTCAAAGGCTAACCCGAAAATCGGAAACTACCACTTTACAACATTATATCCCAATCTGGGCGTTGTATATGTATCTGAAGGAAATTCCTTCGTAATGGCAGATATTCCCGGCATTATTGAAGGCGCCGCTGAGGGCGCCGGTCTTGGACATGATTTTCTGCGCCATGTGGACAGATGCAGACTCCTTATCCATGTAGTTGATGTGTCCGGCAGCGAGGGCAGAGATCCTATCGAGGACTTTGAGGCAATAAATTCTGAACTTGAGAGATATGACAAAGACCTTGCTTCCCGGCCTCAGATCGTGGCTGCAAACAAATGCGATATTTTGGAGGATATGGAGAACCTTGAAAAGTTCAAAGCCTATATTGAGGAGAAAGATCTTCCATTTTTTGAGATTTCCGCAGCCTCCCATACCGGCGTTAAAGAGCTTATAAACAAGACATCGGAAATGCTCTCCACTTTGCCACCGATCACAGTATATGAGCCTGACTATGTGGAGCCTGAGTTTACCGTTGCCTCCCCAGAGGATCTTCAGATCACCCACTTTGAAGATATCTGGTCCATTGAAGGCCCCTGGCTCCAGCGCCTTGTTTCAAACACAAACTTCGGCGACTACGAGTCCAGAAACTTCTTTGACAGGTCCCTTAGAGAGTCGGGAGTTTATGACAGGCTGGAAGAAATGGGCATAAACGAAGGAGATACTGTCAGTATATATAATCTCGATTTCGAGTACCACAGATAAAACATATTATAAACTCACTTTGTAGAAATCTATTAAATAGATTTCTGGGCAGCGTATAATAATAAAAAGCCCCGCCATAATGGCCGGGGCTTTTGTTATCAGATTATCCTCTTTTAAATAAGAGATGTGAGATGGTCGTGGATCTCCTGGCTTGTTACATTGAAATCACCGTATTCGGGGCACTGGAAGGATACGATAAGACCCTGGTCAGGAAATACGATAGTTATCTGGCCGTGGGCGCCGTCTGCTCTGTATGCGTTCTTGTATGGCATCATCCAGAACTGATAGCCGTAGCCGCAGTACCATACGCCGCTTCTGCTTACAGTGTCGATAAGGTTTGATGTAGCCTCTTTTACCCATTTTTCGGAGACGATCCTCTCCCCGTTCCATACGCCGCCGTTTAAATAGAGCTGACCCAGCTTAAGCTGGTCAGACAGAGTCATGTACAGGCCGCCGCAGCCGATAGCGTGGCCGAATCTGTCATGTTCCCAAATTGGCCAGCCCTGTCCCAGCTTTGAAAATACTCTCTGGTACAAGAAGTCGCCCATACCCTGACCGATTGCCTTTTCAAGCATTCTGCCTGCCAGGATACTGTCCGCGGAGGAGTACATAAATCTTGAGCCCGGCTCTACTTCTATCTTCTGGCTGAGCATATATCCTATATAGTCGTCGCTGCCAATGCCGGCGCGGCGGTCGGCGCTCATAAGATACTCCTTATTGAAACCGCTTGCCATCATAAGCAGGTTTCTCAGTGTTATCTTCTCAACGCCAGGGTCATATTCTTTCGGCAGACACTCCGGGAAATAGTCCACAAGCTTGTCGTCAAGAGACAATTTGCCCTCGTCAATGGCGATTCCAACAGCTGTTGCCATATAGCTTTTTGTGTGGGAATAGATATTTCTTGGGTACTCAGGGGTGAACCTGTGGCTGCAGATGATTTTCTTCTCATCGGCAATGGCGATACCTTCCATATCTATCCCTTTATCTTCAACATATTTAACAAAGTCATTAAACAGTTTCTCTACGGACATTTTCCTTCCTCCCCGCGTAATTTTTATATTTGTAATTCCATTATATTAGCTTTAATTACTTTTTGCAACGGACAGGATAAAAAAACCATAATGGCATATAAAAAAGCGGCGGACTTTAAGTCCGCCGCTTTGCAGTATCGGGTTTTTATATTAATACATGCCCATGTCAGGTGCTGGAGCTGCTGGCTTGTTCTCTTCAGGGATCTCAGCAACCAGGCACTCTGTTGTGAGTACTGTTGCAGATACAGAAGCAGCATTTTCAAGAGCGGAACGTGTAACCTTTGCAGGGTCAACGATACCTGCCTTGATCATATCGCAGTACTCCTCCGCGGAAGCGTCGAAACCGAAGTTTGGATCATTGCTTGCCTTAACCTTGTCAAGGATAACAGCGCCTTCAAGACCAGCGTTTGCAGCGATCTGCTTGATAGGAGCTTCAAGAGCCTTAGCGATAAGTGTAGCGCCTGTCTTTTCGTCGCCCTCAAGACCTTCGACGAGCTTTTCAACAGCCTTAGCTGCCACAACGTAAGCTGTGCCGCCGCCAGCTACGATACCCTCTTCAACAGCAGCTCTTGTTGCGTTGAGAGCGTCCTCGATTCTGAGCTTCTTCTCGTTCATCTCTGTCTCTGTTGCAGCGCCGACTTTGATAACAGCTACGCCGCCGGAGAGCTTAGCAAGTCTTTCCATGCACTTCTCTTTGTCGTACTCAGAAGGAGATGTGTCATGTTCCTGCTTGATGCTTGCGATTCTTGCCTGGATATCTTCTTTTCTGCCATAGCCGTCAACAATGATTGTGAACTCTTTTGTGCTCTTAACCTGTCTTGCGCGACCAAGCATATCGATTGTGGCATCTTTCAGTTCCATACCAAGCTCGGAGGAGATTACCTGACCGCCTGTGAGAGCGGCGATATCCTTGAGCATTTCTTTTCTTCTGTCGCCAAAGCCAGGAGCTTTAACGCACAGGCAGTTGAATGTGCCACGGAGTTTATTAAGTACGAGTGTTGCAAGAGCTTCGCCCTCAACGTCTTCAGCAAGGATAACAAGCTTCTTGCCTGCCTGAGCAACCTGCTCAACTACCGGCAGGATCTCCTGAATGTTGGAGATCTTCTTATCTGTCATAAGGATCAGTGGCTCGTCAAATACAGCTTCCATCTTGTCTGTATCTGTTACCATGTACGGGGACAGGTAGCCACGGTCAAACTGCATACCTTCAACAATCTCAGAATATGTCTCAGCTGTCTTGGACTCCTCAACAGTGATAACACCGTTTCTGGATACCTTTTCCATAGCCTCGGCAATAAGTTTACCAATGTTCTCATCGGAGGAGGATACTGTACCTACACGAGCGATGTCGTCAGAACCGGAAACCGGGTTTGCATTTTCCTTGATGGATGCAACAGCTGCGTCAACAGCCTTCTGAATGCCCTTCTTCATAACCATCGGGTTAGCGCCAGCGGCTACGTTCTTGATACCTTCGTGGATCATAGCCTGAGCAAGTACAGTAGCTGTTGTTGTACCGTCGCCGGCTACATCGTTTGTCTTGGAGGAAACTTCCTTAACAAGCTGAGCGCCCATATCCTCAAATGCGTCAGGCAGCTCGATCTCTTTTGCGATTGTAACACCGTCGTTTGTGATAAGAGGTGTTGAGAACTTTTTATTTAAAACAACATTTCTGCCCTTAGGGCCAATTGTAAGCTTAACTGTGTCTGCAAGCTGGTTAACACCACGCTCAAGTTTCCGGCGTGCTTCTTCGCCGTAAATAATCATCTTTGCCATAAATAATTCCTCCTATATAAATAAGTAAAATCTCAGATTATTCAACAATTGCCAGAATGTCTTCCTGACGTACTATAATGAGTTCTTCACCGTCGATTTTTACGTTTGTGCCTGTGTATTTACCTGTGATGACTTTGTCGCCTTTCTTTATCATCATCTTTATGTCATTGCCGTCAACAACTCCGCCAGGGCCAACTTCGATTACTTCATAAATCTGTGGCTTTTCCTGAGCGGCGCTTGTGAGAATTATACCGCCTTTTGTTGTCTCTTCAGCAGCGATCTGCTTTAATACTACTCTGTCAAGTAATGGCTTAAGTGTCATGTTTTATATCCTCCTACAAATCGAATTTGTTTGATTTCTCTGGGTTTAGCACTCTATGTCCCTGAGTGCTAACATATATAATAATAGTCTGAATGTCCCCATTTTACAACCATTATTTTACTTTTTTTATTGAGTGAATTATTTAAAAATCTCCGGTATTTTATTTTAGCTTCAAATTGCTCTTATTTACTCTCAAATTCTCTAAAATACTCCTGTTTTCATTTATCGCCCCAATAGTTTACGCCTTCCGGGCTTATAAAGCTCAGGGCGCCGGGTATGAGCTCAAAACTCATGCAGTCTGTGTACACCGCCTCCCCGTCTATGTTTATCACAAACTTCTCTGGGGAGGATATTTCTATTTTGTCCGTCCTTATATGTTTTATATACTGGCTAAGCTCCTTATACTTTCCCTTGGCGTATTTGCCCAGAAGCCTTAAGAACATGGAAAAGGAGACTTCGCAGATGACCAGTATATCCATAAGCCCGTCGTCTATCATGGCGTCCGGAACCGGATTAAAGCCGCCTCCGTAGAATCTGCCGTTGCAGGCGCATATAAGGGCGTGGCGTCCGGTCTCTTCCATATCTTTCGTTTTTATTTTAAAAACGCTGTTTATACCTTTTAAAACATTTACAACAAGGGACACAACATAACCTGTTGCACCGCCGATTATGGGAATTTTGCTATACTTATGTACCTCTGTACCGATTCTGGCATCTATACCTACTGAGCAGATGTTCACACCGTACATATCCCCGCACTTTATCACATCGATTTTATGCTCTTTTCCCTCAACAAGGGCTTTTATATCCCGGAATTTTTCAGCGTCATCGCCAAATACTCTCACGAAATCGTTTCCCGTGCCGCAGGGATACTGAGTTATCGCCACATTTTTATGTTTTACCGCGGCGTTTACGCATTCGTTCAGCGTGCCGTCCCCGCCACAGGCATAAACTCTGAGCCTGTCATTTTTTTCAGCCTCCTGGTCTATTTTCCGGCAGGCGTCTTTGGGAGCGGTAGTAAAATATATCTCACACTGGTCGTTTATATCTCTTATGGCATCTTTTATCTTTCTCTCTGTCTCCCGGGGGTTGTGTTTTTTGCCGCCGGATATGGGATTTACGATAAAAAGGTGTTTCATTATCTACGGCCTCCGTGATACATAAAAAGATCGCATTTTATCATACCGTTATAGAGCTTGCGCTTTTTTTCCGCCGTTTTTCCGAAGCACCGCTCAAACTCCGTACTGGAGGACAAAATATATAGCTTTAAATCTCTGTTTTTAAGTACCGCCTGTCCGAACTGGCTGTACAGCTGCTCTGCCTGAGCATGGCTCATAACTCTCTCGCCGTATGGAGGGTTAGTTACCACAACACCGCTTTCAGCATTAAAACGTCTTGCGTCGGCCACCTCAAATTTTATATGTTCCAAAACCCCCGCTCTCTTTGCGTTGTGTTTTGATATCTCAATGCAGTCCGGGTCGATATCTCCGCCCCAGATCTCGTACGGCCCTTTATACTGTTTATCTATAGCCTCTTCCCTGGCCTTCTGCCATATATCCTTTTTCATCCAGATAAAATCTTCCCCGTCAAAGTGCCGTCTTAGGCCGGGCGCCATGTTTACAGCCGCCATAGCCGCCTCGATAGGTATAGTTCCCGAGCCGCAGAATGGGTCAAAAAACGCGTCCCTGCCACGGAATCGGGCGATTTTTACCATAGCCGCCGCAAGAGTCTCCCTCAGCGGTGCTGCATTTCCCACAGGCCTGTATCCTCTTTTGTGAAGACCCACTCCTGATGTGTCTATGTAAAGTATGGCTCTGTCCTTCATTATAGAAAACTGTATCTGATATTTCGCCCCGTTTTCCTCAAACCAGCTTACCTTATATTTTGATTTTAGTCTCTCAACGACCGCCTTTTTGATTATCCTCTGGCAGTCGGGTATTGAATGGAGAGCGGAATTGAGGCTATGCCCTTTTACAGGAAAGGCGCCCATCACCGGAATGTAGTTTTCCCAGTCCATGGCTTTTACCCCTTCAAAAAGCTCGTCAAAGGTTCTGGCCTCCGTCTGGCCTACCACAATAAGCACCCTCTCGCCGCAGCGCAGATTGATATTTGCCCTGGCTATATCCTTTTTTTCACCGGAAAAAAGTACCCGTCCATTTTCGGCGCGTACATTTTCCATACCAAGTCTTTTTAATTCGTCAGACACAAGGCCCTCGACCCCTAAAAGGCAGGGCACGGCCATATTAAAGCTCATATCTCATTACCTGTCTTTACCTTAATTTTACCATGCCCATGTTATCATAAAGAAATAATTATATCAAGGAAATGGGCAGGATTTTTGCTCATTTAGTATATTGACTGGAACAAATAAGTATACTAAAATTATTGTATTAGTTATAATTTCCATTTAAACATATAATGTTGGAGGAATATTATGAAATTAAACATTGAAAATGCATTAGCTTTTGTGGAAAAGAGCGATTATGACAGTCTGCTCAACGAGGCCGTAGAAGGCCGTACCACACTTCTCACCCGCACCGGTGCCGGTCATGAATTCACCGACTGGTTTGATGTAGATGAAAAAGTTACCGGGGATGTTGATGACATCATCGCCACAGCCCAGCAGATCCAGGATATGTCCGAAGTATTTGTTGTAATCGGCGTTGGCGGTTCATATCTGGGTGCAAGGGCCGCCCTTGAGTTTATCAACTCTCCAAACTACAATCTCATGTCGAAGAACACTCCGGAAGTATATTTTGCCGGAAACTACATGTCTTCTGACGCTATCGCCGAGATTCTTGCCATCATTGGCAACAGAGATTTCTCAATAAACGTAATCTCAAAATCCGGCACAACTACTGAACCTGCCATCGCTTTCAGAATCTTCAGAGAGCGTCTTGAGCAGAAATACGGCCGTAAGGGCGCTGCATCCAGAATTTTCGTTACAACGGACAAGTCCAAGGGCGCACTTAGAAAAGTTTCTCAGGAAAAAGGATACAAGTCCTTTGTTGTACCTGACGGCGTAGGCGGCAGATACAGCGTTATCTCCCCTGTTGGCCTTCTGCCTCTGGCAGTTGCCGGCGTTGACATCAAGGCTCTTCTCAAGGGCACAAGAGACGCTATTGAGCACTTTAAAGTTGCTCCCGCTGAGGAAAATGACGCTCTCAAATATGCGGCAATCAGAAACTGCCTTTACAGAATGGGCAAAAAGGTTGAGATCTTCGCTGACTTTGAGCCAGCTCTTCGTTTCACCGGTGAGTGGTGGAAGCAGCTCTTCGGCGAGAGCGAAGGCAAAGAGGGCAAGGCTCTCTTCCCAGCTTCTGTTGACTACTCCGCAGACCTTCACTCCATGGGTCAGTACATCCAGCAGGGCGAGAGAATCATGCTTGAAACTTTCGTAGTTGTTGAAAACAGCCGTACAGCTCTTGTTGTACCACATGACGCTGAGGTTGATGACGAGCTTGAGTACCTTGCAGGCAAGACTGTCCTCTGGGCAAACAGCCAGGTTCACGCTGCCGTTGAGAAGGCTCATTTTGACGGCGGTGTTCCAAACCTCACAGTAACAATCAAAGACATGAGCGCTATGAGCTTTGGTGAGCTTATTGGTTTCTTCATGTTCGCCTGCGGCGTATCCGGCTATGTTCTTGGTATCAACCCGTTTGACCAGCCAGGCGTTGAGGAGTACAAGAAGAATATGTACAGAATGCTTGGTAAGCCAGGTTTCACAGACTGATAAATTTACTTTTCCAGTCTTTTTATGTTCGCAGTCTGCGGCATATCTTTGGCCTGGACATAACGGCCGAATCTATTTAAACAAAAATCCCCTGAGTTATATCAGGGGATTTTTTTATTTATATTTTTCCTTATCTTTTTCCATTACATAATTTTTTATCCTGATGCCGGATCTTATAATTGTCTGCTCTTTTATAACTTTATAGCCCCTTTTTTCAAAAAAGGGCCGGGCTGTTATTGAGGCGTGAACGCTTATATGGCTGAAGTCTTTTTCAAGTATTTGGCATATTGCCGTAGCAATTCCTTTTCCCTGAAAATCTTTGTGGACATAGAGCCTGTCAAGATAGCCGGTACCGTCAATATCTCCGAAGCCGATGATCTTCCCTTCCTCCTCAGCCACAAGGGCCAGCCTATTCAGAAAAGATTTACTCCAGGCGGATATATCCCTGTCCGCCGGCGCCCAGGCGTCAATCTGGTCCGGGGCGTAATCTCTTACGTTTACACTGTGGACAGTGTCATAGAAAAGGCGGGCCAGAAACGGCCCGTCTGAAATTTTGTAGTTCCTTATTGTCATTTTGACCGCCCCTTCCATTTTGCCATATACAAAATATACCGCCCCCTGAGTAAAAATTCAATACGGCTTTGTACTTTTGCCCGGCAAAATGGAGGAAATAACAGGCATGACAAATGCTCAATTAGACTCACTTTTAGAAGTTATAGCCAAAAGGATAGAGTCGGAAATCAAAGCACCTGAACGGACGGCCGAAATAACCCGCGAGGCAAAAACCAACGCATAAAAAATAATTGCCTCTGCCAGTATTGTTATTATCTTAAAGCAAGGCGGTAAAAAAGTCAAGCTCCGGCCAAAAAATCCCGCAAAATGGCGCTTATCCACACAAAAAGGGCCGGAATCCGGCCCTTTTATTTAGTTTCCGCACTCGATGCTTATCTCATTGAAAATAGTAAGAAGATCTTTTACCTGGGTTCTTTCCTTCTCGCCGTTTTCCTTGTCAAGGACCACCTGGCCCTTGTGCATCATAATTATCCTGTCTCCGTAGTCAACGGCATACCTGAGATTGTGGGTTACCATGACCGCTGTGAGCTTCTTCTCTTTTACGATTTTGTCTGTCAGCTCCATTATAATTTCAGCTGTTTTCGGGTCAAGGGCCGCCGTATGCTCATCAAGGATCAGAAATTCTAGTGGCGTCAGGGTGCTCATAAGCAGGGCCATAGCCTGTCTCTGGCCGCCTGACAGGGAGCCTACCTTAACATCCAGCTTATCCTCAAGGCCAAGGCCTAACGAGGCAAGCTCGGATCTATAATAGTCTATCCTCTTTTTATTTACACCGGAAGTAAGGCCGAATCTCTTATTTTTATTGTCTGCAAGGGACATATTTTCCAAAATCGTAAAGCTGGGGCAGGTGCCCATGGCCGGATTCTGGTATACCCTTCCTATGGTCCTGTAACGCTTGTATTCCGGCACTTTCGTTATGTCTTTGCCGCCGATTATGACTTTACCCTTTTCAATAGGTATTGAACCGCAGATGATATTTAAAAGTGATGTCTTACCGCTGCCGTTTGAACCAACAACGGATAAAAACTGGCCGTCAGGAATAGTGAGGCTGAAGTTATCAAAAAGGCACATTTCCGTAATGTCGCCCTGATTGTAAATCTTCGATACATTTTGAAGTTCTATCATGACCTGGCCTCCCCTTTATGGCCGATACTGCCCACAATTAAAATTAAAAGGAACAGCACAGCCGTTATAAGCTTTAAAAGGTTTGCCGGAAGTCCTGCGCTGAGGGCCGCCTGTATACATGTCTTATAGATTATACTGCCCATTACGGCGCAGGTGGTACCCTTTACAAAGCTGAATCTTTTGAACAGCGTTGTACCGATTATTACAGCCGCAAGGCCGAACACCATCTGGCCTGTGCCCATGGTGGCGGAAAAGGCCCGCTGCTCCTGGCAGACTATGGCTCCGCAAAGGGCCACAAAGGCGTTTGCGATAACAAGGCCCAGTATCTTCATATTGCCGCTGTCTATGGCAAGTGTAGTTATAACGTTTTCATTGTCCCCGGTGCCACGGAGCAGCAGACCGTTTTTTGTCTTGAAATAGAGATCAAGTACAAATTTGAATATGAGTACCAATACAAAGGACACAAGAAGCTTTCTGTAAATAAGTCCCATATCGCCGAGGGGCAGAAGTGAGAATATTGTGTCAGACCCCAAAAGGCTCATGTTCGCCCCGGCGATTTGCAAATTGATGGAAAAAAGCGCCGTCATTGTGATTATACCAGCCAGAAGGTCCCTTACGTGGAGCTTTACATGTATTATTCCGGTGCAGAGTCCGGCCACAGCCCCGATAGCCATGGCGATAACAAGCGTCAGGTATGGGTTTACCCCGTTTGTTATCAGCACCGCCGTTACAGCGGCGCCCAGTGGGAAACTGCCGTCAACCGTCAGATCTGGAAAGTCCAGTATTTTGTATGTTATATATATCCCGTACGACAGCAGGGCGTATATAAGTCCCTGTGTTACGGTTTTTATAAACAGGTCAAGCATATCTATCCCTCGGTTTTAACTGTGCAATAAAATTCTCGGTCTTAGTCAGAGCACTCTGTTGCAGTCTCAAGTATCTCGGCAGGAATGGCAATTTCAAGAGCTTCAGCAGCGTCAGAGTTAATGTATGTTTCGCTCTCTTCAATTGTCTCGTATGGCATTTCGGAGGCTTCTTTCTCGCCTGTGAGTATCTGGGCGGCCATCATGCCTGTCTTTATACCAAGCTGGTAGTAGTCGATACCGGCAGAAGCCACGCAGCCTTTTACAACCTGCTCTATCTCGCTGCCGTATACAGGAATACCGGCCTCATTTGTCATCTCAAGGATGGCAGGAAGTACGTTTACAACGTTGTTATCTGTAAGGTTGGAGAAGCAGTCAATGCCTTTGTTTATGAGTGTATCTACAGCCTGTGTAACTTCAGCCTGGGATGTTACGCCAAGGGCTTCTATTGTAAAGCCATACTGGTCTGCAAGGGACTCATAGTCCGCGATTGTGGATACGCTGTTTGGCTCGCTTGTTGTGTAGATTATGCCGATTGTCTTGGCTTCAGGCTGGAGTGCTCTTATGAGCTTAAGCTGTGCCTCAACCGGCAGCTTGTCGGATGTGCCAGTTACGTTTCCACTGTCAAGCTTTGCCTGAACAGGGTCGGAAATAGCTGTGAAAACTACAGGTATGTCAGTCTCTTCAGCCTCAGCGTAAAGAGCGATGGCGGAATTTGTGGCTATGCCGCAGAGAAGATCCACATTCTGGGATACAAGGCTCTGGGCGATCTGAAGTGTCATATTGTCGTCAGCGCCGGCGTTCTGGTAGATTATCTCAAAATCCTCGCCCTCAACAAGACCTGCCTCTTTAAGGCCGTCGATAAAACCTATGCGGCAGTTGTCAAGAGACTCATGCTCAGCGTACTGGCTTATGCCGATTTTATATGTGGCGCCTTCACCGCTTTCGCCATCTTCTTTGGAGCAGGCGGAGAAAACAAGGGTCATAATCATGATAACGGAAATAATAACAGCTAATGTCTTTTTCATTTTAAGTACCAACTTTCTTTAAATTTTTTTGTTCTGTCAGCTTTTAAAATGTCAAAGCCGCCATCGTCTCCCCGGAAAACTCATTTTTATCACCTTTCTTTTACTTTGGAGAAATAAAAAATCCCAAGTGTCTTACGACACTTGGGACGAATCTACAAGATACGCGGTACCACCCAAATTAAACACATGGTCTCACTCAGTCGCATACTATCATATGCGCTGCCTTTTAACGGCGGCACCCGTCAGAGCCTACTTGAAAATCTTTCGGTCTGCCCTCAGGAATCCATTCACAAAGGTACATGATGCTGTGATCACACCACCCACAGCTCTCTTGAATCAGGAAATCCAATGCTACTACTTTCCTTCACAGGTTTAACTTTTATTGTGCTCATTATATACAAAGCAAGTGTATCTGTCAAGAAAAATCTTTAGAGCTTTGCCGCAGCCTCATATCAGACAATAAGATCATACTCCAAAATGTTTTTCTTTTTGCCGTTTAAAGTTACGCTTTCCGTCTTTTTAAAAGAATAATATTCCAAATGATTGCAAAAACTTTCATTATCAGCGTCAACAGCAGCAGTAATAAAATCTCTCAGCAGCGGTCTGTAAACAGACAAGGCGTGGCCGATAAGGGCTTTTGCCATACCCATGCCCCGCTTTTTTTCATCCACAAAATAGTATTCTATCCAACCTTTGCCAAAAGCTTTACCTTTTTCCGTGTCAAGCTCTACCATACCCGAAGGCTCACCGTCGTAAAGAAGCATTCCCACAGACCGGCTGTGTACCTTCTGGGCCGCTTTAGCCTTATCTATGTCCCCGTTTGGATTCCACTTTTTGTAGAGGTCGCCGTATTTTTCAAGGTCAAAATCTACCACCCGAACTTTATCCGCAATGGCTCTGCCCTCTCTTCCCGTATTGCGTATGAGGGAACCCTTACTGTCGGAGGCATTTATATGGGAACAGTCGCTCTCAAGCTCCACGGTGATATTTCCGTCATCATCAAAATTCAGTATTGAGACAGCGGTATTTCCTGCCAGCTTCAATTTGCCTATCTCCACAGACGGCAGGTTTTTCGCCTCACAGAGTATGGCCCTTATGACATAGCCGTGGCAGGTACACAAAACAGTGCCCCCTTTGTGCCGTTCGGCACACTCTCTTAAAAAGGCACCCGCTCTTGCCCTAACATCTTTAAAACTCTCGCTGCCTTCAACGTGCCAGTTGTCAAGGTCAACATGATAGTTTTTCAGCATCTGGTGCCAGCCTGCGTCTATTGTACCCCAGTTCATATCCTCCCAAATGCCAACACCGGCCTCGTGGAGGCGGGTTGTTACCCGGAGCTTGATGTCTAGGTGCTGCTCCAATATTGTCAGAGCGGTATCCCTGGCTCTGGCAAGGTTGCTGGAATATGCCGCGGTGAAAGGCACATCTTTCAGACGATTAGCTACAGCCACCGCCTGTCTTCTTCCAAGTTCTGTCAAATGTCCGTCATAAATGCCGTGGCATCTGTAAAAAAGGTTGCCCTCAGACTCGCCGTGGCGTACAACATATATCTTTGTCATATAACAATCCTCCGGGTTTCATTATCGCCTTTATTCTACATTAAAGACTATATAATTACAACATAAAAAAGCCCGCCGGCTTAAAAACCACAGCCCGGCTTTAAGTACAGCGTAACTTTTAGCGGCGGACTGTTTTACTTATTTTAAGGCAGGTGAAAAAATGAGCAATTTCTTTCATACAGTAAACACCATCAGCCCCGGCATGGGCTTTGACCATTTTGGGATCACCCATATCCTCTGGCTCATTTTTTCAGTGTTTTCTATTTTTCGCCTTAGTGTATCATACAAAAAGGCCGGCAGGGAGAAAAAGGAAAAAATAAAGCATGCTGTGGCCATTGCTCTAATTTTTGAGGAGATGGCAAAAACAATTTTACTCCTTATCCTTGGCAGGTACACAGCAGATCATCTGCCTCTTCATCTGTGCAGCATAAATATATTCATAATCGCCATCCACGCATACCACCCTTCAAAAATTCTGGGCAGTTTTCTCTACAATGTCTGTATCCCTGCTTCAATTTCAGCCCTTCTGTTTCCAGGCTGGACAAGCCTTCCTTTTTTAAATTTCATGCACATACACAGCTTCACTACCCATATACTTCTGGCCGCTTACCCCATAATGCTTGTTTCGGCTAAGGAAATAGGGCCGGATATATCCGGCGCCGTCAGTTCCCTCTTTTTTCTTCTTGCCCTTGCTGGTATAATCTATATGGTAAATATTGCACTAGGTACCAATTTTATGTTTTTAATGTATCCCGGCGGGGATAACCCCCTGAGTTTTTTCGCCCGGGTTTTTGGAAATCATCTTGTAGGTTTCATTATTTTGGTCCCATTTGTGCTTGTTTTTATGAATTTTCCATTATTCATATTAAAAAATTCAAAAAATGGAAATTAATTCTTAAATTTATTTACACAAATTAAAAAGTTTTTTAAGGTTGTTTTAAGGACGCCGGTTTATCTTATTAAACGAAAGATGGTTTAAGTCCTCTGAAAACTTTGAAAAACATATCCGGTTTTTAAGCCTTAACAGATTCTTCAAATTTTATTAAGCTATAATTTAAAATCGGATAATAGTATAATGTCATTGAAAGGAAGGACAGTTATGTATAATGAATTTGAAAACAATGAACAGAAGTTTGAGAATGTCGAAAACTTTACTGTCAGCGATATAGATTCTTCCCAGCCAGCAGATGGTGGCTCCGATAACAAGAAGCATAAAAAGACCTGGAGCATAAAGAAAAAAATTGTTGCCTTGGCCCTCTGCTGCTCACTTCTTGGCGGCGCGGCAGGTGCCGGCGGCGTAGTCCTCTGCCAGAGCATTTTCGGCTCCTCCGGCGTATCCAACATGCTTAAGGGCGAAAACGACAGAGCTGTGCTTACGGTCTCGAAAGTTGACACAAGCAAAGAGATGACAGCCGCTGAAGTCTACGCTACAAACGTAAACTCAACTGTCGGCATCACAACATCCATATCCACAAACTATTTCGGATATCAGAGCTCAGCCGCCGCTTCCGGCTCAGGTTTTATTTTAACTGACGACGGCTACATCGTAACAAACTACCACGTTGTTGAGGACTCCAACTCCATCACAGTAACCACATACGACGGCAAGAGCTACAACGCTGCTCTTATCGGCTTTGACGAGAGCAACGATATCGCAGTTTTGAAAATAAACGCATCTGATTTGACACCTGTCATCATTGGCGACTCTGACAAGATGAACGTAGGCGACCCGGTTGTAGCAATCGGCAACCCTCTGGGTGAACTCACATTCTCCC
>CALXGH010000047.1 GCA_944387845.1 uncultured Oscillospiraceae bacterium
AACGATATTTTGAATTCTGTTCGATAGGGATTGTGAGGAGGCATGATAAGGGATATCTCACCGCCGTGCATTTCAACGATTCTCTGGGCAATGGACAGTCCAAGGCCCGTACCTTTCCCCGTTGTCCGGGCGCTGTTTCCCGTCACGAAAGGTTTGAACAGAGTTTGGGCAATCCCCTCAGGAATACCTATGCCGTCGTCAGCTACTGTCATCTCAATGTTTGAATCTGACTTGACGACCCGGACATAGATAGTTGTGCCCTTTGCGTTATATTTTATGGAGTTGCTCAGCAGATTTTCAAGAAGCCGCCGAATGAGTTTCCTGTCTAACGGGAGTATGACAGGACCGCTTTCAATGTCCACGGAAAGCTTGAATCCGCCTTCTGAGAGTTCATAGTATTTTTCAGCCAAGAAGCTTTTAACAAATTCGCAGATGTCTGTTTTTTCCGGATTTACCGGATAGTCAGGGTGCTCAATTTGTGTGAACATGAAAAGATCGTTAACCATGTCCGTTGCCAGCTTTGACTTATTGAAAATCGAGTCAATGTATGCACTCTGCTTACTTGGAGGCACCATATTGTCAGAGAGCGCCTTTGCATATCCCTGGATGACTGTCAGAGGCGTCTTCAGGTCGTGGGAGATATCTGCAATCAGCTTTTGCCGCTCCTTATAGAGGGTTTCGTTTTCTTCACGTGTTTTTTCCAATTCACTCAGCAGGTTCTTAAAATTGCAGACAACTTCATAAAACTCAGAGGGTACCGAGTCAGAGGAAATCTCATCAGCTTTACCCCTCTCGTAAGATACGATCGTCTGATTGAGAGGAGAGATGCGCCTTTTGATTTTGTGGAAGAAGAGAACCGAAAAACCTATTATAGCAAGGAGAACGCATGGAACGCCGATGATCCAAACCGTATCTGCAGATCTTATTATATCTGTATATTGTTTGTCGGTTAAGTTAGTGAATAAAAAGGCGAGTATGCGCTCTTCTCCATCGCTGTTTTTGTATACATATTTGTCCAGCGTGCTGTTGGTCAGGGATATGCCGCTTAATAATTCGAATTCCCTTTGAGTGAGAAATTCACGGTCTGGAAACAGATCGCCCTCTATAATGTTGTATTGGCTGTCCAGAATGCAGTAATCCAGGGTTTTTGGAACCCAGTCGTTGCTGTCTATATTATAGGAGTTCATGTAAACGGTGTACTGGACAGAGCCGTCATCCATTGTTTCCTTGAACACATCGAAAAAAATGCCGGAGTTATAATCGCCGATCATATCAAGATCCTCAAAAAAGACCTTTTCGCTGATGGTTTGATTGCTGGCATATTTTATCATGCCGTTTTTATCGAAAATAATAAGCGAGGAAATTTTTGAGTTTTTCACCGGTATCCGGGAGTAGTTCTCCTCAATAAGGTCATCTTTATAGTACATGAGGTCCTCAAGTGTGAAAACTGATTCATTTATCTGCTGGCTTGCCAGATACTGGAAAACAGAATAGATCAGAACGATGATAAAAGTAAAGAGCGCAAAATACACGGCACAGGAAAAAATAAGGCTGTTTCGAACTCGATTATTCTTCAATTTTATATCCCAGTCCTCTCACGGTTTTTATATATCTCGGGTTTGAGGGGTCGTCTTCGATTTTGGAGCGGATATTGGAGATGTGCACCATCATGGTGTTGTCATCGCTTTCATACAATTCCCCGCCGATGCAGGAATAAAGCTGGGCTTTTGTATATACATGTCCGGGATGGTGCATAAGCTTTATTACGATTTTCATTTCTGTAGGTGTGAGGGGTACTATCCGGCCCCTCTTACGAAGTATGAATTTTAGAAGATCAAGCTCAAGTTCACCTACATTTAGAGTTTGGTCTTCAGGCACACTTTTAACAGCGGACTCATTACCGCCCAGCTGATAATAGCGGCGTAAGGCGGACTTGACATAAGCTACCACTTCCAAAGGGTTAAAAGGCTTGGTCAGATAGGCGTCTGCACCCAGGTTCAGTCCAAGTATGCGGTCTGAGTCCAGTTCCCTTGCCGATAAGATTATAACGGGAAAATTATAGTTTTCCCTTATGCGCCTCAGGACGTCATAACCGTTCATCTCAGGCATCATAATATCAAGAATCGCAAGATCAATTTTTGTAGACCCGATAATATCCAGTACCCGAAGTCCGTTTTCTGCGGAAAAAATTGTGTACCCCTCACTGGATAAATAAAGTGAGAGCAGCTCAACAATATCCGCGTCGTCCTCCGCAATAAGAATATTCTGGTTTAACATATTCCACCACCCTTTAAAAATCACAGCATGTGATCTGAACCGCTTGTCATGCGATGATTCAGCATGACAAATAACGCCGTGGCTTATCATTGATTTTTAGCTTTTGCCTGCGTATGCTCTGGGGTATCCGGCATGGGAAATGGCAAAAAACAGAAATCACTGCATCTTATCATCATGATGTTTGCCGGCCTACACACCCATTATAATACATTATTTATTAAAAATATGGAATGGTTTACGATTATTTTCTTTTGTCATATTGCCCGCCGCATGCAGAAGGGCAGAGTCTGTAAGTGTTTTACTATGACTTTTTGCTTTGCTTTCATATAAATTTCCCGTCCTTCATTGTAAAGACGATATAATCGCTACCGTTTATTTTTTCAAGTGTGCCGAAACAGAAAATTGGCATTGGAGGAAAGGGTTCTTTTGTGTTTATGGGTACCGCCAGATACGCGGTGTCTTTTTCAAACTTCGTCAGCGCTCCTTTTATTTGTTTGCAGGAGGCGATAATATCCTCATCGGCAAATAGCCGCCATGGTTGAGGCTCGGGTGCCCAGGTGGCTGGAGACGAATTGTCATCAGACGGATCTTTACCTTTTGTACTGGAGTCTGAAAGAAAATCCGGGTTCGGGGCCAGCACAGCATAGTCTATATTGCCGAGGCCCATGCGCTGAAGGTCATTTTTTGAAAAGGTTTTGGAAAGAGTAAGATTTTTTGAGCAGGGAAGCATAACGCCAATCATGACGGGACTGCCGTCGCAGACACAGTAGAGCCTTAAAACAGAAGATGAGACCATAGAGCATATACATGAAAATATGGTCATTAGTCCTTTCCGTTCAACGGATAATGTGCCGATTTGCCTGTCCATATACAAAACGGGGTACTTGCCTAAAATGTCTCCCACGGATATCACCTCAGTTTTTATTCTATTAAGAAATATATGAGAGATATGCGGGAATATGACAGAATATTGAAAAATTTAATTATAAAAAAAGCTCCGCATAGTTTTATGCGGAGCGTATAAATTAAGATTATGATTACAGATTGTCGTATATGGTGTATGAGCCGCTAACCATTATAACGGTACCATTTGACCGTGCCCTGAGTCCATTTTTGTCTAAAATAGCTACGTACAAGTGGTTGTTTGTCAAAGCGTCGCCGGGTGTATTCAAAACGGAGCCACTCGTGGCGTCTGTGAGAACCGGACCGTTTCCGTAACATGTGGCGGAGCCGGAGCGAACGATTATCTGAGCGCCCACACCGCAGCGGATAACCTCGTTGTTGTCCAAAGTGATGGTTTCAAAAGATGAAGGTGTGCCGTCAAGAGAGCCTGTTGTGGCAGAGTCTACCTGCTGGCTGAATTTCTCCTGAAGCTCACTTGATTCCGCTTCCAGAGAGTCATCCACAGAGGACAAAATATCATCTTTTACCACGTTATCTATGTAGCTTTTGGTAACCAGCGGGTTGGACTGTGTGCCGTAATTTGAAACAGCGACAGCCGTAATTCCGGCGATGAAAACAACGCCCAGCACAACTGCGGCGGCCATCAAAAGTTTATTTTTTCTGATCATCTTATGTACCTCCGTTATAAATACAGATATGGGGAGCGGACTCCCCATATCTCAATGAAGTCCGAAACTTACTGCGATCGCACTGTCAACCTTATTCATAAGGCTGTCATCAAGCTTACCCATGCGCTCTTTAAGCCGTTTTTTGTCGATCGTTCGTATTTGTTCTAATAATACCACAGAATCTTTGGAAAGACCATAGGTTTTTGCTTCAAGCTCAATATGAGTTGGTAATTTTGCTTTATTGATTTGAGAAGTGATCGCAGCGGCAATCACTGTTGGACTGTGTTTATTGCCCGTATCGTTTTGAACTATAAGAACAGGGCGCATTCCACCCTGTTCGCTGCCGACCACAGGACTCAGGTCAGCGTAATAGATGTCTCCTCTTTTTATTCCGCTTTGCACGCAGCTCACTCTCCGACGAAGTATAGTGGGAAACGGCTACATTCAGTTTTATCATATGTAACCGGATCACTACTATAATTCTTTCACAAAGCAAAACAAAATATACGTTACGAAATATTTTGCTTTCAAAAACGAAACCGATTTTTCGCTTTCAATATCAGTATATGACGAAAGCTCTGGGAAGACACAATTATTTGTAGACCCTGGGTATGCGCTTAGAGATGCCGCACATGATTTCGTGTGCAATTGTGCCGGCTTTATGGGCCATTTCCTCAATGGGAATAAAATTTTCGCCGTCCCGACCAAAGAGAGTTACTACATCGCCCTTGGACACATTTTCAATATCCGTTACATCTATCATACACATATCCATACAGATATTTCCAACCTGTTTAACTCTTTTTCCCGCTACCAGAACCTCAATTCTGTTTGACAGCACCCTGTGAAGACCGTCAGCATAACCCACAGGGATGACGGCTATTTTGCGGTCCGAAGGAGCGATAAAATTCCTGCCATAGCTGACTGAGGCGCCTTTGGGCATGGTTTTTATACTATATATCCTTGTTTTTAGTTCCATGGCCTGTCTGAGATCAAGGCCGCAGAGTGAATCCCCTGGGGCGCAACCGTAAAGAGCAATGCCTGGGCGAACCATGTCAAGCTGCATTTCCTCGTACATCATTGTGGCGGCGCTGTTGGCGCAGTGCTTTATTTTAAATTTATGACCCCAAGCGGACTCAATTTCCGAAACTGTCCTTGTAAAGTCAGAGAACTGACCTTTTGTGTATGTAGGGTCGGATATTTCGGAGACGGCAAAGTGGGTGAAAACACCCTCCGGGTCCAGCCCGTCCATTTTTAGAATTGAGAGAACGGAATTCATATCGAATGATCCGTCGCAGCACCTAAAGCCAAGACGGCCCATACCGCTGTCAAGCTTGATATGGACCTTGAGTTTTTTGTTTTCACTTTTTGCCAGACTGGCCATTTTAGAGGCGGTCTCAACATCTGATATACTCTGAGTGATATCATTTTGGAGCAAAAGAGATGCGTTTTCCGCTGGAGTGAACCCTAGTACGAGAATGGGAAGATCCAAACCCGCCTGCCTGAGGGAAACGGCCTCAAATACTGTGGCTGTGGCAAGATACTCACAGCCTGCGCCCTTCAGTCGCCGGGCTACCTGTACAGCACCGTGGCCGTAGCCGTCGGCTTTCACTACGCCTAAAAATTTACAATTTCCCTTCAGACGAGACCTCAGGACCCTGTAATTGTGTTCAATATTGCCCAGGTCTATCTCTGCCCAGGTCCTTGCTGTTAAATCATCCATAATTTTCTCCTTGGTACAGGCCGGCTGTCAGCCGGCGGAATAGCTTGTGTCTGAAAAACTGCAGAACAGAACTGTCTGCCCTTCGCTTATCAGCTCTCCATATACCGGTTTTAACGTCTCGGCGTCAAACCAGGTTTTAGTCTCAACAGTGTCGTCCACACAAATTGTAAGAGACACTGTCTTAACATCATTTAAAGTTTCTTCCTTGCTTGCAGTTATGTATCCGCTCTTCCATGACTGGATAAATGTACAGAGGGCGCATGCCGGAGAAATGTCAAGACCATCGAGGGTGCCCATATAGAGGGACACGCTATCAAAGTCCGCAAGAACTTCTCCGCCGGATATGTTTATCTCCACTCCAGCTACTGTTTCAGGTGAAAGGACAGTAAGGAGACCTTCTGACTCATTTCCCACATAGCCTACGGAAAAGTCGTATACGCTTTGCCCATAGTCGGCCCTGATGGTGGCCTTAGTGTCTATGGTGCCTGATCCTATTATATCAATTCTAATCTCCTGGGCAAGCTCTTCGCTGTCCTTGTTTTTACCACAGGAGCAAAGAGACAAAATAATCGCGGCGGAAATAACAACCAAAAGGAAGCGTTTCAAAATATCACCTCAAAAGCCAAGTATGGCTTTCGGTATGGCCTTTATGATATCCTCCGGGATCACAGAATACTCTCCAAGTTCCGCCTCACATATATCCCCGGATCTTCCGTGGATATATACTGCTGCGGGTATTGCGTCTTTAAGGGAAAAGCCCTGTCCCACAAGAGCGAGAATTATACCACTCAGCACATCTCCACTGCCGCCTTTGGCAAGGCCTGGGCCGCCGGTAGTGTTTACAAAAGCATCTCCATCAGGGAAAGAGACCACAGTTTCATGTCCTTTCAAAACAAGGATACACCTGTGAGATCTGGTATATGACAGAGCGGCGTCCAGGGGTGGTAGGGAAAGGTCCCCGCCGATTCTTGCAAATTCGCCCATGTGGGGAGTAAGTATCATAGGCCGTGCCGATAAGCCTAAGATATCTATATGCCCGGATATGGCGTTTATGCCATCAGCATCCAGTATTATCTGGCCACTGAAAGTACGTATAAGCTCAAGAACAAGGTTATCCGATTCTTCTCCACGTCCCATACCTGGGCCGATAAGCATTGCTGTGGTTTTTTCGGATTTTGCCATAATGTCATTGAAAGCGGCGGCTGAAAATCGTCCGTCTTTGGAAGCGGCAGGAAAGACCATTGCCGAGGATGCGCGGCAGGCTTCTATCTGATATACGCACTCCGGCACGGCGGCAAAGCTGAGTCCGGCGCCAGCTCTTGAGGCCGCCTCAGCGGCGTATATTGGCGCACCAGTATAACCGATGCTGCCGCCGACGACCATATCGCTGCCGTAGTTATATTTGTGGCTGTCCTTCCGGCGGGCGGGAAATTTAACGCCGGTAACGTATTTAACATTTTCTCTATCCCGGTACTGAGTTATAAGTTTCATGCTTTTACTCACCTCTAAGGCGATATTTAGACAAATATATAAAATTATTATATTTCTTTCAGAAATAATAGTCAAATTGTTATTGAAATTTGGAAAGTATTGTGGTTAAATAGAAAAACACAGCAAAGTAAATATTTTTATGCGATGAAGAGGAAAATAACACGGCCTTTTCCGCCAAAGAGAGGGTCCCATATGGTGAAAGGGAGCTACGGAAAAAGTGTTTGGTTCGCCTCGGAGCACCGGCCAATCCCCGGCGGTAGGGCACCGTTATGAGCCTTTAAGTGCGGCTTTTGCCGAATGTGGGTGGTACCGCGGAAGATAGTCTTTCGTCCCTTTGGGGCGGAGGGCTTTTTTATTTTGTGTAAAAACAAATTTGTTTATTAATTCATAGATGGAGTGTTTTGTATGAGAGAAAAACTTGAGCAGATCAAAAGCGAAGCGCTGAGTATGCTTGCCAGGATTGACACGCAGAAAGAACTTGAGGAAATGCGTGTAAAATATCTGGGCAAAAAGGGTGAGCTTACAGCGGTTTTGAAGCAGATGGGCAAACTCTCCGCCGAGGAGAGGCCTGTTATCGGCCAGCTTGCAAATGAAGTGCGCCAGACTCTTGAGAAAGTAATCGACGAGAGCGCAGCAAAGATCGAGCGAGCCATGCTGGAGGCAAGACTCGAGAGCGAGGCTATCGATGTTACTGTACCTGGTAAGAGACTTGAAGAAGGTAAGCGCCACCCTATGTACACTGTCCTTGATGAAATTGAGGAGATCTTTGTGGGAATGGGCTTTGAAATACTTGAAGGTCCGGAAATTGAGCTTGCTGAGTATAACTTTACAAAGCTGAACACGGAAGAGGGCCATCCAGCAAGAGACTGGACTGACACCTTCTATATAAAAGACGACAGTTCCATTTTGCTGCGTACACAGACATCCCCAATGCAGGTTCACGCTATGGAAACAAAGCAGCTGCCCATAAGGGTTGTAGCTCCAGGCAGAGTTTACAGAAAAGACGAGGTTGACGCAACCCATTCTCCTATGTTCCACCAGATAGAGGGACTTGTAATAGACAAGAACATCACAATGGCCGATCTGAAGGGCACATTGAACACTATTGTCCGCAGGCTTTATGGTGAAAACACAGTAACACGTTTCCGTCCTCACCACTTCCCATTTACGGAACCATCATGTGAGATGGATGTTCAGTGCCATGAGTGCGGCGGTAAGGGCTGCAGAGTCTGCAAGGGCGAGGGCTGGATTGAGCTCCTGGGCGCCGGCATGGTACACCCGAGAGTTCTTGAGATGTCCGGAATTGACCCTGATGTGTACTCTGGCTGGGCGTTCGGTATGGGTCTTGAGAGACTTGCCATGAGAAGATACGAAATTTCCGATCTCCGTCTTATTTTCGAAAACGACGAGAGATTCTTAAAGCAGTTTTAACGGAAGGAGAGAGAAAAATGGATTTAAGCAGAAAATGGTTAAATGAATTTGTTGAGACCTCTGATATAGGGGACAAAGATTTTGCCGAGGCTATGACTCTCTCTGGTTCCAAGGTAGAGACATTCACGGCTCTTGACAAAGAGATAAAGAATATTGTAGTAGGTGAAGTAACAGACATAAAGCGCCATGAGAACTCAGACCATATGTGGGTCTGCCAGGTAAATGTTGGCGACGAGACGGTGCAGATTGTAACAGGTGCTCAGAATGTTCAAAAGGGAGACCTGGTACCTGTTGCCAAGGACGGTTCCATACTGCCCGGCGGCGTTGAAATTAAGAAGGGTGTTCTGAGAGGCGAGGAGTCAAACGGTATGCTTTGTTCTCTCAAAGAGCTTGGACTTACACTTCACGATTACCCCTATGCTGTGGACGACGGTATATGGATTCTCCAGGAAGAAGGTGTAAAGCCAGGCGATGACATCGCAAAGATTATCGGCGCCGACGACCATGTTGTAGAGTTTGAGATTACGCCAAACAGACCGGACTGCCTGTCTGTTATCGGCCTTGCGAGAGAAACTGCTGCCACATTTGACAGAAAGCTCAACCTCCACACACCTGTTGTAAAAGGCTGCGGCGGAGATATAAACGATTTTGTAAAGGTAGAGATTGCAAACCCCGATCTGTGTATCCGTTATACAGGCAAAATGGTTAAGAATGTAAAAATCGCGCCATCACCAGCATGGATGAGAGAGCGGCTCCGCAACAGCGGCGTACGTCCTATAAACAACATTGTCGATATTACAAACTATGTAATGCTGGAATACGGCCAGCCAATGCACGCTTTTGATTTTAGCTGTGTTGACGGCGGTAAAATAATCGTAAGAACGGCAAAAGCCGGCGAGTCCATCACAACTCTTGACGGCAATGAGAGACCTCTTACAGAGAGTATGCTCTGTATCTGCGATGAGCATAAGCCGGTAGGTGTTGCCGGTGTTATGGGCGGCGCCAACTCTGAGATAGAAGGGGACACCGCAATGGTTCTCTTTGAGTCCGCAAACTTTAATGGCACATCCATAAGAAAGACGGCAAGGGCGCTCGGTATGAGAACGGACGCCTCATCAAGATACGAAAAGGGTCTTGACCCGGCAAACACCATGAAGGCAGTAATGCGTGCCTGCGAGCTTGTTGAAATGCTGGGTTGCGGTGAGGTTGTTGACGGTGTTATTGATGTAATCGGACAGGAAACACCTGAGACCACCGTACTTCTTGAGCCGGATAAGATAAACGCACTCCTTGGTACGGATATTTCCAAAGAAGACATGATAAAAATCCTTCTGAAACTTGGCTTTGAGATGGATGGGGATATCATTAAGGTGCCAACATGGAGAGGAGACGTATCCCACTATTCCGATATTGCTGAGGAAGTTGCAAGATTCTACGGATATAACAAGATACCAAACACTTTTATGCGCGGCGAGACAACTCTGGGCGGTTATACAGATATTCAGAAGTGCGAGCGCAGGATCGGCTCCGTAATCAGGGCAAACGGATATTATGAGATAATCACCTACTCATTCATCAGCCCGTCCTATTACGACAAGATAAACTGGCCGGCAGACTGCCCGCTCCGCAAGAGTGTTACTATACTCAATCCTCTGGGCGAAGATACGTCAATTATGAGGACTACAGTGCTGCCGTCAATGCTTGAGATCCTCACAAGAAACTACAATTACAGAAACAAGAGCGCAAAGCTCTATGAGATAGGAAAGATATATCTTGGTCGCGATGACGGTCTTGCGGATGAGCCTAAGATCGTATCCCTTGGCGCCTATGGAGATGGTATGGATTACTATAAGCTCAAAGGTGTAGTGGAAGAGATCCTCGAATCTGAGCGCATAAGCGATGTAAAGTTTGTTCCAGAGAAGAACAATCCGTCTTACCATCCGGGAAGATGCGCAAAGGTATATGCTGGAGACAGATATATCGGCGTTTTCGGACAGATCCATCCTCTTGTTGCGGCCAACTACGGCGTTGACACGGAACTGTATGCCGGTGAGCTTGAGTTTGACGCCATTTTCCAGGCAAGAGGTCCTCACCCACAGTACAAACCTCTGCCGAAATATCCATCCATATCCAGAGATATCGCCGTTGTTTGCAACAAGGAGATAACCGTCGCGGAGCTGGAAAAGACAATAAGACTGGGTGGCGGCAGCATACTCAAAGGTGTAGAGCTGTTTGATATTTACACAGGTTCTCATATTGCACAGGGCAAGAAGAGCGTAGCTTTCTCTCTTACACTCAGAGACGACAGCAAGACTCTTACAGTTGAAGAAGCTGACAAGGAAGTTAAAAATATCCTTGACCGCCTTGAAAATGATCTCGGTGCTGTAATAAGATAAAAAGAGTAAATACAAAAGGACCGGACGTGAGTTTACGTCCGGTTCTTTCGTTATGAGGTATATTAAAATGAAGACGAGCTATCTTTGCTGAAAAAAGCCGCTGCTACGGCTCCAGGGCCCACATGGGTACCAACTACGCTACCAACAATGGCAAAATCCAGGGTGTCGGTATTGTTTTCCCATAAAGACGCGCTGTCAGATATATATTTTTGCAGCAGTGCGTCCGTGAGACCAGTATATCCCAGAAGGACAGGCTTCCGAAAATCTACGCCGCCGGCAGCTTTTATTTCCTGGACAAGGAGGTTGTTGCCGTGTTTTGAGCCTCTGGCTTTGCCTAGGAGCTTTACTTCTCCGTCAACAACGCAAATAACAGGTTTTATGGATAAAATGCCTCCGGCGAAAGCTACTGTTTTTGATATGCGGCCACCCTTTTTCAGATATTCGAGAGTATCGAGAAGAGCAATTAATCTTATACTTTCCCGCTCTTTTGTTATAACTTCGGCGATCTGTGAAGCGCTCATGCCGTTGTCTGCCATGGAGAGAGCCATCTGGACGAGGATACCTGTGCCGATAGCTACGGATTTGCTGTCAACGATATGTATTTTGTCGTCAGGGAAGTCCATTGCGGCAATGACTGCACTCTGATACGTTCCTGAAAGTTTAGAAGAGAGTGTTATTACAAGTACTTCCTCGCCAGCTTCCAACGCCTCTTTGTAGGCTTTGGCAAAATCTTCCGGTGAGGGCTGACTTGTTGTAGGAAGGACATCGCTTTCAATTAGTTTTTCATAAAACCGTTTGTCGTCGATTGTTATGCCCTCAATAAATTCTTCGTCGCCAAATCTAACTTTCAGAGGAATGATAGTAAATCTGGAGCGGATCTTCTCCGGAATATTTGTGGTGGAATCTATGATAAGTCTGACTTTCACTTTCTTATCTCCTTTATAAGCTTATATTTTAATACCAGCGCTGAAATAGTTCAGTCCGAATTTCTGGATGGCAACCCCTCTTCAGCCAAAACTTCAAGTTTTGAGAGTATGGAATCAAGAGCGGAGTATAGGGCTTTTCGCTCGCTTTCAGACAACTGGCTTACCAGTTCAACTGCGGACTCACCACGTTCAAGAACAAAATCTGCGGCTTTTTTTCCTTCGTCAGTGAGTAAAAGTCGGGAGTTGTATACTTTAACCCCTTCATTTTGTCTTAAAACAAGCCCTTTATCTACCATTTCGGAAATAATGCGGGACACGGCGGCTTTGTCTTTATCACAGCAGGCGCAAAGCTCTGTCATGGTGATACCCTCGGGAAATCTGTTAAGGGCGATAAGATACTGGGCAAACGCACCCTTATACCCATATTTTACCATCTCGTCCCGTTCGATTTTCTGTATGTAGCGGCTGATGCCAGAGATAGCGAATGAGAACTGTTCAAATCTGCTGAGCATAAAAACACCTCCGAGAATAGATTTGTTGACAAGTCAACAGATGAGAGCATAACATAATTTTATTGACAAATAAACAAAAATATTCACAAAGTATATACTAATAAAAAATCATTTTTAATTGGTTGTTTACAGCGGACTCTGCCATCTTCTGCAAAGATGGCAGAGTCATTTGCGGTGATGGGAATTTATACGGCATAGAGATAATTTCCAAAGTAAGTATGACACAACTTTGCTTTTACAGTGCAAAGCATTAACTTGACAAAATTTTTTATAAGTCTTGGCTGGTTTTTTACTATTTTACTATTGACAACATTGTAAAAAGAGGGGATAATACAAGCAAATAATTTTTTAGGATGTTTTGTTATGGCAGCACAGTGCACCAAAACTGCATACTACTTTTTTGGATTCCAGGGCTATTATTTTAGCGCTGGCTTTTTTGCTGCGGCAAGACATTCTGCTAAGTCCTGAATTCAAGAAAGAATTTTAGAATTTAACGCCGGTGTCTGTAAGCAGCAGACACCGGTTTTTTATTTTTGCAGGAGAGGTAAATTATGAATAAGCTGGAAATCGCAAGGCAGCAGATCAATGAAGCTGACCGGGAAATTGCAAAGTATTTTGAGAAGAGAATGAAGGCCTCACAGATGGTGGCTGAGTACAAATTGGAAAACATGATGCCCATTTTTGACCCTAAGCGTGAGGCGCAGGTCATCGAAAACAACAAGGCTTTTATAGACGACCCGGAGATCAGATCTTTTTACGCTCTGTTTCAGCAAAACGTTATGGATGTCTCAAAAATGTACCAGCGCAGGCTTGTGGAGGGCATGAGAGTGGCCTACAGCGGAGTTGAAGGGGCATACGCACATATTGCCGCAAAGCTTATTTTCCCTGACGCCAACCATGTGCCGTACGGCAGCTTCGAGGAGGCCTATGAGGCGGCGGTAAACGGCGAAAGCGACTGCGTCGTGCTTCCTATTGAAAACAGCACTGCCGGCGAGGTGGGCGGCAATATGGATATGATATACGCTGGACCGCTGACAATAAACGGTATGTATGAGCTGAAGATAACCCATAATCTCCTTGCCAAAAAGGGAACGGCCATATCGGAGATAAAGACGGTATGCAGCCATGTGCAGGCTATTCAGCAGTGCTATGAATATATAAAAAGGAACGGGTTTGCTACACAGAACGTAGTTAACACGGCTGTAGCGGCAAAAATGGTTGCAGAAAGTGGCGACAGAACTATAGCAGCCATAGCTAGTCGGGAGACGGCAAAGCTCTATGGGCTTGAGATAATCGCCGAGGCAATAAATGAAAGTACAATAAACACAACAAGGTTTGCAGTTCTCTCAAGAGCTGACACTGCCAGCGGAGACAACAAGCTCTTCACATTGGGCTTTACGGTAAACCACGAGGCTGGAGCCCTTGCCAAGGTAATTAAGATAATAGCCAAATACGATTTCAATATGCACCTTATAAAAAGCCGTCCGTTAAAAGACGAGCTTTGGCGATATTACTTCTTCACCGAGATCGAAGGAAACCTCAACAGCGAAGCGGGAAGGAAATTACTTGAGGGACTTAAAGAAGTCTGCATAAACGTTCGCGTGATTGGCGCTTATGGAGATCACACAACTTTGGAGGAGTAAGGAGATAGAGTATGAAACTGACTGTAAATCTTGGAGAGAAAAGTTACGATATCATAATAGAGCATAATATCCTCAAAAGCGCCGGAAAGTATTTTAATCTTGACAGAAAAGTTATGGTAGTAACGGACGACGGGGTACCGGCGGAGTATGCGGAGACTGTAAAAGATGTTTGCAGAGACGGTTATATATGCACCATACCAGGCGGCGAGGCCAGCAAAAATATCGATATGCTCCAGGTAATATTAAAGGCCATGCTGGAAAACAATTTCTCACGCAGGGACTGTGTTGTGGCAGTTGGCGGCGGAGTTGTAGGAGATATGGCGGGCTTTGCGGCGGCAATATATATGCGTGGTATTGATTTTTACAACATACCCACCACAATACTTTCCCAGGTGGACTCCTCTATCGGAGGGAAGGTGGCTATCGATTTTGAGGGCCTTAAAAATATTGTGGGCGCTTTCCACCAGCCAAGGGGTGTTTTAATTGACCCAGAGACAATAAAAACTCTGTCCCCAAGACAGCGAGCAAGCGGTCTTGTGGAGGCGGTAAAGACGGGAATTATAGGAGATAAGACCCTCTTTGAAATGTTTGAAAATGATGACATCGACGAAAAGACCGACGAGATGATATATAGATCCCTCCAGGTGAAAAGATGTGTGGTTGAGCAGGACCCCACAGAAAAGGGCATAAGAAAGATACTCAACTTTGGACACACCGTTGGCCATGGAATTGAGGCTGCGGCGGAGGGAAAGCTCCTTCACGGCGAGTGCGTTGCACTGGGTATGATGTATGTTTGCTCTGACGATATAAAGAAGCGGCTTTTGAAGATATATGAGAAACTGGGCCTTATGGAAAATATAGGACCTTATATTGAAAATATCGGTCTTATAGGCAAGGATAAGATAATGGATGCCATGCGCCACGACAAAAAGGCGGCCGATGATATGTGCTCTGTTATTTTGAGCGACAGTATCGGTTCCTGCAATATAACAGAGCGCAGACTTGGCGAGATATTTGGCTGAGAGGTACAGTTATGAAAAACACATTTGGAAATAGCATAAGCGTAACTCTCTTTGGCGAGAGCCATGGAAGCCATATAGGCGCAGTTATTGACGGTATCGCCCCGGGTATAGAGATCGATATGGACTATATCCATAATAAAATTGACCAGCGCAGGCCGCAGGGCAAAATATCAACGGCAAGAGTTGAAGCTGATGAGCCAAATTTTGTAAGCGGTGTGTTTGAGGGAAAGACAACGGGAACTCCCCTTTGTATAATAATGGAAAACTCAAACACGAAAAGTAAGGACTACTCAAAGACAAAAGACCTTATGCGGCCGGGCCATGCGGATTTTACCGCAATTGAAAAATATCACGGCTTTGCCGACTACAGGGGGGGCGGCCACTTTTCAGGCAGGCTGACAGCGCCAATAGTTGCCGCCGGAGCCATAATGGCAAAGGCTCTTGAGAATAAGGGAATATTTATCGGGACCCACATTAAACGCTGCCAGAACATTTCCGACAGGCCATTTGGAGATTTGAAATCGGATATAAAAAAACTGAACACTCCAGCATTTCCCACCCTTGATGACAGAGCCGGGGCGGAGATAGTAAAAATCATCGAGACGGCCGCAGCTGAAAAGGACAGCGTGGGAGGTATCCTGGAGACTGCTGTAACAGGTATTCCCTCCGGTGTGGGAGAGCCATGGTTTGACTCTATTGAGAGTGTTCTGGCTCACGGACTATTTGCGGTACCTGCGGTAAAAGGTGTTGAGTTTGGAGCGGGCTTTGCCTTCGCGGATGTGAGGGGTAGTCAGGCAAACGACAGCTTTTATATGGACGGGGACACAGTAAAGACGAAAACAAACAACAACGGCGGTATAAACGGCGGCATTACAAACGGAATGCCAATAGTATTTAGTACAGTCATAAAGCCCACGGCCTCAATATTCAGGCCCCAGGACACTGTGGATATAGCGAAAATGGAAAACGCGGTGCTGGAGCTTAAGGGAAGACATGACCCGGCCATATTCCATAGGGCAAGAGTTGTAATCGACAGTATAACGGCTATATGCCTTTGCGATATGCTCTGTCAGAGGTTCGGAACCGACTGGCTTGCTGACAAGGAGGGATAAAGATGGAAAGATACGGACTTTTGGGCCATCCTCTCGGCCACAGCTTTTCAAAGGAGATACACGAGTCAATCACGGACTACACTTATGAGCTGATTGATCTGGATCTGGAAAACTTCCATAAATTTATGGAAAAGCGGGACTTTTCCGCTGTAAATGTAACAATACCATACAAGCAGGAGGTAATACCCTATCTTGACCATATAGACCCAATGGCAAAGACCATAGGAGCTGTGAACACTGTTGTAAACAGAGGCGGCTCTCTCTGGGGCTATAACACAGACGCTGTTGGGCTAAAGGATCTTATACTGAGAAATACTGACAGTCTGACGGGCAAAACGGTCCTGATTTTAGGCAGCGGGGGTACCTCAAAGACTGCAAGATATGTAGCTGCCGACCTTGGAGCGGAGAAGATATATATAGCCTCAAGGCACGAAAACAACGAGGACAGCCGCTTTATCACATACGATGAGATAGAGAAGATAGCGGACAGTGTTGATGTCCTGATAAATACAACACCTCTGGGTATGTATCCCAACCCGGAAGGGAAAGCAGCTGACGTAAAGGTTTTTAAAAATCTCGGCTGTGTAATTGACGTTGTGTATAATCCTCTCAGGACGAAGCTTGTTCTGGAGGCCAAAGAGATGGGTATACCTGCCGAGGGCGGACTTTATATGCTGGTCTCACAGGCAGTAAAAGCCATTGAGCATTTCCGAGACTGTGAGATATCAGATGATGTTAAGGAAAAAGCATTTAAAAATGTGCTCAAAAAGCGGCAAAACATAGTCTTTACGGGAATGCCCGGCAGCGGCAAGACGGTGATTGGAAAACTGGTAGCGGAAAGGCTGGGCATGAAATTCTGCGATACAGACGAGGTCATTGAAAGCCGCTATGCTCACCCCAGTGTTATCATAAGAGAAAAGGGCGAGGCGGAGTTTCGTGATATAGAGAGTACCGTAACAGCTGAGATAGCTATGGAAAATGGATGTGTAATCTCCACAGGAGGCGGCGCCATACTGAGACAGGAGAACATAAGAAATCTCAAAATGAACGGAAAGATATTTTTCATTGACAGAGCTCTTGAAGACATACTCCCGTCAGAAGACAGGCCTCTTTCCTCTACAAGGGAGCAGCTTATCCAGGTTTATAATGACAGGATCGATATATACCGCTCCACCTGCGATATGGTGATAAACGCCGACTGCGGGCCTGATGCGGCATCTGATAAAGTTATCATGGAGATGAGTTTATGAAAATATGCGTAATTAACGGACCAAACATAAATTTCCTCGGAATAAGAGAGCCGGATATATACGGCAGGGAGACTTATAAAAGCCTTCTTGAGAAGATAAAAAATCACTGCGACAAAAATGGTATCGATGTAGAATTCTTCCAGTCCAACCACGAGGGCGCAATGGTAGATAAGATACAGGACTGCTACGGAAAGATAGACGGTATAGTCATGAATCCGGCGGCGTATACCCACACAAGCGTCGCACTGCTGGACGCGGTGAAAGCGGTTGGAATACCGACGGTTGAGATACATATTTCGGATGTGTCCAAAAGAGAGGACTTCAGACAGGTGAGTTTTGTAAGAGCCGCCTGCGTCAAGACCATAGTAGGCCACGGCACGGACGGATATCTTGAGGCCATAGACTTTTTGAAGGAGTATGTAAAATGAGAGCTGTGATAGAAAAGAGCACGGCCCATGGACAGGTAAAAGCTCCACCTTCAAAAAGCGCTTCACACAGGCTCCTTATTGCGGCGGGACTTGCAAATGGTAGGTCAGAGGTTAAAAATATTGCCTTAAGCGAGGATATAAAAGCCACAATCGACGCTCTGTCCGCCTTCGGCGTAAAGTGCAGCGTAAACGGGGACACCGTTACGGTGGAGGGCGGCGGCCTTGAAAATATCGGTAGTATAACAAAGACCGTAAATTGCCGGGAAAGCGGTAGCACCCTGAGGTTTTTCATCCCCCTCGGACTGCTTTTTGAAACGCCGGTAGAATTTACGGGCTATGGAAGGCTACTTAAAAGGCCAATGACAGTTTATGAAGATATCTGCAGTGAGCAGGGCCTTGAGTTTTCTCAGAGTGATGAAAAGATTCTGGTAAAGGGTAGACTAAAAAGCGGGACATACAACGTAAGGGGCGATATCAGCAGCCAGTTTATAACGGGACTTCTCTTCGCCCTGCCGATGCTACAAGGGGACAGCGTTATAAATATCATACCGCCGGTAGAGAGTAGACCCTATATAGATATGACTCTGAAAGCCCTGTCTGATTTTGGAATAGAATACAAATTTGAGGGCAATGTGATAAATATTCCCGGCGGCCAGAGATACTGTGCAAGAGAGATTACGGTGGAGGGAGACTACTCCAACGCCGCTTTTCTGGAGGCACTGAAAATGACCGGGGGAGATGTTGAGGTAACTGGACTTGACCCAGACAGTATTCAGGGCGACAAAGCGTATATTGGCTTTTTTAAAGACCTTCGTAGTGGTGGGCGACCGGAGCTTGACATATCCCAGTGCCCGGACCTTGGTCCTGTACTTATGGGTATGGCGGCACTATGGGGCGGCGCCGTACTAAATGGCACCAAAAGGCTCAGGATAAAAGAGAGCGATAGAGGCCAGGCCATGAAAAAGGAGCTTTTGAAGTTCGGAATAGAGGCCGAGATTTACGACAACCACATTGTGGTAAAGGGAGGCGTTCTGAAAAAGCCGGAGGAAACCCTCAATCCTCATAATGACCACAGAATTGCCATGACGCTGGCGCTTCTTGCCTCAGTTACAGGGGGCGAGATAGAAAATGCCCAGTGTGTAAATAAGAGCTATCCTGCTTTCTGGGAGGATATAAAGAAACTTGGAATAAAGGTGGGCCTTTACGATGATTAGTAAAGATACAAAATTTCTTATAGTGGGTCTGGGACTCATTGGCGGCTGCTATGCAATGGAACTCAGCGAAAAGGGATATGAAGTCAATGCCATAGCCCGGCGCCAGGAGACAATAGACTACGCGCTGGAAAAGAAAATGATTAAAAAAGGTTCGGCCTTTGTGGATGAGGAGCTGATAAAGCGGGCTGATATTATCGTTTTCGCTCTGTATCCTGGGGAATTTGTAAAGTGGATAGAAAACAATCAGCATCTTTTCAGACCGGGAACCCTTATAACAGACGTAACTGGAGTCAAAACCGCCATAGTTCCGAAAATCCAGGATATTTTGAGGGAGGATGTGGAATTCATTCCCGCACACCCCATGGCAGGACGTGAGAAATACGGTGTTGAAAACAGTGATCCTGAGATATTCGTCGGCGCTAACTATATTGTTACTCCAACAGAAAAAAACACCAAGGAGGCTATCGA
This sequence comes from uncultured Oscillospiraceae bacterium, assembly GCA_944387845.1. Classification (GTDB taxonomy): domain Bacteria; phylum Bacillota; class Clostridia; order Oscillospirales; family Oscillospiraceae; genus CALXGH01. Next base: position 19,465 of record CALXGH010000047.1, read on the forward strand.
TACATGTTGCGCATTGGGGCAGCTTTTGGGATTTTATAGGGTCAGCGTTTTGTCCATAGAAGAACACGACAAAATGATAGGGTTTCTCTCCCAGCTTACCCACTGCATTGCGGTGTCTCTTATGACATGTAACAGCGACGACGCCCTTGTGAAATATACAGGGGACTCCTTTAGAGATCTGACGAGGATCGCCAGGATAAATGAAGTCATGTGGTCGGAGCTGTTTCTTCTGAACAAAAAATATCTCGTTGACGAGATCGACTCCTTTGTGGGCGAACTTGAGAAAATGAAAAATATGCTTGCCTGTGATGATAGAAATGGACTTATGGAAATGATGAAGCTTTCCACATCAAGACGAGGCAAGTTTGATAAAGGCATATAAACAAGGTATATAAAGGTTTAAATAGAAGGAGAATATTGTTATGAATTGTACTTACAAGAGAAAATTACCGGAACCTGCCGAAATTATAGAGCAGTTCCCTATAACAAAAGAAATCGCTCAGATAAAAGCGGACAGAGATAAACAGATTGCTGATATCATAACTGGTAAGGATGACAGGTTCCTTCTTGTCATAGGGCCGTGCTCCGCTGATCAGGAGGCAAGCGTTCTGGACTATGTTACAAGACTTGCAGAGCTCCAGGAAGAAGTAAAGGACAGACTGCTTCTTGTACCAAGAGTATACACAAACAAGCCCAGAACTACAGGCGACGGATACAAAGGAATGCTCCATAATCCGGACCCAACACATGAGTCCAATATGCTTCAGGGCATTATGCAGATAAGAGATCTTCATATCCGAGTAGTAAAAGAGACCGGTCTTACAAGTGCAGACGAGATGCTCTACCCGGATAACCATAGATACCTGAGCGACCTTCTCTCCTATGTAGCAGTAGGTGCGAGATCTGTTGAAAATCAGCAGCATCGTCTTACAGCCAGTGCGGTTTCAATACCTGTTGGTATGAAGAACCCAACAAGTGGCGACCTGTCCGTTATGCTCAATGCCATCACTGCCGCTCAGCACAGCCATACTTTCATCTATGGCGGTTGGGAGATAGAGAGTACAGGCAATCCTCTTGCCCATGCCATACTCCGAGGCAGTGTAACGCCTCAGGGTAAGAATGTCTCTAACTACCATTACGAGAATCTTGTCAGCCTCTATGAAGATTACTCCAAAAAGAATCTTCAGAACCTGGCTCTTATTGTGGATACAAACCACTCTAATTCCGGTAAAAATTACCTTGAGCAGATAAGAATTGCTAAGGACGTCATCCACAGCAGAAACCAGAACAGTGATATAAAGAAGATGACAAAGGGCCTTATGATAGAAAGCTATATCGAAGACGGTAATCAGGATCCATCTGGCACAGTTTACGGCAAGTCTGTAACGGACCCGTGCCTTGGCTGGGAAAAGACATACAAACTTGTTTGTGAAATCGCTGAGAGCGTCTAATTTATATTACGTAACAAAAAGAAAAAAGACGGTTCGAATTAAATCGAACCGTCTTTTGTTTTTAATATAGGTTTGGGCCAAAACGCAGAATTTATCTTCTGCCGCCGCCACCGCCGCCGGAGAAGCCGCCTCCACCATGGCCAATGCCGCCGCCGAAGCCACCAAAACCGCCGGAAGAGCCACCGCCGCCAAAGCCGCTGCCTCCTCCAAAGCCACCGCCTCCACCATGGGGGCCGCCGGGGCCTCTTGGTCCGCGCCAATGTCTGTGAGGTCCACTCCACAGGAACCAGAAATGGTATGGAGGGATCATTGTTGCGCCTAAATAATTATAATAGGAATAATATCTGCGCCTGTCATTCTGTATGGAAATAAGAATAAACATGAATATTACAAGGATGGTAACTATGTTTCTGGCAAAAAAGTACAAGATCCTTGTGAAGAAGGAAGGCTGAGCCGGATTTTCATATCCATCGCCGTACCCATTTCCGTTTATGCCATAATAGTCGTCAAAACCACCCTGAGTACCGTACTGATTCTCATACCAGTATACAAGCTGTGGGAAAAGAGAGGCGACTGCCCCGTCAAAGTCTCCTCTGTCGAAGTCATCCCAGAAATAGTCGTTTAGATATTCATCGGCCAAGCTATCAAACTCACTTATACCAGCGCCGGTTGCAAGCCAGCCTTTGCCCTCCTGGGTAACAAGCAGCAGGAGCATGCCATTATTGTTTTCGTCGTCGCCTACTCCCCATTCATTGAACAGAGCATTGGCGTACTCATCTGAGTACTGGTACGTATCAAGATAATCTATTGTAACTACGACTATTTGGGCGCCGCCACAGTTCTGCTCAAGATAACCGTTTGTGTCGATTATCATCTGCTTTGTATCAGATGACAGAACTCCTGCATAGTCGGCCACATAGAATTCCTCGCTCTTGTCCACTATAGCCCCTGCGGGAATGGAAAAGAGCAGGACAAAGACAATTAAAAGTAGTGATACTGTCTTAATATGTTTTTTCATCGGAACTCCTTAAGAAAAATATTCTGGACCGGTTTTCAGAAAAGGACTAAACAGGCTGACAGGAAATGTCTTCAGGGTTTTATCGTAAAATTCTGAAACCGTATCATTGTAGCTTAAACCTTCTATGGCAGTCTGAGCGCCGCGAAGGGTCTGCATATAGTAGTCCAGCATTTGCTGCTGGTCTTCAGTAAGCTCCATACCTGAAATGAGGTCATATACCTCTTCGCTGTACTTTGTTATCAGCTCGTTTGCTGAAAATCTATCGCTTATTGTAACGCTGTCGATCAAGGCGTAACGTGCGCTCTGAAGATCATTATACGCTGAATCTGTAATGCCAAGCTGACTGCTAAGCGTCAGAAGGCCGTTTGCAGCGTTTGCCCTGTTATCAAGATGGGACTGGATGGACTTTTCGGTGTATCCTTCCTCGTCGTTGTAGACGCCATTATAGAATCCCTCTTCAATATCGGATGCCAGAGCGGAGACAGACCTTATCACACCAATAGGTGTAAATATTACAACAACGCATACTAGCACGATTACAGCAAGGAGTCTGTTAGTGGATAAATTCATATATAGGACCTTTCCTTATAAGTAAGGGATTATTTGAACTCAAGAAGCTTTTTCTTCAGCTCGCCCTCAATCCTGCCAAGCTCGGCCTCAGCCTCTTTACGCCGTGCGGAGCCTTCCTGCTGGATAGTGCGTACATCTTCAAGAGTTTCAATAAGCATCTGGTTTGTTTTCTGGAGAGTTTCAATTTCAACAATACCACGCTCAGACTCTCTTGCAACTTCAATAGAGCCCTGTTTGAGCTTTTCGGCATTTCTCTGGAGAAGCTGGTTAGTTACTTCAGAGACCTCTCTCTGTGCCTCCATAGCCTGCTGGGAGTGGTGCATACCAAGGGCAAGAACCATCTGGTTTTTCCAGAGTGGAATAGTATTGACAAGTGATGTCTGGATCTTTTCTATAAGCAGAGTATCGTTGTTCTGCAAAAGACGGATCTGAGGGGACATCTGAATGGATATTACTCTTGTGAGCTCCAGATCGTATATCTTCTTTTCAAAACGGTTTATCATATTGGCGTAATCGCTTGCAGCCTGAGCGTCCTCCGGAAGGCCAGAAGCACTAGCCTTGCTCTGGAGAGCAGGCAGGGTCTCGGATTTTGCCTTTTCAAGGTGCTGCTTGCCCGCAAGGATATACATTGTAAGCTCTTTGAAATAGTTCTGGTTCAGCTCATACATTTTGTCCAACATGGCAACGTCTTTGAGGAGAATTACCTGATGATTCTGAAGTTCATCGGCAATTTTGTTTACATTAACCTCAGCTTTTGCGTACTGTGCCTTCATGGACGCAATTTTGTTCTCAACTTTTTTCTTAAAACCAAAGAAGCCTTTTTTCTCTTCCTCGCCGTAATTGAATCCCTTAAGCTCTACAACAAGGTCAGAGAGCATATCGCCAACCTCTCCCATGTCTTTTGTACGTACGGAGTTGAGTGTGTTACTGGAGAAATCAGATACATGTTTCTGGGCCGCGCTACCGTACTGTAGAACGGCGTTAGTGTCTGTTATGTCTATTTTTTCTGCAAAGTCCATTACAGCTTTTCTCTCATTTTCTGAGAGATTGCTCATATCAAGTTTAACGGCATTGGCGTCCCGCTCTTCCTTATTAGCCTGCTCTGCCTGGACGGCAGCAGCGGCGGTCTCGCCGGTAGGATTCAAAGTCAGTTCAGGTATGAATTCGTTGTTGTCTGCCATAGTGGTCGTTCCTTTCGTATATATTTAATTTGAGTGAGTTTAAATGTCAAAATCACTGTCGGTGAGGCCCTGACTTTTCATCATGCTCTCCAAAACAGTAATGTCCGTCTCAATATCAAGGGCACTGCCTGCAAAAAGTGCGTCAAGCTGCTTTGTATAAGCGGAAATAAGTACAGACAGTATGTCATCTATACGGTCCATCGTACTGTCTATATTCTCGCCGGATATATTCTGCTCCCGCATATGGCGGTATGATGTTAAAAGTTTAAATGTAGATGGCAGAAAATAGCCAGAAAACTGTTTTACCTGCTGGTAATTAGACCTGTTGTCAGCAAGGTTTTCAAAGATTTTTCTCGTTAAATCTACAAGCTTGTTCACTTTGTCGGCAACAGGACTCAGTAGGGGATCCTCCGCCATAGCGCGCATTTTCGATACGGCGTCTCTGCCCTCTTCCAGCAGAGCGTCCAGCTCAGGATCTCCCGTTTTTTCAGGCTCTTTTTCGATATATGATACGGTGTCTGGGATCAATTTTGCCAGCACTGCATAGATTGCTATTGACAGGCATATCAAAATTATAAAGTGAGAAGCCTTATAAAGAGGAAAAAACACACAGTATATTATCCAGACCGCCGCCACAGCATAGAAGGGAAGGGCGGATTTTTTTCTGATTTCTATCATTTGGACCACCTTAATATTATTCTGGTCCGGCAAGTAAAGTACAGCGAAAATTGGGCTGAAATAGGCCGGAACAGTGGAAACAAATATAATGATACACTTATTTTATAATATTTTTATGAATAGTCAAGGGGGACTACGTGCCTGCCGGAGCACAGCTTATAAAGTGCTGGATGTTCAATAATTTCTGAGTTATAATAATATAAAAACGGAGCGGGAACGATGCCTGTTATGTAGTTTTTAATATCCATGTGTGGTATAATAAAACTGTAAGGTGTGTTTAGTTTTCCCGTAAAAAAGAGAATATTCAACGGGTCCGTACATAAAAATAAAATAATAAATACACTGCTGGGGCCGCATCGGCAGAAAGGGTAATACCGGGCGGCCCCTATATAAAAGCGATCGGCGCGCCGACCGCTAATTAATACTATGCGCCAATTTTACATGTGGTGAATGGGCGGCCAAAGCCGCTGACAGGGGGAGAATAAAGATGGTAAAAATTTCACCGAGCATTTTGTCTGCTGATTTTACGAAACTTGGACAGGAGATAGACACTATAAAGACAGCTGACTATCTCCATTTTGATGTTATGGACGGAGTTTTTGTAAAAAACATATCTATTGGTCTGCCGGTACTTCAGTCTGTGAGGAAGTATACGGATATGTTCCTTGATGTGCATCTTATGATAACCGAGCCTGTAAAATATATTGAAGAGTTTGCCGCTGCGGGAGCCGACCTTATAGTTGTTCATGCAGAGGCGGACAAGCCTGAAAACATAAGAAAAGCCATAGATCTCATTAAAAAATGTGGGAAAAAGGCAGGAATCGCCCTAAAACCGGCTACAGGCGCGGAAATTTTAAAAGACTACATAGCTGATCTTGACCTTGTGCTTGTTATGACGGTTGAGCCAGGATTCGGTGGCCAGAAGTTTATGAATGATATGATGGACAAGGTGTCCCAGGTCAGAAAAATGATAACTGACGGGGGATATGACTGCGAAGTAGAAGTTGACGGCGGCATAAACAGAGAAACCGCCAGAATATCCATTGATGCCGGCGCCAATGTGCTTGTTGCTGGTAGCAGCGTTATTAACGCAAAAGACCGGGCAGGTGAGATCGAAGCTCTCCGCTGCGGAATGTAAAATTTACAGAAGGAACTATACACTATGAAGCTTTTTCCTACGGCTCTTGAAGACCTTATAGATAAATTCGCCTCCCTGCCGGGAATAGGGTACAAGTCCGCCCAGAGGCTTGCTTTTTATGTGCTCTCACTGCCAAAAGAGGAGTCAGAAGACTTTGCAAAGGCAATTTTGCGGGCTTCGCAATCAGTAAAATGCTGTAGTATATGCCAGAACCTGACGGATGAGGATATATGTGATGTTTGCGCAGATGTCAGAAGGGACAGGACAACTGTTTGTGTTGTTGCAGATCCTAAAGATGTTGCCGCTATCGAGCGCACAAGGGAGTATAATGGGCTTTACCATGTACTTCACGGGGTAATATCGCCGATAAACCATATCGGCCCCGACGATATAAAAATAAAAGAACTCGTCGACCGGGTTGCCGGCGGCGAGATAGAAGAGCTTATTATGGCCACAAACCCTGATACTGAGGGTGAGACCACAGCGAAATATATATCAAAATTATGCAAGCCTTTTGGTGTGAAGATCACAAGGCTTGCATACGGTATCCCCGTAGGGGGTAATCTTGAATTTGCTGACGACGCCACTTTAGCAAGGGCGCTGGAAGGCAGAAGTGAAATATAGAAGAAGTGCTGCCGCTTTCATAAGGCTGCCCTTGCTGAAATTTTTTGACCTTATTATGCTCTCAGGGTCCAGACATATGCTGCTGCGGGGCTGAAGTACCTCCTCAGCGCTACATATCTTATCGGCAACGCACACTATTGCGGCCTCTTTGTATCTGGGTATATTTCTCAGAGTAAGAGGCCACATATGACTTGTTATGATATTTTTCTCTTTGTCATTTATTTTATAATATTTTTCGGCGTTCAAAGCTGCGGTCATGGGATGATGAAATCCGTGAAAGCGTTTGTGCTGGGTAGGGTCATGCCAGTCGTAGAGGAAAAAATCGTGCAGAAATGCACCGCGGATCAGGCTCCGCTCGTCTGCATTCAATTTAAAATGCCGGTTTATCAGATAACTGAGAGTTGCCACCCTGACGCAGTGGTCAAAGGTGGTGATGCTGCTGTGCTGTATAAAGCGCCTCATCAGAAGAGCCTCTTCTGTACAGATAAGAGGATTTAAAATTGCGTACAAATTCTCGGCGTTTTCACCGTAATTTGTAATTTCCATATATAATACCTCGCCATAATATTAATTTTATTGTGCTGATTATATTATGCGCAACAGGAAAAGATTTATTTGCAAACCTCTTCTGATTATAGTTTAACATACCAAAGAATGTCCTTTCAATATGAGGTTTTTACTAATTTGTAAAGCTTTTATTAAGGAAAAAAATAATGTAAAAACGTGCCAATTTGACCAATGGCAAAATTTGTGATAAAATTTATTATTCACGGATATAATGTATTGCAGAAAAGTGCGCCGTGTTTTCATATTAGGATTGGCGGCTTATTTATATAAAAGATCTTAATTAGGCGTTATGTGCATAACTTAAGCACTTAATTATATTTAACTTTCATACTGCTGTAATGGACGGAAATTCCTGTTTTTATCTGGCGAGACGGGGCCTTGATAGAGAGGAAATTCTGACCGTCTTTTTGTGCTGCCTGAAAGTTACATAAGAAATCACGATTTAAAGGAGAATATTTTTAATGGCAGAAAAATTGAAAATAATGTCTCTTGGCGGACTCAATGAGATAGGCAAGAACATGACTGTCTATGAGTACGGCGAGGACATAATTGTCGTTGATTGCGGCATGGGGTTCCCGGATGACGAGATGTACGGAGTCGACATTGTTATACCGGATATAACATACCTCATAAAAAACAAAGACCGCATCCGCGGCATTGTTTTGACACACGGACATGAGGATCACATTGGCGCTGTTCCTTATGTTTTAAAGCAGATAAATGTGCCCGTTTACGCAACAGGTCTTACTATGGGTCTTGTTGAGATGAAGCTCAGTGAGCACAATATATTAAACAGCGCTCAGCTTTTCAAAGTTAAGGCCGGAGACACAATAAAACTTGGCTGCTTCAAAATAGAATTTATCCATATGAACCATTCTATTGCAGATGCGGTAGCTCTGGCCATAAAGACTCCTCTTGGCATGGTCATCCACACTGGAGACTTTAAAATTGACACAATGCCTATCGATGGAGATATGGCGGATATCGCGCGGCTGGGTGCGTTAGGTAAAAAGGGTGTTCTTGCTCTGCTCTCCGATTCCACCAATGTGGAGAGAGCGGGCTATTCAATGAGTGAGAGCAAGGTCGGCGCAACATTTGATAGCCTTTTCAAGGACTGCAGCCAGAGAATAATCGTAACTACATTTGCTTCCAACGTACACCGTGTTCAGCAGGTAATAAACTGTGCTGCAAAGTACGGCAGAAAAGTGGCCGTAACAGGTAGAAGCATGGAAAATGTTGTGAAAGTTGCAACTGAGATGGGATATATGACAGTGCCCAATGGGGTGCTTGTGGATATTAACCAGATAAAAGGCCTGCCGAAGGAGAAAATAGTTATCGTAACAACAGGCAGCCAGGGAGAGACTATGAGTGCTCTATACCGTATGGCATTTTCCGGCCACAAGCAGATTGAGGTTGGCCCTGGGGACAAAGTTATTATATCCGCGTCAGCTATTCCAGGAAATGAGAGAACTATATCCAGAGTAATAAATGAACTGTGTTACAGAGGTGCAGATGTAGTCTATGACAAGATGAGCGAGCTGCATGTCTCGGGACATGGATGTCAGGAAGAGCTTAGGATGATGCTGGCTCTTACAAAACCGAAATTCTTTATTCCCGTCCACGGTGAGTACAGACATCTGAAGCTCCATGCAAAGATGGCCCAGCAGATGGGCATCCCACAGCAGAATATAATCATCAGCGATATTGGTAAAGTAATAGAGCTGTCATCAAGAAACATCAAACTTAATGGTACGGTACCATCCGGCAGAGTCCTGGTGGACGGCACAGGTGTAGGGGATGTTGGCAGCGTAGTTCTCAGAGACAGAAAACATCTGGCTCAGGACGGTATGTTGGTGGCTGTAATAAGCATTTCATCTGAGGATGGAGAGATAATATCCGGCCCTGACATTATTACAAGAGGCTTTGTATATGTAAAAGAGTCTGAGGAACTTATAAATGACCTTAAAGATATTGTTACTGAAGCCATTGACGACTGTAATATAAAAAAGGTCAAGGATTGGACTACTATCAAAAATGTCATCAAAACCAGAACATCCGATTACCTTTACAAAAAGACAAAGAGAAGTCCTATGGTACTTCCGGTCATTATGGAGATATAAAATATGAACATACAGATCTTCGGCAGAAGCAAATGCTTTGACACGAAAAAAGCCCAGCGCTATTTTAAAGAGCGAAGGATAAAATATCAGGATATCGATATGGTCCGCTATGGCATGAGTCGTGGCGAGTTTAGAAGTGTTATGCAGGCGGTGGGCCTTGAGAATATGGTAGACCCGAAGTGCGAGGACGCAGTAATGCTGAAGTATCTGGCAAGCCGGCAGGACAAAGAGGATAAACTCTTTGAAAATCAGGACTGGATCAAAACCCCTGTGGTTAGAAATGGCAAAAGCGCCACTGTAGGTTATCAGCCAGAAATCTGGAAAACATGGCAGTAAATATAAAGACTTAAAACTAAAAGCAGCCCATCTTGCGGTAAATTCCGTAAGACGGGCTGCTTTATTTTCGCTTTATTTTAAAAGGTTAAGTCAGTCATTAAGCCAGGCCTCAACATCACCTTTGCACTGCTCGGCTTTTGAGCCCATAACAGCAAGGCCGGGCTTTACTTCGGCGCCTTTACATGCTCCAGCAAGGTTCTTTTCTGACATGCCGAAGCCGCTACCTTCGTGGGTACAGAAGGGGTAGACAGTTTTACCTGACCAGTCGAAGGACTCTATAAAAGTGTAAACCGCCATAGGCATGTCGCCACAGTAGATGGGATAGCCAATGAAGATCTCATCGTAGCCGTCAATACTCTCTGGCAGACTTACAAGTTCCGGCCGGGCTTTATTTATAAAGTCAGCCTTTGCCTCCTGAACGCAGACTTTGTATTCATCAGAGTAGGGTGTTTTCTGCTCGATTTTAAACAGATCCGCGCCACATACATCTCCAATTATTTTTGCAACTTTTTCTGTATTTCCAACCTCGACATTTCGGAAGGAGCCGCCAAAATAATTTTCACCGGCTCTTGAATAGAAGGCTATTAATTTTGCCATATAAAACATCTCCTTGAATTTTATCTTTATTCCGTTTTTATTCCGGAACCGCATAAATCACTCCCATCTTAAATGGGGGGAATCTTGGACAGTTATTTTTACAGGTATATTATACCATATCATCCATGGCAGTTTTATAATATATAAAACAAAAGACAGTTTCAAAAAACAAACAAACTTGTATAAAAATTGTAAATAACAGGGTTGGTTTTACAAAAAGAGTTGAATTGACCTGAGCTTTAGTTTATAATTTCCATATATTTTTAAATGAAATTTTTTAAGCGGAGGGAAAAACGTGAAATCATTTATACCCGAGGGATATAAGTCTCACCTTGACTTGTATCAGACACAGAACGCCATATCGCTTATCAAAAAGACATTTCAGGAAAATCTTTCAATTCTCTTGAAACTTAAAAGGGTCAGCGCACCGCTTTTTGTCGAGCCGGGAGTAGGCCTTAATGACAATCTCAACGGTGTTGAGAGACCTGTAAGCTTTGATATGCCCCTGGTAGGGAAGAATGCGGAAATCGTGCAGTCCCTTGCCAAATGGAAAAGATATGCTCTTTATAAATATCAGTTTTTCCCGGGCAACGGCCTGTATACAGATATGAACGCCATTAGGCGTGATGAGGAGACAGACAATCTCCATTCCATTTATGTTGACCAGTGGGACTGGGAAAAAGTTATTCTGCCGGAAGACCGGAATGAAGCGCTGCTTAAAGACACGGTAACAAAGATAGTCCGTTGTATCTGCCATACTGGGGATGTAGTAAAGGCCAAATATCCTGAACTGGACATTCCTGAGCTGACACGGGAAGTTACCTTTATAAAATCCCAGGACCTCCTTGATATGTACCCGAATGAAGACCCTCAGATGAGGGAGTACCTTTTTGTAAAGGAACATAAAACCGTATTTGTACAGCAGGTTGGTGGAGCTCTCTCCAACGGCAAACCCCACGACAAGCGCTCACCTGACTATGATGACTGGTCTTTAAACGGTGATATTCTGTTTTACTATCCTCTTCTTGACTGCGCTATGGAGATAAGCTCCATGGGCATAAGAGTAGACAAAGAATCCCTTGCAAGACAGCTTGAGATTTCCGGCTGCCAGGACAGGGCGGGTCTTATGTACCACAGAATGGTGGCCGATGGAACATTGCCTCTCACAATCGGCGGCGGAATTGGTCAGTCCAGACTCTGCATGCTTCTTCTGGGTAAGGCACATGTGGGCGAAGTACAGGTATCTGTATGGGACGACAAGACCATAAAAATGTGCGAGGACGCGGGAGTCATGCTTCTGTAATACACATTAAAAATGTAAAAAGGAAAGAGGTTTCCTCTTTCCTTTTTTATTTTATTTCTTTTTCTTCTTCTTTTCGAAGAAACTGAATTTGTCTCCTGTGCTTTTGCCACCCATGGATTCATCAAACTTTCTAATAATACCTTTCTGCTCGGCATTGAGTCCTGTGGGGATATCAACAACGACTGTTACAAAGTGGTCGCCTCTGGAGCCACCTCTTATGCTCGGTACACCCTTGCCTTTGAGGCGGAAAACGGTGCCGGACTGAGTACCCTCAGGAACGTTATATTTTACTTTGCCGTCCAGCGTGTCTACTTCCAGGCTTACGCCTAAAATTGCTTGAGCCACAGTAATATGCTCGGTACTGTAAATGGAACTGCCCTCACGTTTGAACTTCGCATGGGGTTTTACTGTTACGGTTATGAGCAGATCGCCTGGGGCTCCACCATTTGTGCCGGCATTACCCTGACCACGAAGGGAGAGGGTCTGGCCGTTCGCGATTCCGGCTGGGATAGTAACGTTTACTTTTTTCTGCTTTCTTACAGAACCGGAGCCGTGGCATTCCGAGCATGGCTGATGTATGATTTTACCCTGGCCATGGCAGCGTGGACATTCCTGTGTGGTCTGCATTACACCGAAAGGTGTTCTCTGCTGGACTCTTATTGTGCCGGAGCCGTGGCAATCCGGGCATATTTCAGGAGTAGTGCCTGGGGCACATCCACTGCCGCCGCAGGTGGAGCATGTGTCCATGCGTGTTATGTTTATCTCTTTCTCACAGCCGAAAGCGGCCTCCTCAAAAGTGATAGTGATGCCAGCCTGTATGCTTGAACCTCTTCTTGGTCCGTTACGTCTTGTGCCGCCGTTTGAACCGAAGCCGCTGCCAAAACCACCGCCAAAGAAAGAGCCGAAAATATCACCGAGATCGAAATCCATACCAGCGCCGCCATATCCACCGCTGAAACCTCCAGCGCCGAAGTTGGGATCGACACCGGCGTGGCCGTACTGGTCGTATCTTGACCTTTTGTCAGGGTCGGAGAGCACCTCGTAGGCCTCATTTACTTCTTTAAACTTAGCCTCGGCGCTTTTATCTCCCGGGTTCATGTCCGGGTGATACTTTTTGGCCAGCTTTCTGAATGCTTTTTTTATCTCATCCTCTGAGGCGCCTTTCTGTAAGCCCAGGACCTCATAGTAGTCTCTTTTTTGTTCTGCCATGTTTTCACCTCTTGCAGCTTCAAAACACGGGTGCATGGGAATGCACCCGTATTATTGTATGCTATACGAAGATAAA
>CALXGH010000048.1 GCA_944387845.1 uncultured Oscillospiraceae bacterium
AGCTGCCGCTGTCTGTGAGCATGATGTTTTCAGGGCAGATACCGCCGTGTACCATTCCATAGGCACCGCATACTGACACAGCCTCAGCTATATCCATACCCATTCTGACAGCGTCATCAGCCGTAGATCTACTTTTAGCAAAATAGCCCTTCATCGGAGTAAAAAGGCCAGATCTTATATAGCCTGTCCACCCGGGCTGGCCCGCGTTGTCTATAAGCGTTACCTCATCATAGCCTACGAGGCTGTTTGCTGAGGCTGATTTGAACATGGTAAGTTCCCAGTTCAGGTCATTTTTAAACTTACCAAAATATGTATAGAGCAGATCCTCGCTTATACCTAATTTCATGGCAGCCTGCAGAGCCTCGCTGCCCGCAGGAACTTTTACGACCTTAACTGTGCTGTATATGGGATTTCCATCCAGTGTACTTTTGGCAAGATAAACTTTACCAAACGGTCCTTCTCCAAGATAACCGGCGTATTCCCAGTCCGGCCAAATCTTACTTAATTCAATTCCACTCATAATAAAACCTCTCGTTAATTAAAACAGAGTTATCTGTCCGGAATCCGGAAGATCACGCAGAGCCCCCAGATTCTTCAGCTGATCTATATTGCTCCTTGAAACTTTGGAGCAGCAGTCAATTATATCCTCAATTGATATAAACTCCATGTCATCCCTGTGTTCCATAAGGTCTCTCGCGGCAGTTTCACCAAGTCCAGAAACAGCCACAAAAGGTGGGATAAGTTTATTACCTTCAATTTTAAATTTTACCGCATCGGAGTTGTATAGGTCAATACCCAAAAATTCAAATCCGCGCTTATAAAACTCATAACAGGCTTCCAGTGTGGTCAAAAGGTCCTGATCTTTCGCCGAAGCGTCAGGATTCCCCCTTATCTCCTTTATTTTCGCAAGGCATACATCAATACCCTTTGTCATACACTCAGCGTCAAATGCGTCCTTCTGGCTCCGCCTGTAAAAATAAGCACTGTAAAACGCCAGCGGCTCATGTACTTTGAACCATGCTATTCTGAAGGCCATCATTACATAGGCGACGGCGTGGGCTTTTGGGAAAAGATATTTTATCTTCTTACATGAGCCTATGTACCAGTCTGGTACTCCTGCGGCAGTCATCTCATCTTCCGCGCCATCAGGAAGGCCTCTGCCCTTTCTGACGCTCTCCATTATTTTGAAAGCCCTCTTTTCCGGCATTCCGCAGGATATAAGGTAAAGCATAATATCATCACGGCACCCGATAGTCTCGTTTACCGTGGCAGTACCAGACATAATAAGGTCTTTAGCATTTCCCAGCCAAACGTCTGTACCATGGGAGAAACCTGACAGTCGCACAAGAGTATCAAACTTGTCCGGCTTTGTATCACAGAGCATCTGCCGTGTAAAGCCTGTACCGAACTCCGGTATTCCGATAGAGCCAGTATTACCGATTATCTTATCACCATCTTCAAGCCCCAGAGGCGTGGCTGAGCTGAATATTCCCATTGTCTCAGGGTCGTCAAGGGGTATTTCCTTTGCGTTTATCCCCGTTGCATCCTCAAGCATTTTTATCATTGTTGGGTCATCATGACCCAGCTCGTCCAGCTTTAATAGGTTTGCCTCCATGCAGTGATATTCAAAGTGGGTCGTAACTATTCCGCCCTCGCTGTCGTCAGCAGGATGCTGAGCTGGACAGAAATCTACAACTTCCATGTCCTGTGGGATGATTACAAGTCCACCGGGGTGCTGTCCTGTAGTTCTCTTTACCCCTACGCAGCCCATGGCGAGCCTCAGTTCTTCAGCCTTGGTTACCATCTTTCCCGTCTTTTCAAGATACTTTTTGACATATCCATATGCTGTCTTTTCAGCCACCGTACCTATTGTACCGGCGCGGAACACATGGTCGGAACCAAACAGCTCATTTGTATATTTGTGGGCATTGGCCTGATACTCTCCAGAGAAATTAAGGTCAATATCAGGTACCTTATCGCCGCCGAACCCCAAGAACGTCTCAAAAGGAATATCGAATCCCTCTTTTTTGTACGGTGTTCCGCATATTGGGCATACTGCGTCTGGCATGTCTGCTCCGCAGCCATAACCTTTTCCCGCCTCAAAGTCTGTATGGAAACACTTCGGGCACCTATAATGGGCCGGCAGTGAGTTTACTTCCGTTATTCCTGACATGTACGCAACAAGCGAGGAACCGACACTGCCTCGTGAACCTACAAGGTATCCGTGAGCAAGTGAGTCTGCAACAAGCTTCTGGGCGCTCATATATATAACGTCATAGCCTCGTCCCAGAATCGCACTCAGTTCTTCTTCTATTCGGGAAGTTATTATTTCAGGCGGATTATCCCCGTACAGTTCATGCATTTTGCCGTAAACCAATTCTTTCAGCTGGTTAGCACTGTTTTCAATCTTCGGGGGATAAAGTATCGGCTCAGGAAGCGGCCGTACCTTCTCACACATTTCTGCGATCAGATTGGTGTTTTCCACAACAACCTCATAAGCTTTTTCCTTGCCAAGATACTCAAACTCATGGAGCATCTCGTCGGTTGTTCTGAAATATATAGGAAGGTCTTTATCTGCATCGGCAAACTCCTTGGCCGTCAAAAGCACATGCCTGTATACCTCATCTTCAGGGTCAAGGAAGTGGACATCACAAGTACCCACAACAGGCTTTCCTATCTCATCTCCAAGATCGCATATTCTCCTGTTAAAGTCCTCAAGCTCCTTCTCGGATGATGCCCTCGGCCGATCGCCGGACAACATGAACATGTTGTTGCATATAGGCTGAATCTCAAGATAATCATAAAACTGGGCTATTCTTCTCTGCTCCAGTCTGCTCTTTTTACCGGTAATCAGTCCGAACACTTCTCCGGCTTCACAGGCTGAACCCAGAATAAGGCCTTCTCTGTATTCCATTATAAGACTTTTTGGTATAATTGGGTACCTTCTAAAATATTCCAAATGGCTCTTAGTAACAAGAGTATACAGGTTTCTTATACCTTTCTGGTTTTTAGCCAGTATAACTATATGCATCGGCTTAAATCGGCGCTTTTCCTGGGTCTCTTTCCGCTTTTGCTGTATATACTCAGCCATATCCTCAAATCTTACAACACCTTTTTCATCCAGCGTTTTCAAAAACGATGCAAATATCAGGCCACAGGTTACCGCATCGTCTGAAGCCCTGTGGTGGTTGAACTCAGGGAGGCTAAGCCTTCCTGCAACAGAGTCAAGGCTGTGGCTTCTTATATCTGGCAGAAGTCCCTGGCTGAGAGCGAGAGTATCTATATAGCGCGGCTCAAACTTTATGCCATACTTCTGCGATACTTCCCAGATAAATCCCACATCAAAAGACGCATTGTGGGCGCAAAGAGGCCTGTCCCCCACAAATTCGAGAAACTTTTCAACCGCCTCTTTCTGACTCGGCGCTCCTTTTACATCTTCATTTGTGATTCCTGTGAGCTGGGTAATCTGAGCTGATATCTCCTGTCCAGGGTCAACAAATGTCTGGAATCGGCTTATCTCCGTTCCGTCCTTCATTATAACGGCACCGATTTCCGTTATGGTATCCCGCATTGAGTCAAGACCTGTTGTCTCAATGTCAAACACCGCGATTTCCTGGGAGCAGTCTCCTTTTATGTTTCCGTACACGGCAAGCTTGTCATCAACATCATTGATATAATAGCCCTCCACACCGTAGAGAACCTTTATTTTGTCCCCTGCCGCATTCATTGCATCCGGGAATGACTGACACACGCCGTGGTCAGTTATAGCAATAGCAGGATGACCCCACTCTATTGCTCTTTTAACTACTTTTTTCGTGTCCGTCGTAGCGTCCATGGCGGACATCTGTGTATGTAAATGGAGCTCAACACGCTTTTTTTCCGCATTATCGCTCCTTTTGGGTTTTTCTATTTTAACTATACTTATCGGCTCGATGGTGATATCTCCATCATACCTGCTGTAACCAACGGTGCCGGATATAAGAAGATACATCCCCTTCTCAATTGTCCGAGCAGCCTTTTTAAGATCCTCGTCTCTTATAAACTTTGAGGCTCTTATGGAGTTTGTGTAGTCAGTTATATCAAATGTGAGAACATATGCGTTACCTTTTTGTATTTCTTTACTGGCAACGTTGAACACCTCACCTTTTATAACTACTTTACCCGATTCCACATTTATTTCCGAAATCGGTATGGCCTCGTCTTTTATACGCCTTCCCATTATTACCGAGCCGGTTTTTGCGTTTTTCTCAGCCGAACCGCCTTTCTTTGTGGCTGTCGGCTGCACACCTGACTGCTGATATACAGGTTTTACCTCTACCATATTGAGTCCAAAATCCGAGGCAATGGCTTTTTCAACCGTCTGCAGCATTACAGGTGCGGTAGGTTTTTTCAGCAGAAGATTCATTCTCATTATTCTTTTTGCCTTTTCAACACTGGCGTCAATAACAAGAGCGTCTTTGCATATATCATTTATCAATCCGTTTCCGCTAAGACTTGGAAACATCTCAAAAAACGGAACTGCAGCTGGTTGTCCCATATGTACTAATTCTCCTCAATAAGTGAAATAAGTTCATCGACAAGCCTGTCCATGGGTACTTTTTTAAGTATTTCCCCTTTCGCGAAAAGAAGCCCTTCGCCCTTTCCGCCGGCAATGCCGAAATCTGCCGCCGACGCCTCTCCAGGCCCGTTGACAGCGCAGCCCATTACGGCCACTGTTATGTTTTTCTTACACCCTGCAAGTCTTTTTCCAACCTCATCGGCAATAGGTATAAGATCTATATTACATCTGCCGCATGTTGGGCAGGATACGATATTTACCCCATCTTGTCGTGCACCCACAGCCTTTAGTATAGCTATGCCCGCAGGCACTTCCCGCTCCGGTGAAGCTGTTAGAGATACCCTAATAGTATCTCCTATACCGTCAAGCAAAAGGGCGCCTATGCCGGCGGCGGACTTTACGATTCCCATATATTCAGTGCCCGCCTCCGTTACTCCAAGGTGCAGCGGGTAATCAGTTTCCCGACTCAAAAGCCTGTAAGATGCCACAGTCAGTGGAACACTGGAGGCTTTGACTGATATGCATATATCATCAAAGTCGAACTTGTTCAGAAGCCGCACATGGCCCATGGCGCTCTCCAGCATTGCCTCCGGGGTTACTCCGCCGTATTTTGCCAGTATCTCCTTTTCAAGGCTGCCACCGTTTACGCCAATACGTATCGGTATATTCCTTTTCCTGCACTCATCGGCAACAGCTTTGACTTTTTCGTCTGAGCCAATATTTCCGGGGTTAATCCTTATTTTATCTGCACCGGCTGCTGCCGATTCAAGGGCCAGTTTGTAGTCGAAATGTATGTCCGCAACAATCGGTATTTTCGTCTCTTCTTTTATTTTTGCTATCGCCCTAGCCGCCTCCATATTTGGAACTGCAACTCTGGCTATATCGCAGCCAAGTTCCTCAAATCTTTTTATCTGGGCAATAGTTGCCTTGTAGTCCTCGGTCTTTGTGTTCGTCATTGACTGCACTGTAATCGGGGCGCCGCCGCCTATTTTAACTCCGCCCGCAACTATATATTTCTTAGACATTTATATCAGTCTCCTTATATCGTTGAACATAACTACCGCCATAAGGGCGAGAAGTAGCATAAAACCTACTGTATGGACATATCCCTCGTATTTCGGATCGATCTTTTTCTTTGTTATAAGCATAAACAAAGAGGAGATTATAAGGAAGAACACTCTACCGCCGTCAAGAGCGGGTATGGGAAGCATATTCATAACTGCCAGGTTTACCGCGATAAAAGCGCACAGATAAGCAATGTTCAGTATTGCCAAATTAGTACTTGGCGCCTGCTCCGCGGCGTCAGATATTATGGACACAATACCCACCGGTCCTGACAGATCCTTTATCCCGGCCCTTCCTGCTATAAGGTCTGAAAACCCTAAAAATACATTCCTGACAAAATTAAAAGAAGTGTACAGAGAATACTGAAGCCTGGTCCAAAAATTACCTGGTATTACCCCAAATGAGATACCGTATTTAGTTACTACCTGGCCGTTTTCCTCATACTCCCGAAGTACAAGAGGAAAATCCTCAAGATATATCTTCTCACCATCTCTTAAAATCGTGAGATCCACATTTTCATTATTGGCCCTCGACATATACACTGAAAAATCATCAGCATAATAGATTCTTGATCCATTTATCTCAATTATCTTGTCGCCGGGCATGAGTCCGTCTTCCCCTTCAAGCTCAAATCCATCTGCGAATGCCACTACTTCATTGGATACAAACCCAGAGTAGCCGGAGAAAATAAATATAACAATTATAACGCCGGTGAGAAAGTTCATGGCTGAGCCTGCCACCAATACTATAAACCTTTTCCACGGCGCCTGGGCTGAAAAGGATCTGGGGTCTTCCGTCTCCTCGTCTTCGCCCTCCATCGCGCAGTATCCTCCGATAGGCAGTACTCTCAGGGCGTAAAGGGTCTCTCCTTTCTGCTTTTTAAAAATCGCAGGTCCCATACCGATCGAAAACTCGTTTACCTTGATACCGCATAATTTTGCCGCCACAAAATGGCCCAGTTCATGTGTCGCTATAAGTATTCCAAACGCTAAAATCGTTATGATTATATACATTAATTGTACCTTTCAAATATAAATTTTCTTGCCTCGCTGTCGGCAGAAAGAATATCGTCTATGGTATCGGCTCTCATTGAGCCCAATGCGTCCACCGCCTCTTTCACAGCGTCATACATTTCTCCAAAGCTGATCTTATCCTGAAGATAAAGGGCGACCGCAGCCTCATTTGCACCATTCATTACAGCACAGGAGGCATCATCCCTTCCGGCAATCTCCATGGCCAGAGCAAGAGACGGGAAAGCTTCAAGATCTGGTTTCTCAAACGTCAGCGGCTTCATCGCTGTAAAGTCCAGCTCCGACGCCGGCGACGGCGTCCTCTCCGGATAAGTTATGGCATACTGTATAGGTATTCTCATATCCGGAACGCCCATCTGGGCAATTACCGAATTATCCTCAAACACCACCGCTGAGTGAATTATGCTCTGTGGGTGGACTAAAACTTCTATCTGCCGTGGCCTCACACTAAAAAGGTGCATAGCCTCAATAAATTCCAGCCCCTTGTTCATCATCGAGGCTGAATCTATGGTTATCTTCTGTCCCATACTCCAATTCGGATGCTTCAGAGCAGCCTCTTTGGGCATGTTTTTAATTTCATCATATGTTTTACCTCTGAATGGTCCGCCGGAGGCCGTCAGAAGTATCTTTTTTATATCTTTTTTATTTCCAGCCGCTGCCGACTGGAATATAGCGGAGTGCTCCGAGTCAACAGGGACTATCTCTGCACCGTACTTTTTCGCCTCAGCCATAACAAGCCTTCCAGCACAGACAAGAGTCTCTTTGTTAGCAAGACCGATTCTCTTTTTCCGTCTTATGGCAGCCATCGTCGGTTTAAGGCCAATCATTCCCATTACTGCCGTTATTACTGTATCCGCAGATTCCACCTCCGCTGCAGCAATAAGGCCGTCCATCCCTGACAGTACCTTTATATCAGTATCTGCCAAACGCTTTTTTAATATTCCAGCGCTTTCCTCATCGTATACCCCTACAATCTCAGGGTTAAACTTTCTTGCCTGTTTTTCCAGAAGATCAACGCTTTTGTTTGCCGTTAAAGCGGCAACACCCAGTCCCAGTTTTTCTATAACATCAAGACTCTGTGTTCCCACAGAGCCTGTTGATCCCAGTACACTTATTTTACGCATAATCATACCTCACTAAAATGCGGGGAGAACGCTTACAAGGAAATATATGACAGGAGCGGTAAATATCATGCTGTCAAATCTGTCAAGTATTCCGCCATGGCCCGGCAGAAGATTTCCGTAGTCTTTGATTCCAGACTGCCTTTTGATAAGCGAGAACGACAGATCTCCCAGCTGTGTAAAGATATTTCCACACACGCCGTAAACGAGGAGTCTGAGATAGCTGACTTCAAATTTGCCGATCATGGAAATGATAAAGCCGTAGATCATTATGCCGGCAATTGCAGACACAAAACTGCCTATGTAGCCCTCAAGGCTCTTGTTAGGGCTAACTTTCGGCGTTATTTTATGTTTTCCAAGGGCACATCCCACAAAATATGCGCCGCTGTCCGAAATCATTGTTATAACGCAGACAAGTATAACGAGATACGGTCCTTTGTCCATCATCTTTAGGGACAGCATGGTGCTGAGAAAATACGGAATAAGTGCGCCGGCGAAGAGGGATATGAGAATATCGTTTAAAGTGATTTTCTTTTCCTTCTCATAGGCAACTATAGCTTCCGCAAAATTATATGCCATCAGCGGCATTATTACTACAAAAAAGCTTCTGTCGCCAAGTCCGAAATATACCGCCGCAGGTATTGCCGCGGCGCAGATCAGGGTAACTGTGAGTATTCTTGTGTTCGGGGCTCCAGACGCCGCTCTGAACATCTCCATCGCGCCGATAAGACACATAACTGACAGCAAAACCGCCAGATATACAGGCGGCAAAACAATAAGTACAACAAGAAGGAGAGGTAAACCTATAAGTGCCACAATTATTCTTGTTTTCATATTAAACTCCAATCAGCCGCTGAGCAGCACATATTTTTCCATACATGCCGGCAAATATTTCCGTGCACTGCCGGGGCCGCTAATAAAGCGTCCAGGCAGTGCATCAAAGCTCAAATTCCGCCAAAACGGCGTTCTCTGTTTTGATAAGCGATAATCGCTCTTTCCATGTTCTCCTCGCTGAAATCAGGCCAGAGAACATCGTCAAAATAAAATTCCGAATAGGCGCACTGCCACAAGAGAAAATTAGACAGTCTCAGTTCACCACTGGGCCTTATGATAAGCTCCGGATCAGGGATACCCTTTGTGTAGAGATTGTCTGAAACCATCTCTTCCGTTACAGTCTCGCCATTTTTGATTTTTTCAGATAAGGCATTTATAGCCCTTACGATCTCATCTCTGCCACCGTAATTTATACAGAGGTTTGCTTGACAGCCTTCCATTCCCTGAGACAACTCCTCAGTTTTTCGAATAAGCTCTCTAATCTTCGGAGACAACCCTTGAATATCTCCCAAAATCTTTATCCTGATGCCTTCCTTTCGCATTTTAACTATGGCCTCATTAAGATAATCCTCCAGGAGCTTCATTATTGCCCCCACCTCTTCGGCAGGTCTTTTCCAGTTTTCAGTTGAAAAAGCATATACGGTCAGATATTCCACACCCAGGCGCTTGCAGTATTTGGCGATTTTGCGGAATGTCTCCGCTCCCGCAGCATGTCCCGCTGTTCGTGGAAGGCCTCTTTTTTTGGCCCACCTACCATTTCCGTCCATAATTATGGCGATATGTCTGGGTATATTGGTCATATCAAGTGAAGGCGCGCCTTTTCTGGCAGCGCCTCCGCCTTTTGCGTTTGTGCTGTTCATTATATCTCGGACAGTTCCTTTTCCTTAGCGGATGTTATATCGTCGATTTTCTTGATATAGTCATCTACCAGTTTCTGGAGATCTTTTTCCATGCCCTTCTGATCATCCTCAGTGATTTCGGATTTCTTCTTCATTTCCTTGAAGTCTTCCATCGCATCTCTGCGGATATTGCGAATGGCAACCTTTCCATCCTCGCTATATTTTCTAACCTGCTTAGCAAGCTCTTTACGTCTCTCCTCAGTGAGCTGAGGGAACGCCAGGCGAATTACTTTACCATCATTCTGCGGATTTATGCCCAGGTCAGAAGTCTGGATAGCCTTTTCTACGTCCTTTAAAACGCTCTTGTCCCAAGGCTGGATAACAAGAGTTCTCGGGTCAGGAGTGGAAACGGTACCTATCTGGTTAATAGGAGTAAGCGTGCCGTAATAATCGACCCTGATATGGTCGATAACTGTTGGGTTCGCTCTGCCCGCTCTGACGGAAGAGAACTGGCTTCTCAGTGCGTCCAGGGTCTTATCCATTCTGTCTGTATAAGCTTTATATTCAGAACTCATATTTAAATCCTCCGTTTTATTTGTCTTTAAGTTGGCTTAGCCAACGATAGTTCCAACTTTTTCACCCATGATTACCCGCTTGATATTTTCTGGATCTTTCAGGGCAAATACGATTACAGGTATCTTGTTGTCCATGGACATGCTGGTTGCTGTGGAATCCATTACAGCCAGATGCTGTGCAAGCACATCATCGTAGGATATCCTGTCATATCTCACAGCTGAAGGATCAACCTTAGGGTCGGCACTATAAACGCCGTCAATATTCTTGGCCAGCAGAATTACATCTGCATTTATCTCAGCAGCCCTGAGCACCGCAGCAGTGTCTGTTGAGAAATACGGACAACCTGTACCACAGCCAAAAATTACTACTCTGCCCTTTTTCAGATGTTTGTCGGCTTTCAGCCTGATATACGGCTCTGCAACAGCGCGGATCTCCAGAGAAGTCTGAACTCTAACTTCCACACCCATCTGCTCAAGTACGTCCGCAACAGCAAGGCTGTTCATTACAGTTGCCATCATACCCATATGGTCGGCTCTTGTACGCTCCATCTTTCCGCCGCCGTCTTTGACGCCGCGCCAGAAATTTCCGCCGCCGACTACTATGCCAACTTCAACTCCCATTTCGGAGCACTCTTTAACAACTTTACATACGCTTTCAATTACGTCAAAATCAAGACCAAATTTCTTTTCTCCAGCCAGCGCTTCTCCGCTCAGCTTTAAGATAACCCGTTTATAAACCGGTTTTGTCGGTTCCATAAAATACCTCCTGCAAAAAGTCTTTGAAAGACCGATTGTTCTATGTAAACCCAATTTAGTATATATTAATATATTTTGCCGGGAATTGGAATAGTAAATCTTTAAAACTTTATGAATTTACCGATTTTTTGGCATTTTGTGCAAAGAATTATTAATAAAATATTCATTTTAATAAATCGCTTACAACAGCTTTATAGCTGTTTTTTTCTATTTAAAAGGCATTATATGGCTCTATATAGCATAAGCTGGCAGAAATCAAAACTTATTTGACGCATCGCGATTTATATAAGTGTAAGTCCAAGGAATCTATTGCCATGTAAACCATAAATTTAAACTGTAAATACCAAGTGGTATGAGCTTATACTGGGATTATTAACGTAAAAGAGGTGTTTTTATGCTTTTTTGCACTACAAACAGATCATATAATGTAGTTTATTTTGAAAGATCGGATCTGAGAACTCTCGGTATCGATCCTCGGAATATATCTTCTGAAGACACAAAAAAACTTCTACGCACAGCTTTAGGTTCCCAAGTAGAAAATATAAAAACAGAGATCTTTCCCGGCAACGAGGGTATAATAATGTTTTTCAAAGATAGTCAACCGGAATATGTGTTTTTTCAATTTGAGACTTTTGAAGAACTTTTGGCTGCATCCTTTAAATCTCCTTCTCTACCTTCCAGTCTTTTTTATATGGACGGTAAATACATACTCTCCGTTCTCTCATGGGACGAAGAAGACCTATCTCTTAGTCTTTATGAGTACGGGGATCGTCTTGACATTCAGCCTGATATGTTGCTGTTTTTTGAGGAGCACGGTAAAATTATCATTGAAAAAGATGCAATAGAAAAGCTGTCAACAGATTTTACTCACTGATATTATCCAAATATTGAGTAAATCCCAAATTTCTGGTAAAATAATATTAATAATTTGAACGGAGGTAACACTATGGGATTTACTGCGGAAAAAACAGAGCATGGATTCTGGAGCATAGAAAGCGACGGTGTTAGAGCTTTCCTGTTTGAAGGCGAAGAAAAGGCTCTTCTCGTGGATACTACAAGAAGCACAGGCCTTGGTGCGTTCTGCAAAACCCTCACCGACAAACCAATTTTTGTAGTTACCACCCACGCCGATATTGACCACATAGCCTCTGATGCCGAGTTTCCTGAACGATATATGCATCCGTCGGAATTTGATCACTGCAAAGCAAAAGGCTCTTTCCTACCAGACACCAGACCTATATGGGAGGGAGATATTGTAGACATTGGCACATATAAATTTGAAATCGTTCTTATACCCGGCCACACTCCCGGCAGCATAATGCTTGTAGAGAGAGAAAAGCGTTTTGCCCTTGGAGGCGACAGCATTCAGACTGGGCCTATCTTCATGTTCGGCCCCGGTAGAAATTTTCACGCTTTTATCGCCAGCATGACAAAAATTCTCCCAATCGTAAAAGATCTGGATACCATTTACTCATCTCACCATGAGCTTATGGTTCCATCTTCAATGGTGCCTGAGCTTATCGATGGTGCTAAGGGATACCTTGCTGGAAAAGCAGAATACTTTGAATCTCCTGACAGGCTTGACAAAGAGGTCAAAGAGTGTGTAATTGGTAAGTGCCATTTCTATGCGCTGAAAGCGTAATTTACATATTATATATAGACATTTTGATAAATCGTGATACAATATTATCCCATGGCATTTTTTGACACAATATGCTCTTTTTAACGATTATACTTATAAACACGGCAGAGAGGAGGGCTCGAAATGCCGCCAAAAAATGATGGTGTAAAGGTACTGGCAACAAACCGTCAGGCCTATCACAACTACTTTATACAGGAAAAATTTGAGGCCGGAATTGAGCTCTTCGGAACAGAGGTCAAGTCCATACGGGGCGGCCACGTTAACCTAAAAGACGCTTTTTGCGCCGTAAAATCTGGCGAGCTTTATGTCTACAATATGCATATAAGTCCCTATGAGCAGGGAAATGTTTTTAACAAAGACCCTATGCGTCCGAAGCGACTTTTAATGCACAAAAAGGAAATAAGACGCCTTCAGGCTGGAACCCAGCAGGACGGGCTTACCCTTGTACCACTCTCAGTTTACCTGAAAGGTTCTCTTGTCAAGGTTCAGATAAGCCTTGCAAAAGGTAAAAAGCTCTACGACAAGCGCGAGTCTGACGCAAAGCGAGATGCCGACCGAGAGATAAGACGCACTTTGCGTGAGAAAAACAATTGAAAGAAAGGATAGATCGTATGAAAAATCCAATAGCGACCATTGAAATGGAAGACGGCGGAATCATCAAGCTTGAACTCTACCCTGAAATAGCGCCCCAGGCTGTTCGCAATTTTGTATCTCTCATAAACAAGGGATTTTACGATGGAATTATATTTCACCGTGTAATATCCGGTTTTGTCATTCAAGGCGGTTGTCCGAAAAATATTGGAAATGGCAATCCGGGCTACAGAATAAAAGATGAATTTGAGGCCGGCGGCTTTAAAAACGACCTCAAGCATGTAAGAGGTGTTCTTTCCATGGCAAACTCCTCAAGGCCAAATTCCGCAGGCAGCCAGTTTTTCATCTGTCATGTGGATATCCCCCGCCTTGACGGCCACTATGCCGCTTTCGGCAGGGTAATCGAGGGCATGGACGTTGTGGACAAGATCGCATCTGTTGAGACAGACGAAAATGACAGACCACTGCAGAATCAGCGTATGAAGAAGGTTACAGTTGAAACCTTTGGTGTAGACTATCCTGAACCGGAAAAAGTATAATGAAAACTGCGATAATAACAGGCGCTTCTGCTGGACTTGGCAGAGAATTTGTACTTGGCGCCAGAGACAATTTTAAGGATATAGAATCTTTCTGGGTTATTGCCAGAAGAGAAGAAAAACTCAGAGAGTATATAGATCTTCTTCCCGGCAAAGATGTAAAAATTTTGGCAATGGATCTTTGCAACGAGGCAAATTTTGATATAATAGCAGATATATTAAAGGCAAACGAGCCGGACGTAAGGCTTCTTGTGAACAACGCCGGCTGCGGCTATCTGGGAAACGTAGGAGAGGGCGACTGGAAAAAGCAGACCCGTATGATAGACTTAAATCTCCGGGCGCTGACCGCCATAACCCACCTTGTTATCCCATATATGAGCAGCGGAAGTAAGATAATAAATGTATCTTCCATTGCCTCATTCTGTCCCAATCCGAGAATGACTGTTTACAGCTCCACAAAGGCATTTGTGTCCTCTTTCAACAGGGGCATTGCCGATGAGCTGAAGTCAAAAGGCATCTCCGCCACCGCGGTTTGCCCGGGACCTATGAACACAGAGTTTATTTATAAAGGTAAAATCAAGGGTAACTCAAAAACTTTTGAGATCCTTCCCTACTGTGAGCCGAAAAAAGTGGTAGCAGGTGCATACAGAGCTGCTAAGTTGGGTCGAACAGTTTATACGCCCACGGCTTTTTACAAATTCTATCGTGTGCTTGCAAAAGTTCTGCCTCAATCGGTTATGATAAACTTTACAAGAACATAATAAAATGATTATCCGGGCGGAATGCCCGCCCGGATAAAATATTTCTCCTGTATGGGGACATCAGGAGTTTAAAAATAAATAATTCCCTCAATGAGGGGGCGTAACGGTTTCGACAGGGATTTTGAAGCTTGTTAAGCGGGTAGATGAGCCTGTCATCTTAAAAAAGGGCAATTATAAATTAAAGAACAACGATAATACTGTTCTTGCCGCTGCGTAAGCAGTAGCCGTCTTCCCCGGGAGTTCCGTGGCCCGGGCTAAGGCGTCGACTTAACGGAGCACGTGAGTGCGCAAAGCTTTGAGCGCACCATGAAGAATGAAGCTACCAACCCCTGGAGCTAGTTGATTGGCTTTGGGGTGCGGGAAATGGCTTATGCCGAAATAGTCAACTGCACCCGGAGAAAGACTCGTAGAGAGATTTTTGGACAGGGGTTCAACTCCCCTCGCCTCCACCAAAAGCACCGCAATTTTGATACAAAGCGTATCAAAGTTGCGGTGCTTAATTTTTGCCTATTTTACGGACTTTTTCATCTTTTTTATACATTCGACCAAAGATAAATCCCTGCCATGACAGCTTCCAAGGTAGGGA
>CALXGH010000049.1 GCA_944387845.1 uncultured Oscillospiraceae bacterium
TCGATACCGCTCCCTATATGCTCAACCGCTGTTTTTCCTCGCTTTTTTTCGGTGAAAAAGGGCTTTGGAAAGAACTGACGGAAAGAACAGCAAACTTATTCAATTTTCGAACCGGGTAAAACCCGCACGGTTACAAGGTTTTTGGTGGACGAAACGGACAGATCCCCGCAAGATTTCGAGTCAGCCCCGTTATGACCGCTTCGATACGTCTCCATAATTATTCTCTTTTAATTTTAGCTCATAAACAGGCACTCAATCCTGCATTCAGAAGTGAATTTTCTTATCTTATGCGTACCTTAAACTCTTCTACTTCCTTCTTCCGTAAAAACCGTCTGAGCTTTTTCGCTTCGCGCATATTTATATATATGCTTGGCACAAGGCTTACAAATCTTCCCCTTGTTACAAATGAAACAAGGCCACGCCCCTCTTTGTTCGCATCAATCCTGTAGTTTTTAATCTTATTATAGAAAACTATTCCTGACATAGTCAAAATACCGTTTTCATAAAATCCCTGGGGCGCTCTGGAATACGCAATAGGAACAGCTGTCATTGTTATCAAATATCCTCCAACAGCCAGAACAAACACCTCAAACACGTCAAGCTCCCTATACTCAAGTATTATATAACTTGCTACCAGCAATATCGCAGCAATTAAAAATATAAAAGAACGTGTCTGCCCCGCAGGTTCCAGATTGGGTACATTCTCAGTCTCTCTTTCACCAAGCTTTTTCAGATTCTTTAAATATAACCCGTAATACAGAAGCGACAACACTGCTACGAAACCAATAACCACCAATACTCTAACCATATGCCTATTACTCCAACAAATCATTATAAGCCCACAGAAAACTGTAAAGCACATACATAATAACACAAAATATTAAAAAAAGATACGGGCACATCAAAACAAATTGGAAAAAATTTAACAAAAAAATAATGGCAGCATTATAAATAATGCTGCCATTATATACTAATTATTCTGCTTCAAGCCAACTTAGTTGAGCTCTACGCAAACACGGTACATACCAGGTGTGGAAGCAGCTTCCATAGCAGCCTGGAAATCATCGAGTTTGAATCTCTTAGGCTCAATGATCTTGGATACGTCGATAGCTCTTGTGTTGAGGAGCTTAGCAGCCTTTGCAAAGTCCTGAGCGTCAGCGCCGAATGTACCAAGGAGTTCAATTCTTCTGTAGTGAACAACGTTGGAGTCAACAGGGATCTCAGGTACTGGATAACCAGCAGCGAAGAGAAGTACACGACCGTCGTTCTTCTTGAGCATCTGAACAGCCTGCTCGTTAGCCTTTGTAGCACCAACAGCAACGATAACGCAGTCAACGCCTACGCCACCTGTAAGTCTCATAGCTTCTTCAACAGGATCAACCTTGTTGCAGTCGATAACTTCGAAGCCCATAGCCTTAGCTGTCTCGATCTTCTTAGGCATAATTTCGGAAACGATAACTCTTGCAGCATGTGTGCGAGCAACCTGAGCGTTTACAAGACCCATTGTACCAGCACCGATAACTACTACTGTCTCCTGTGGCTCAAGTCTGAGTTTTCTCATACCTCTGCAAACTGTTGCAACTGGCTCCAGATAACCAGCTTCAGCAGGATCAAGGTCTGGGCTCATCTTAACCATATTGATTTCTTTGTGAATAGCATATGTAGCAAAACCAAAACTTCCAAGATAACCGTCAGCTGTTCTTGGTCTGTCTTTTGGCTTGTTAACGCAGTCAGAATATCTACCCTGGAGGCAAGCCTCGCAAAGAGCGCAGCCAACATAACCATTAACAGCAACATGGTCGCCAACTTTGATATTCTTTACATCGGAACCTACAGCTTCAACAACACCGGAACCCTCATGGCCGCCAGCCATTGGGTAACCCTGATGCTCTCTGAGACCCATCCAGTGCTGATAGTCTGTTGTGCAGATGTTGCAGGTGAGCTGCTTTACGAGTACTTCATTTGGAGCAAGTTCCGGAAGTTCTCTTTCGCCGATTTCAGCATGCTTTGCAGAAGCAAGATAGCCAAATTTCTGTTTCATAATCACTTATTCTCCTTTTTAAATTATAATTATGTGCTTTACAAATTACTTGTTTTGCATAATTACCTATGATTAGTATAACCTAACATGCAGAAATTTTCAAGTCTATTTTGTGCATATTGCAGAAATATAACATTTTCAGCATGTTGCCAAAATAATAAAGGCGGCGCCTTACGACACCGCCTTTAAAGGAGTAATATTAATTAGTTAAGCTCAAGGCAAACACGATACATACCAGGTGTGGAAGCAGCTTCAAAAGCAGCCTGGCAGTCATCAAGTTTGAATCTCTTAGGCTCGATGATCTTGGATACATCGATAGCTCTTGTGCTAAGGAGCTTAGCAGCCATGGAGAAGTCTTCAGCATTCTCACCGAATGTACCGATGATCTCAACTCTTCTATAGTGAATTACGTTAGAGTCGAACGGAAGATCTGGTACTGGATAGCCTGCTGCGAAGAGCAACATACGGCCGTCGATCTTCTTGAGCATTTCCAGAGCCTGAGCATTAGCCTTTGTGGAGCCAACAGCTACGATTACGCAGTCAACACCCATGCCGTTTGTCATTTCTTTAACAGCCTCTACAGGATCTTTTTCGTTGCAGTCGATAACGTCAAAGCCCATAGACTTAGCTGTCTCAAGCTTCTTAGGCATGATCTCAGAAATAGTAACTCTTGCGCCAAGGCAACGTGCAACCTGAGCATTTACCATACCCATTGTGCCAGCGCCGATAACTACTACTGTCTCCTGTGGCTGAAGTCTCAGCTTCTTCATGCCCTTGCATACTGTTGCAACTGGCTCCAGGAATCCAGCCTCAGCAGGATCAAGATCGGAGCTAAGTTTATAGAGAACACGCTCGTTACGGATGTTGTAATCAGCAAAACCAAACTGGCCATAGATGCCCTCAGCGTTTGGAACTCTACCCTTCTTGTTTTCGCAGTTTGTTGTATCGCCCATACGGCAAGCTTCGCAGATACCGCAGCCAACGTTACCAACAGCAACAAGATCGCCTGGCTTAACTGTTGTTACAGCAGAACCGATCTTCTCAACGATACCAGCACCCTCGTGGCCGCCAGCCATTGGGTAGCCCTGATGCTCTCTCAGGCCCATCCACTGCTGATAGTCTGTTGTGCAGATATTGCATGTGAGCTGTTTTACAAGTACTTCGTTTGGAGCAAGCTCATCAGGAAGTTCTCTTACGCCAACTTTTGAAACGTGATCTTTTTCAAGATATTCATATCTCTGTTTCATAATTTATCTCCTATCTAACCTATTAGGTAAAAACCGACTTTAACATACGAACACCATAGTGTCCATATGTACTAACTGAACTATTTAACCTGTTTGCACGATATCAAAACAGCGAAATTACACCGTTTTCACGCCGTAATCTCTCCAGAGGTTTTCCTCTATACCGCGCAAGACTTACAAGGAGCGTTAGTTAAGCTCGATGCAAACACGATACATACCAGGTGTAGATGCAGCTTCGAAAGCAGCCTGGCAGTCATCAAGTTTGAATCTCTTAGGCTCAACAATCTTGGATACGTCGATAGCTCTTGTGTTAAGGAGCTTAGCAGCTTCGTTGTAGTCAGAAGCTTCAGCGCCAAATGTGCCGATGATCTCAACTCTTCTGTAGTGGATAACATTGGAGTCATACGGCAGGTCTGGTACTGGATAACCTGCTGCAAAGAGAAGAATACGACCATCGTTCTTCTTGAGCATCTGGAGAGCCTGCTCGTTAGCTTTTGTAGCACCAACAGCAACGATTACGCAGTCAACGCCCTTACCGTCTGTCATTTCCATAACAGCTTCAACAGGATCTTTCTCGTTGCAGTCAATTACCTTAAAGCCCATAGCCTTAGCTGTCTCAAGCTTCTTAGGCATAATCTCGGAAACGATAACATTAGCAGCATAAGCTCTTGCTACCTGAGCATTTACCATACCCATTGTGCCAGCACCGATAACTACTACTGTTTCCTGTGGCTGAAGTCTCAGCTTCTTCATACCTCTGCAAACTGTTGCAACTGGCTCAAGATAACCAGCTTCAGCAGGATCAAGGTCAGGATTCATAACATATATCTGTTTTTCAGTTCTGATATTGTAATCAGCAAAACCGAACTCACCAAGGTAACCGTCTTCAGATCTATGTTTTTCTTTAGGCTTATTAAGGCAGTTGCCTGTATCGCCAACACGGCAGTTTGCGCAAACACCACAGCCGCCGCCATGTGCAACAGCAACGAGATCGCCAGGCTTAACTGTATGTACGTTAGCGCCGACCTTTTCAACAACGCCCGCACCCTCGTGGCCGCCTGCCATCGGGTAGCCCTGATGCTCTCTCAGGCCCATCCACTGCTGATAGTCTGTTGTGCAGATATTGCAAGTAAGCTGCTTTACAAGTACTTCATCATCCTTTATTTCACGAAGCTCTCTTTCGCCTACTTTGGAAACGTGGGCTTTTTCAAGATATTCAAATCTCTGTTTCATAATTTATCTCCTATCTAAATATCCATTAAACCTAAAATTGGCACACGGGACGCACTAATATGTGCGTCCCATAAGCCAGTATGTATAACTTTAAGTTAATTACTTAGCAGCTTTACCTACAGCATGGAACAGCTCAACATAGTGAGAGAGCTTAGCTGCATAGCCATCCATAAGAACCTTAGCGCAAGCAGGATATCTGATGTCTACGCCGTCCTTAGAGATGTAATCCTTGAGGTACTTGCCGCCCTCTGTAACGAGGTCAGTAGCAAGGTTAACCTTCTGGATACCGTTTTCAACAGCCTTCTGGAGGTTGTCATCGCCTGTGCCGGAACCGCCGTGGAGAACCAGTGGGATGTCAACAAGGCTAACGAGTTTTTCAAGAAGTGGGAAGTCAAGGTAAGGTGTTCCCTTGTATACACCATGGGAAGTACCAATGGAAACTGCGAGGCAGTCAACACCTGTTCTCTTTACATACTCAACAGCCTCATCCGGGTTTGTAAGGCCGGAATCACGTGTCTGCTCATACTCAACGCCCTGACCAACATGTCCGAGTTCAGCTTCTACGGATACGCCCAGTGCATGAGCTACTTTAACAACTTCAGCAACTTCCTTAACGTTCTCTTCGAAAGGAAGTGTGGATCTGTCGATCATAACGGAGTTAAATCCGCAGCGAATAGCAAGCATAATAGCTTCGAAAGGTCCGCCGTGGTCAAGGTTGAGTGTAGCAACTACGTTAGGATATTTCTTTGCATAGAAAGCAACGAAATCAGCGCCAGCTTCCAGAACTTCGCCCTGGCCGCCACGGTCGATAATCATAGGAGCTTTGAGCTTGTCAGCTACTTTAAAAGCTGCCTCAACTGTAATGGAATCCATTACGTTAGGAGCAGTAACGCCATAACGACCTTTCTTTGCGTCCATCAACAGGTCCTTCATTGGAATTAACATTTTAATATTTCCCCTTTCAGTGTTGGCTTGAGATTTTAAAGGGCCAATTATTCATTGGCCCTTTAACTAGCCTCTAACAGTAATATACTACAAATTAGAGATGAAATCAATATGTGATTTTGCCGAAATTATACAATACGGAGCAGGCCAAGTACGATACCAGCTACAAGGTAAAGTATAGCAATGTTGGAAACCTTCATACCCTTCTTGGATACGAGCCAGTATGTAAAGAATACTACAAGGATTGGCATAAGGCCAGGAAGGATCTTGTCAAGTGTTTCCTGAAGGCCGCCGATAGCGAATGTGAACTTAACTGTGGTAGCACTCAGGGCACCCATCATCATAAGACCGATAATAGCTGTAACTTCCAAGAGCTTCTTTATAAGACCTGATGCGAACATCTGCATAAGAGCCGTTCTACCAAGTCTGTAAGCCAGCTGGTTGAAGAACAGACCTTCAGCGATTGTTATAGCTGGGAAGCATAAGATAACAAATGCACCGTACCAGAGACCGTCCTCCTGAATGAAGCCCATTGCAAGACCGGTGAAGAAGTACCTCAGAATAGCCCAGTCAATTGTATCACCGATACCGGCGAAGGGGCCCATGAAACCTGTCTTAACACCGTTGATGGATGCGTCAGCTTCATCCTGATCCATTGTGCCTTCAAGAGCAACTTCTTCTTCCATAGCAAGGGCAAGGCCCAAGCAAGGAACACCCCAGATACCCTGGGTATTGAAGTACATTGTCTCACGAAGCAGTGCACGTTTTAATTCATCGTGTCTGTCGCCGTAGAGCTTTCTCAGTGCCGGCATCATTGCCCAGCCAACTGTAAGAGCCTGCATACGTGTGAATGTATGGTTAGTTTCACAACCGAGCCACCATCTAAAGAACATCATGTTGACATCGCGTGTTGTCAAAGAGTTCGGGTGGGCCAGAACTTTCTTTTCAGCCATTTAAATATCCTCCAATCTTAAATTTCATGTTACGAGTACGCTTATGCTTCTTCTCTATCGAAACCGAAGGAGATGAGAAGAGCCATACAAACTGCGAAGATACCGACTGGCAGCGTTCCAAGACCAAAGAACTTAACAACGAAGTAACCAATGATAAAGAACGGAATCAGTTTCTTCTGGCCGATAACCATGATGGTTACAGCAAAACCGGTTGCAGGAAGTATACCACCAGCGCAGCTAAGACCATTGAGTACCCACTGCGGGATAACTTCGAATACAGCCTCAACAGCTGAAGAGCCGAAGTATACAGCACCAAATACCACTGTACCATAAAGCGCAAGTGTGATAAAGAACGGAAATACCATAGTCAGGAATGTGTACTTGCCAAACTGAAGGTTTTCAAAAGCTTTGTCGCAAGGTTCTACGAGGAAGCCATTGAGAATGTACCTGATGTTTGTCAGCTGAGCACCGATAAGTCCGATTGGAACTGCAAGTACAATAGCTGCATCAAGGCCGATACCTGATGTGAACGCAACCGGAACAGCAACGCCAGCTGCAAGTACCTGGTCAGCAGGTGTGTTACCGCCAGGAGCGATAACGCCCATGTAGAGCGACTGTACGCCGCACGCGAGCAGCAAGCACTGCATCATGTCGCCAAAGAGAAGACCGAATACGAATCCCATGAATATTGGGTCTTTGTTGGACGTGTAGCCATAGTTAGTTTTCAAAATCGATACCAGTACGGCCGCAACAAGAGCATAGTAAACCATATATTTTCCCCCTAAAAAATTTATTTATTACAACAGACTTTCCTAACAAGAATCTCTTTTTCTCTGAATCTAAATTATTTATTGAATTTAGACGCAACAGCATCGAGAGTCACGCTTGCAAAGTCCGGTGTAAGCTTGAAGTATACATCAATGCCGTCAGCCTGAAGCTCCTTGAGCATTTCATACTCAGCAGGAGTGATGTATATAGCCTTTGTTACGGCAACGGAGCCCTTTGTAGCTACGCAGTTACCGACCATGAATTCAAAATAGTTCGGAAAGCCCTTTTTGTGGAGCTGATAACCATTCTCAATGTTTTTGAAAATGAGGCCTACATTACCGTCATCGCCGAACTCATTCTCGTTCCAGCGCTTGAGAGCCTCATCCTGGCTGATTATCTCAACTTTTGTACCTTTAGGAGCAGACATCTTATAGAAGTCAGCCATGAACTTATCTTTTGCAAGATGCTCATCAACGATGATGTACTTGTCAACGTTTCTGGCAGATCTCCATTTTGTAACTGTCTGACCATGTACAAGACGTGTGTCAACACGAACTAATACCAATTTTGCCATTATATTTCCTCCTTAATGTGTTTTAGTAGTTAATTATAAACCTAACTGCTCGTTGGCACTGATTATGCCTTCAACGGCACTCTCCATGATCTCTTCGCCGACCTCTTTAGCAGTTCTGCCTGCATTGAGCTGTGTAGCGGCTTCGAGAACCATTGTCAGGTTCATGCCCGTAACGTGATAAAGCTTTGTGTCGCGCATCATAGAAACGACTGTGTTAAACGGGCTGCCGAAGAACATATCGGTGAGAACCAGTATTTCTTCGCCTTCAGGGAATGTATTAACAACTTCCCTGATTTCAGCTTCCAGCATAGCCATATCTTCATCAGGACGCATGCCAAAAGTGTAGATATCCTCCTGTGGACCTGCGATCATTTCTGCCGCAGACTTTATACCTTTAGCAAAGTCTGAGTGGGACGCTAAAATCAACTTCATCTAAATGTGTACCTCCTTTCTATTATTGATATTGACCTCTTCCGGTCAATGTCCTGCACCCAAAATTAGTCAATATAAATAATTTTGTCGGCACTTTCGAATAATTTCTTATTCAAATTTTATTCATATTTTATCATGCAATGCCTCATTTGTAAACCTTTTTTCATGTCGTAAATTCACCAAAAAAACATAGCGTTTTATGAGCTTATTGACAAGAGCATACGCCATATTTTGTGAATCTGCTAACCGCTTTTGTCAATATATAAAAAATCACACCTGTGTATTAGTCAAAATACAAAATAAATATATGCGGGCGCACTCTCTACGCCCGCATATTCAGCGTTCTTTTGTTACTTCATCTGAAAAGAGCCGCATTCTGCTCCATTACTGCCATTTCTAATGCTAATCTTCTCCGCATTGCACATATTTAGCGCGTTATATTTGCACTCTGTGGCATCGCAGGAGATGTTAAGAGCCTCATTCGGCTTTTTGTACACTCCGTCAAATACACTGTTTGTTGCGGCGCCAGCTCTGTCAGAACTTGTATACGAGCCGCAGGAAGCGTGTGAAAAGCTTACAGCACTTTTTCCGCCCACATAAATGTTCGGTCTGCAGCACTTCTCACCTTTATTATTGGCACATGAGTTTACTGTACAATTTAAATAGGTTAAATATGACATTTTACTATCGCCCTTTCTTTATTTTGTACAGTTAGTATTTGCGGTGCCGGCGGATTTATTCCAGCATGGCCAAATCGAGTGCTAATTTTTTTTTACTTTATCACCTGTTTAGCATCCATACGCCCACATTCAGATATCCGGCAAATATGAGCCACAGAAGATAAGGCACAAGAAGCCACGCAGCCGTCTTATTGACCTTTCTGAAGTTCAAAATGGTAATTATAACAAGGAATACTATCAGCAGAAGCAATATGAATGCCATGACGTACGCTTTTCCACCAAAAAACAGAAAGCTCCACAGGTAGTTAAAAATAAGCTGAAGCCAATAGGGGAAAAGATTATCCCTGCCTCCCTCGCTTGTATAGACCATGGCGGCGGATATGCCCATCATGGTATAAAGTATAGTCCACGCTATTGGAAAAACCATTGCAGGTGGTGTAAGTGCCGGCTTATTCACATATAAGCTGAACTCTTTAGTACCCTCTGAATTTAAAAAACCCACAAGGGCACCGCCTGCCACGGCTATAAAAATAAAAAGAGCATAAATTTTCCAGTTTGATTTTTTCATAAACATCACCGGTAAATATTATGCTCAATTTTTTATTTAATACAAAAAATTTTCAAAATCTTTTTGTCTCTTTTTACATATACAGATCATACCCAAATGTTACGCCGTTTTCATCACGGGATACAATATACAAATCCCTGGACTCAAGAAATCTGATTTCGTCTTCCGTGAGTCCCTTTGTTTTCCAGCGCAGTTCCACCCTGTTTATTGTCCTGTAATACTGTATCACATGACCAAATGGATGCATTGCCGAGCGTGGGTTTCTGTACGCTTCATCAATATAATAAAACTCTATCCAGCCATAGCCGTGCTCGGCATCTTTTCTTGTGTCAAGCTCCACAACCCCTACGGGTCTGTCTCCGTCCTTGCAAACAAGTATGTTTTCCCTGTTTGCAAGAGACTTCTTTTTGATATTTTCTAATGCTGCCTTTTCGTCAACATCTCCCAAAGCTGCTTTTTTGCATGATATATAAAAATCTGCGTATTTATCAATATCCATGCTCTCACAGTATACATTAACCGCGGCGCCAGAGCCTTTGGACTGGGCCGGATTATATAAAGGTTCTCCGAATTTATCCAGTTTCCCCTCAAGGTGCGAACAGTCTCTCACATATTCCGCCGATATTTCGCCGTTTTCCACATTTAAAAGGGATACCGCCGTATTGCCGCCGAACCCAAGTTCCGCCACCTTGTCATCAGGCACGTCAAGCACCTTGCACAAAAGCGCCCTTATGGCGTGGCCGTGGCTTACTATCATTATCGTCTGTCCATCATGTTCCGATGCCAGGTCCATAACAGCGCCAGTCATTCTCGCTTTCAGGTCCTCGAATGGTTCAGAATATCTTGCACGCCATTTGGGCGGCATTTTTCTGTATGTAAGCACCTCATCATAATCCAGGTACTCTATATGACCCCAATTGTCGTTGTCCCAATCTCCAAGATTACATTCGCTTATACGAGGGTATATTTTGACCTCAAGGCCTTTTCCTCGAACCGCCGCCTGAGCTGTCTGAACTGCTCTCACACGGCTGCTGGAGTATACAGCGTCAATATGTATGTCTTTAAACCTATCTTCCAGTGCGTCAGCCTGCATTTTCCCGCGGCTTGTAAGATGTGTGTCGTAAAATCCACTGAGACGGGCATAAATATTGCCTTCAGTTTCGCCATGTCGGATAACGTATATTTTTGTCATAACTATCCTCCTGCTGAGTATTATATGTATATTCTACACAGGCACATACAAAATAACAACATCAAAAATCATTTTAACCCACAAAACCTGCTGATTTAACAAAATATCATGATTGACAATACTTTCCGTTTATGCTATTATCTTTAGTGCTGAAAATCCGGTATGGAGAGATGTCCGAGCGGTTTAAGGAGCTGGTCTTGAAAACCAGTGATACGTTATGCGTACCGTGGGTTCGAATCCCACTCTCTCCGCCAACACATCTCAATAATTTAAATTCGGTTTTATGGAGAAATACCCAAGAGGCCGAAGGGGCTCCCCTGCTAAGGGAGTAGGGCGTTTATAGCGTCGCGAGGGTTCAAATCCCTCTTTCTCCGCCAGACTGAGTCCGAACGTAATTTGCGTTCGGACTCTTCTCTTTTAGTCAAAAACGCGGCGCAAAACCCAGTTTCAGGCGCGTGTTTAAAAAGCTCTGAAGTTATTTCTACTTCAGAACTTTTTTGTTCCAGGCCCCTAATCTGCAAAACAAAAAGACGGAGCGCCAGTGAAAGGCTTAACTGGCGCTCCGTCTTTTTTGACTATTATGGAGGTTTAACAAACTTAT
Organism: uncultured Oscillospiraceae bacterium; assembly: GCA_944387845.1. Taxonomy (GTDB): domain Bacteria; phylum Bacillota; class Clostridia; order Oscillospirales; family Oscillospiraceae; genus CALXGH01. Next base: position 11,235 of record CALXGH010000049.1, read on the forward strand.
TAAAAAGAAACTCTATTTACCGTTATGCCCGCTATGGCATGCGCCTTTCATGGCGCAGCCTGAGCAGTTGCAGCCGCAGGAGGATTTGCCCTGCTTTTTTTCTTTTACCATATAATATATTACGCCGCCCACAACAAAAAGCAGTATGGCGCTTACGGCAATATTGCCTAAATTATTGACTATAAACTGAAGCATTTTCACGCCTCCTAAATTAGTTTACCTTTACCGCAGATTCAAGTCTTGAGGATGATGGCGACTGCTTATACGGTCTTATGAGCATGTATACAAGAAATACCAGGACTATAAACGCCGCGCATGTTCCAATTACACTGCCATTTCCCATAATGAGTGAGCCGAACTGGTATACCATAAGGGAAATACCGTAAGCGAACAGGCACATGTAGCCTATGGCGAAAACTGTCCATTTGCCGTTATTCATCTCTCTTTTGATTGCGCCCATGGCGGCAAAACACGGAGCGCAGAGAAGGTTGAATATCATAAAACTGTAAGCTGAGAGCATTGTGAAGTTTGTTGCGATAGCCGCAAGCAGGGACGGATCGTCTTCAGCAAGGCCTTCACCCAGTTTGAAGAGCACACCGAATGTGGAAACGACGTTTTCCTTCGCAACAAGTCCTGTAAATGTAGCCACTGCAGACTGCCAGTCGCCAAAGCCGAGAGGAGCGAAGATAAACGCTATTCCTCTTCCTATGGAAGCCAGCAGAGATGCCTCATTGCTCTCTACCATAACAAATGATCCGTTTACAAAGCCGAAGCCCTGGAGGAACCATATTACTATCGTGGATAAGAGAATTATTGTTCCTGCCTTTTTAATAAAGGACCAGCCTCTCTCCCAAGTGCCACGAAGCACGTTTGAAACAGTTGGTATGTGGTAAGCCGGAAGCTCCATAACAAACGGAGCGGGATCTCCTGCGAACAGTTTTGTCTTTTTAAGCATAATTCCGGAAATGATGATGGCACCAACGCCGATGAAATAGCTGGACACCGCCACAAGTCCACTGCCGCCGAAAAGGGCACCGGCAAAAAGTCCGATGATTGGCATTTTCGCACCGCAGGGCACAAAGCATGTAGTCATGATGGTCATTCTACGGTCTCTCTCGTTTTCGATGGTACGGGAGGCCATAACACCCGGCACACCGCAGCCGGAACCTACAAGCATAGGTATAAAGGACTTACCGGAAAGACCGAACTTTCTGAAAATACGGTCCATAATGAAAGCAACTCTGGCCATGTATCCTACATCTTCCAGGACGCAGAGCATCAAAAACAGCACAAGCATCTGGGGAACAAAGCCAAGGACTGCTCCCACGCCGCCTATGATACCGTCAACTATAAGGCTCATAAGCCAGTCAGAACATCCGATGGATACAAGAAAGCCCTCTACCGCCGGAGGTATTATCTCACCGAACAGTACATCATTTGTCCAGTCCGTGACCCACGCACCCACGGTGCCAATAGCGATATAGTATACGCAGAACATAACTACAGCGAATATAGGCAGCGCAAGGATCCTGTTTGTTACGATTTTGTCTATTTTATCTGAAGTAGAAAGGTTTCCTCTGTCTTTTTTCCTGTAACAACTTTTTATTACTTTAGCTATATATATGTATCTCTCATTTGTGATAATGCTCTCGGAGTCATCGTCCATCTCATCTTCGCAGGCTTTTATGTCCTCCTCGATGTGAGCCATAATGTCCTTAGGCAGATTGAGCTGAGACAGGACTTTTTCATCCCTCTCAAATATTTTTATGGCGTACCATCTCTGCTGGGACTCCGGCATTGAGTGAACAGCAGCCTCCTCAATATGGGCAAGAGCATGCTCAACCGTGCCCGCAAATGTATGCATCGGCACTGTCTTTGCGTTTTCGGCAGCATCAACTACCGCCTGGCTTACTTCTTTTATACCTATACCCTTAAGAGCCGAGATCTCAACGACTTTGCAGCCCAGTTCTCTCTCCAACTCCTTTATATTTATACTGTCGCCGTTCTTTTTTACAACGTCGATCATGTTTATAGCCGCTACAACGGGTATTCCTAATTCCGTAAGCTGAGTTGTGAGATAAAGGTTCCTCTCAAGATTTGTGCCGTCAATAATATTGAGTATAGCGTCCGGTCTTTCTCCTAAAAGAAAATTCCTCGCCACAACCTCTTCAAGAGTATACGGCGATAGTGAATAAATACCGGGAAGGTCGACGATCGTAACATCGCTGTGTTTTTTCAGTTTACCTTCCTTCTTCTCCACAGTAACCCCCGGCCAGTTTCCCACAAACTGATTTGAGCCGGTAAGGGCGTTGAAAAGTGTTGTCTTGCCACAGTTCGGGTTTCCAGCAAGAGCAATTTTGATAGCCATTTTGATTCCTCTCTTTCGTGGTTAGCCCTCGCTAACCATTTGCTATGAAAAGGGCCATGCCCTTTTATTTACTGTTACTCTACCTCAATTTCGCCAGCGTCAGCTTTCCTGAGAGAAAGCTCATAGCCCCGGACGGTTACCTCTATAGGGTCCCCCAAAGGCGCCACTTTTCTGATAAATACGTCGGTGTTTTTCGTAATGCCCATGTCCATTATCCTGCGCTTTACAGCGCCTTCCCCATGGAGCTTTACCACTCTCACTGTCTGGCCGATTTTCGCGTCTTTAAGTGTTTTCATATTTTTCTCCTACCCTGTTTTAATTTATGATCTGTAAAAGCATGAAACAAATTATCTTAAATTATTATCTTCTGGGCCATCTCCTTGCTTATAGCAATTCTTGACTCTTTTACTTTAACGATTATATCGCCGGCCATCTCCGCTATCACGGTAACAGTTCCACCAACAGTAAAGCCCAGATTGGCAAGATGCTGCTTGACTTCCTGCTTACCGCCGATTTTTTTGATGATATTCTCTTCTCCGGCATTTGCGAATATAAGCGACATAAAAATTCTCCTTTTAATTTTTCTGCGTTAGCCTTTTCTAACCTATATTCAATATATTTGGTTAGCCCTTGCTAACCATCATTAGTATATACTTGAGCAGTTGGTTTTGTCAATGATTTTTTAAAAATTTTTTGTTTTTTTACCCCTGTCCTATATGTCTTGAAATCCCGCTGAAGTTTTATCAACCTTGCTTTTTCATTTTGTTCGTGTTATGCTACTTTAAAAGCTAATAAAATATGAGTTTGGGGAGGGCTTCCTATGGTTTTACAGGAATCCGGCGAGATGTATCTGGAGACGATACTGATACTGTCTCAAAAAAATCCAAATGTCCGTTCTATTGATATAGTTGATTACATGGGGTATTCCAAACCCAGTGTCAGCCGTGCTGTTAAACTTTTAAAAGAGGGCGGTTTTATAAATGTAAATGCCGACGGGTATATTACCCTTACCGACGACGGTAAAAGCGTTGCCAGCAAGATGTATGAGCGTCATGTGTGGGTCTCACAGCTTCTTGTTGGTTTCGGTGTGGATGAAGAAACTGCAGCCGTGGACGCCTGCAAAATCGAACATGTCATAAGCGACAAGACATTTGAGGCAATTAAAAAATATGTCGAAAGCAGCATAAAATAAGAAAAAGCAGCGGGATATCGCTGCTTTTTGCATGTAAATTAGACTATATCCAAAATAAAAGCGCCCTGCATGATGCAGGGCGCTCAACTTATATCCGTACTTTTTTAGATAATGCCGTGAGCGTTTGCAAACTCTTTAAGACGAGCTTCAACCTCATCAGATGTAGGCATATTGCAAACTTCGTCAGCAAGCTTTTCAGCTTCCTCGATTGTGATGTTAGCAATAAGCTTCTTAACACCGGCGATGTTGGAAGCGGACATGGAGAGCTTTCTCATGCCGAAGCCAACGAGTACTGCTGTTGCCAGAGTATCGCCACCCAGCTCGCCGCAGATACATGCGGACTTGCCAGCTGCGTTGTAGTTTTTAACGATGAATCTGATAAGACGCAGAACTGCTGGTGAATAGCTCTGATAGTACTTTGTAACTTCCGGATTGATACGGTCTGTTGCAGTTGTGTACTGAATAAGGTCGTTAGAGCCGATGCTGCAGAAGTCAGATTCCTGAGCAGCGATATCAGACATAAGGCCGATGGAAGGAACTTCTACCATGATACCGATTTTAACGTCCTTATTGTATTCTATATTTTCGCTGTCCAGTTCAGCCTTTACTTCATCAACAACAGCTTTACCTGCGCGGATATCGTCAATGGAACCTACCATTGGGAACATGATCCACAGGTTGCCGTATGCGGAAGCACGGAGAGCTGCACGGAGCTGTGTCTTGAAGATATCGATTCTGTCAAGGCAGAGACGAAGAGCACGCTTGCCAAGGAACGGGTTGTCTTCTTTAGGCAGAGGCAGGCAAGGAAGCTGCTTGTCGCCGCCGATATCCATTGTACGCAGTGTTACCGGCTTGCCACCGAAAGCTTCAATAGCCTTCTTGTAAGCCTGAAACTGTGTCTCCTCATCAGGCAGCTTGTCGCCGCTGTCCATATAAAGGAACTCGGAGCGGATAAGACCAATACCGTCTGTGTAGGCGGCAGGCTCAAGAGCCTCATCGGAAGGAGCGCCGATATTGATGTCAATATCGATATGTACGCCGTCTTTTGTTACAGCTGGCTTTGTGAGATACTTCTGTGTCTCAGCATAGTAGTTGTCGAAGTTGTCTTTCTTCTTTGTGTACTCAGCTGTCTCCTCAGCGGTTGGGTCAAGGATGTAAGCGCCTTCGATAGCGTCAACGATAACACTCTGGCCCATAGCGATTGTGTTCAGAGGATCCTTTGCGCCAAATACAGCTGGGATGCCGTAGCCGCGGGCAATAATAGCGGAGTGGGATGTTACGCCGCCCTTTTCTGTGATGATGCCCAGTACCTTCTCCTTGTCCATTACAACTGTATCAGATGGGAAAAGGTCATCAGCAACAACGACTACCTGCTCTTTCAGGCTGGCAAGAGTAACTTCTTCCAGGCCCTTAGCGCAGCGGAGCATACGATTACGTACGTCGTAAAGGTCAGCTACACGCTCTTTGATAAGAGGATCGTCAACAGCGGAGAGGATCTCAATGTTCTGGTTGTAAACGAACATAATAGCCCATTCAGCGCTGTATTTCATGCCGGAAATGGAGTCTTTGATATCTGTGCAGATATCATCGTCCTTGAGGATAGCCTTATGTGCCTCAAAGATCATTGCTTTGTCCGGATCCTTCTTCATAACCATGTCAACAAGGTTATTGAGTTCAACTTCAGCGGATGCCAAAGCCTTGTCAAATATGGCAAGTTCAGCTTCAACGTTTGCGTCGTCTACTATCGTCTCAGTAACATCCGGAACGAAAGGCTTGTATACGTAAGCTTTACCAAGAGCGATACCCTTGGATACAACTGTTACATCGTATTTCATATTTCAAATCCTTTCTCTATTAACGAAAGCGAAAATTAAAGTTCGCCAAAACCGCTGTCAACAAGCTCGATAAGTGTGTTTACTGCTTCAACTTCGTCTTCGCCCTCAGCAGAGATGCTGATTGTTGTGCCCTGGGACATGGAAAGTGTGAGCAGCTTGATAATGGACTTAGCATTAACTTCAGGTGTGCCCTTATCAACATTCTTGATCTTGATTGCAGATTTGAATTTGTTAGCTGTTTCTACGAAAGCGGAAGCCGGTCTAGCGTGAAGACCAGTTTTATTCTTTACTGTTGTTTCGCGAGTTGTCATTTTAATATTCCTCTCTTTTCTCAAATATTATTCTTTTTATATTGTACCGCATGCGCGGAAATTTACCTTTGCACTATATTTCTGCTAAGCGCTCATATGATTTTATCATCTATTATACACAAGGTCAAGGTTTTGCCCGTTTTTTTTAGATTTTCTTTGTGTAGTTTTTTATAAAATGTGCAAAACCTTCCAGTTTAATTGTGCATTATGCTAAACAACTCCCAAAACTCAGTCCTTATGTATTTCCTCCCTGCCGCAACCTGGCAATAAAAAACATGTACCGGCCTTGGCCGGTACATGTCCTATTTTTTACGCTTCTAAGTCGCCGTAGTATTCTGTAACTTTCTTCAGATAATCTGTGATCTTGATCTGCTGTGGGCAGTTACCTTCACAGGAGTGGCACTCAACGCAGGCAGATGGTCTTACACCATTTTTAATTGCATGGTTTCTATAATCGTTAATACCACCGCCGTAGCCGAAGAGCTGATATCCGTTATAAGCGCTGAGCATATTCGGAATATGGATGCCGAGAGGACAAACTTCCATACAGTATCCGCACTTAGTGCAAGGAACTGTTGGGATCTTGTTGAGGATCTCTCTTACCTTGTCGATAGCAGCCATTTCAGCGTCTGTAAGAGGTCGCTGGTCTACCATGTTATCAGCATTTTCCTTCATCTGGTCGATTGTGGACATACCGCTGAGAACAACAGCAACATTGTCAAGGGACTCAACATAGCGAAGGGCCCACTCTGCAAGGCTCATATTCGGGTTTGCAGCCTTTAATACTTCAACAGCTTCGTCAGGCAGGCTGACAAGAGCGCCGCCCTTGATAGGCTCCATAACTACAACAGGCTTGCCGTGCTTGCAGCAAACTTCATAGTTCTTCTTGGACTGAACGTTGTCGGAGAGCCAGTCAACATAGTTGATCTGGAGCTGAACGAACTCAGCCTCAGGATGTTTTGTGAGAATGTCGTCAAGAACCTCAGCGCTGTCATGGAAGGAGAAGCCGATGTGCTTAACATAGCCTTTTTCCTTGATTTCCTTGATGAAGTCCCAAGCGCCGCTCTCTTCAAAATACTGTACTCTCTGAGCACCAATATTGTGAAGCAGATAGTAATCTATGTAGTCTGTACCGAAACGAGCAAGCTGAGTGTGAAGTCTCTCATACATCTCTTCTTTCGTTATAGGCTTGAACATAGGTGTTTTTGTGGCGATAGTAAAAGACTCTCTCGGATATCTTGCTACAACAGCTTCGCCTATGGCTTTCTCAGAGTTGCCATTCAGATATGTGAAGGCAGTGTCGCAGTATGTGTAGCCTTTTTTGAAGAAGTAGTCTACCATTTCCTTTGTCTGCTCGATGTCAACTTCGTCGCCGGAGATCATCGGAAGACGCATGAAACCGAAGCCAAGCTTCTTTTCCGCTTTGTCAAAAACCTTATTCACTGTTTTACCCCCCTATAATAGTCAGTAGTGTAATTTATATAATATCCTTTTTACAACGTTAAATCAACCTATTTTTTGCATTCCCGCCAGCAGCCGGCAAACTGAACCCAAGGCTCTAACTTGTCAATTTAACATTATTTGAAAAACTATTGAAATGACCGGCTTAAATAAAGTATAATTGGGCGTAAGCTCATATTCGGTTTTATTCCCAACCGAAAATCTTAAACATAGGAGACATTTTTATGGCTGGTATCAGACTAATTTTTACCGACATGGACGGCACTTTGCTTGGTCGTGGCGGCATTTTGTCAGAGTACAACGCAAACGTTCTGAGAAAAGCGTCGGATAAGGGCGCCATCGTCTGCATGGCCTCAGGCAGACCTTACTGGCAGATTTTACCTCATCTTGTCCGGCTAGGCTTCAACACCCCTGTTGTTGCCTGCAATGGCGCGTACGTATACGACCCTGCCACAGATGAGTTTCTCCGTAAAATGCTCATGCCTGTGGACCAGACAATGAAAGCTCTCAGTTTCCTTGACGAACACGGTATCGACTGGTCTCTTTACGGCCATTACACTCTCGGTTCCCCCACCCCCCGCTCTGTCTTTGCAAACCACAGAGGCGAGGACGACAATCTGGAGGAAGAGTTTGGGGCTATTGGAAGGGTACCACCTGCTCACACGATTTTAAGGACACAGGAAGATTATATAAACGAGCTGAACAAGGGCATCGGCAAGATTTCTGCCATTGGAACTCTTGAGACGCTTGACGAACTTGCGGAATTCTTTGAAAAAGAAAACTTCCCAGGCATACAGATGCACAAGACTGGCAGCGTTGTAAGAGATATCGTTCCAACAGGAACAAGTAAATGGGAAGGTATCGAAATACTTGCCAAAAGGTTTAGCATTTCCCTTGACGAGGTCTGCGTTTTCGGAGACAATATGAATGACTTTGAGATGATACAGAAGTGCAAGACCTCTTTCGTAGTCTCAAACGGCGACGAGCGTATCTTCCCATACGCCACCCATGTCATCGACTCCAACGCAAATGACGGCGTTGGCAAGGCCATAGAAGAGTATATAATGGACAATATAATAGCGTGATTTATAGTTTACGGAGACCTTTTTATGTCAAAAAAATACAAGCTTATATGCATGGACATGGATGGAACGCTTTTAGACAAAGACGGTGTGCTGTCCCAATATTCTGAATCTGTTCTTAAAAGAGCCCGGGACAAAGGGGCCATTTTATGTCTTGCCACTGCTAGACCCCTTTTTGAAATGATTGCCTACTGTGTTCAGCTGGGCATCGACTTCCCTGTTGTTATATGCAACGGCGCATATGTTTATGATGTAAAAAACGACAAGTTTTGGCATGAGACTGACTTGCCGGTAGAGGAAGCAATGGATATTCTCCACTACTGCAAAGAAAACAACCTCTTCTGGACTCTAATGACCCACGACACAGTGTATTTTCCGGAAGATGCCAAAAGATTTATTGATATGAACGCCCAGGTTAATCGCTACTACAAAATCGTCCAGGACGCCCGTGATGCCAATGGTTTGCCCATGCACAACCGGCAAGTTCTCTACACCGATGATCAGTGGCGCTCAGTTTTGGAAAAAGGTGCCTGCAAAATAACTGTTGAGGGCAGTCCTGAGAAGATGGCCATTGTAGACAGGTTTTACCAGAGCGATAGAAAATATTGCACGGTTTCCAAACAGGCCAGTAATAACGTCCGTGAGATCACCTACTGTTCTGCCGATAAGTGGAAGGGTATCAAAATCGTCGCCGAAAAACTTGGCGTTCCCGATGATGAAATCTGCACTTTTGGCGACAATCTGAACGACCTTGAGATGATAAGAAACTGCAAAACCTCTTTTGTAATGGCAAATGGCGACGAGCGTATATTTAAATACGCCACCCATGTTGTCGACAGTAATATAAACGACGGCGTAGCAAAAGCTATCGAAGAGTATATATCAGACAATATTATTTAATACAAAAGCTGCCTGACTACGCTTCGGGCAGCTTTCTGAAATTATTTTATTTGGAGGGTATATGGAAATGGCTTATGATTTTGAAACATTGACTCCCGCTTTAGACGCGGATTCACCTATGCGCAGAAGTTTGACAGAACGGGGATTTTCTAAAAACGTCATTGATTACGGTGTGGCGGAAATGAAGTTCCCATGGCTGCCTGAGCTTGAAGAAGCTATTGTAAAGCTTGCCGGCACAAATGTTATGGGCTACAGCGGTGCTGATGACGAGTTTTACGCCGCACTTAAAAAATGGATGAAAACAAGACATAACTTTGACATTGAGACAGAGTATGTAAATCAGACATTCGGCGTTGTAATGTCCATTGGTATATCCATAAGGGCTCTGACAGAAGTTGGCGACAACGTTCTCATCATGGCGCCTGTCTATAATCCATTTGCCCAGCAGATAAGACTGAACAAGAGAAACGTAGTTGAATCGGAGCTTATATTCAAAGATGGAAAATATGAGATAGATTTTGAGGACTTTGAGAAAAAGATAAAGGACGCAAAACTCTTCATTCTTTGCAGTCCCCACAACCCTGTGGGCAGAGTATGGAAAAAATGGGAGCTTGAGAAGATATCCCGGATCTGCCTTGAAAACGGCGTTACAGTTGTTTCCGATGAGATCCACCACGATATCGTCTTTGACGGCCAGCATATTGTATACGGCAACATCTCCACCGAGGCATATGACAACTGCGTAATATGCACAGCACCTAGCAAAACTTTCAATATCCCCGGCCTTATAGTCAGCAACACCATTATAAAGAACCCGGAGATAAGGAAAAAATGGGAAGCTGAGCGAGATCTTATTTTCGGCCACTACACAAACCCCACCGGCTGCGCCGCCTGCACGGCAGTATATACTTACGGCGAAGCCTGGACAGACGAGATGTGTCAGTACATAAAGGAAAACTTCCTGACCCTCAAAAAGCTCCTGGCTGAAAAAGTTCCTCAGGCTTACATGGCCGACATGGAGGGCACATATCTTGCATGGGTAAACCTCGATTTTCTTGGTCTTGATGACGACGGCCTTAAGGAGTTTATGGAAAAAGCTGACATTCCTGTAAACATAGGCTCTGTTTACGGCGCTGGCGGCAGCGGATTTATAAGAGTAAACATCGGATGTCCCAGAATATACGTTGAAAAATTTGTTGACATGCTGGCTGAGGCTGTCAAAAACAGATAAAAATAAGTCTATAACAAAAATCCCGGTACGATGTACCGGGATTTTTTATTTATAAATATTACTTTATTACTTTTCGAATTTCTTCATCTTTACCGCAGTATCCAAGGCAATCTCCATCATACTTGTAAAGAGCTTTTCCCTGTCGTCGGAAGACAGGGCCTCATTCCTGTACACATGGTCGGATATTGTGCATATTGCAAGGGCTCTCTTGCCGGCGCGCATGGCGTTTAAATAAAGACCCGCCGACTCCATCTCAACGGCTAAAACGCCCATCTTCTTCCACTGGTCAGAGCCGTCTGTGCCGTCACTGTAAAAATTATCGGAGGTGAGAAGGTTTCCAACTCTCATGTTTACCCCGTGCTCTTTTGCCGCCTCAACAGCCTGGCTCAAAAGAGTGTAGTCCGCTATTGGGGCTAGAGTGCCGTTTACGCCGAACTGATGGGCAAAATTGGAATCAGTGCAGGCGCCGGCACCTGCGACGATGTCCATAAGGTGCAAATCGTCCTGTATTCCCCCGGCGGAGCCGATTCTTATTATGTTCTCAACGCCGTAGAAATTGTAAAGCTCCCAGCTATATATACCGATTGATGGTATTCCCATACCGCTTGCCATTACCGTAACATCAGTTCCCTTCCATTTTCCAGTGTAGCCCTGAACGCCGCGGACATTATTTACAAGCACCGCATTTTCCAAAAAAGTCTCAGCGATAAATTTCGACCGAAGAGGGTCTCCGGGCATAAGTACTGTTTTTGCTATTTCACCCAGCTTTGCGCTGATATGTGGTGTAGGAATTGGACTTTTCATATTATCTCCTCCTGATTTTCGCCTTTCATATAACCTTTTAAATGTTCAGTAACCATTTTAAGGGCCACCATGTTTTTCCCGCCCTCAGGGATGATGATGTCTGCCCTCTTCTTACTTGGCTCCACAAATTGCTCGTGCATTGGCTTAACTGTTGTCAGATACTGCTCTATAACGGACTCAAGGCTTCTGCCCCGCTTTTTAACGTCTCTTACAATACGCCTCAGTATCCTTACGTCAGCGTCCGTGTCCACAAATATCTTTATATCCATAAGCTCGCATAGCTCTGCCGGCTGAAAGACCAGTATTCCTTCAACAATGAGTATCCTTGCCGGCTTTACAAGGACTGTCTCCTTGGCCCTTGTGTGCATAGTGTAGTCATAAGTAGGGCTTTGGACGCTCTTTCCCTCCTTGAGCATTTTTATATGCTCTATCATAAGGTCAGTATCAAACGCGTCCGGATGGTCGTAATTGAGCTTTTTCCGCTCCTTAAAGGGCATATCATCGTGAGCCTTATAATAGTTGTCATGGTAAATTACGCTGACATTCTCACCGAACCTGTCTACTATGGCCCTGGCCAAAGTGGTTTTTCCGCTGCCGGTGCCTCCGGCTATGCCGATAACAACTGTCCTTTCCATATTAGCCCCCCGCATCCTCTTTATCTACATAAATTATATCATCCAGCTTTTTCCTCTTCAACAGCGAAAAAGCTCTTATTCTTCCTCAAAACGCTGATCCGGAATATCTATTACAAGCATATCATGATCCAAAGCAGGGATAACTTTTTCCTTCATGTCCCCCATGGATATCTTAAGAGACGAGGTGTTTTTGCATGGGTGGCAGCCGAAAAACTCATCTTCCAGAATACTCTTGTCCACAACGAGCTGAACTTTTTTCTCGCTGTCAAACATCAGGCCCAAAATACTGGCAGAGCCGGGCTTTACACCCAAAAGCTCATACATTCTATCTTCCGGGCCAAAAGACAGTCTGGATGTGCCGATAAGCTTTGACACCACACTGGTGCGGAACTGTTTTTCTCCGGGCATTACAACAAGATAGAGCTTTTTTCCGTTTCTTGTTGACAGAAACAAATTTTTGCACACATCAAGTCCGAAACGGCTTTTCACCTGGCGGCATGCCTCCATATTATTTGCCGGCTCATGGTCTATTCTTTCGTATGCCACCCCAAGCCCATCAAGAAAGTCATAGCAGCGTACTTCGTTTTCATCCCTGCCTGATACATCCTCAGGCCGGCCTTTATAAATTGTCTCATCTATATACATATAAATTAACACCTTTCTGATTTTACCTTACTGAGTATATCACATAATCTTGGATTTAGTGTAAAAATATGTTATTATTTGTCTGTATCAATTTCAGGAGGCGGAAAAATGGATATGGAAAATCTCAGGCTGTCATGCCTTTCATGTAAAAACTGTCCTCTTCATGAGACACGGACAAATGTGGTTTTCGGCGTGGGAAATCCCTCATCCTCCGTCATGCTCATCGGCGAGGGCCCAGGGGCCAATGAGGACCTTCAGGGCGAGCCATTTGTGGGCAGAGCGGGACTTCTCCTTGACGATATGCTGAAGATAATCGACCTTGACAGACATAAAAATGTCTACATCACAAACATCGTAAAATGCCGTCCCCCGAAAAACAGGGACCCTTTAAATACTGAGCAGGACGCCTGTATGGGCTGGCTCAGGCAGCAGTACCTAATCATTAAGCCGAAGATAGTTGTCTGCCTGGGCAGGATCGCCGCCATGGCCCTTATAAAGCCCAGTTTTAAGATAACAGCGGAACACGGCCAGGTCTTTGACAAGGATGGGGTGAAATTTTTCGCGATTTACCACCCTGCCGCCCTTTTAAGAGATCAAAGCAAAATGCCCGACACATTTGTGGACCTTAAAAATCTTCAGACTCTTATAAGGGAAGTTGCTCCGGAAACTTATGAAAATATGTAAAAATCACCCATTTTTCAAAAACTTTTCATGAAATTTACCAAGAAAATTATCATTTAATACTTTTGTAATACTTTTCGGTTTATTACTTAAAACTTTATGTTTATTATAATAACTGCAAACGTTAGTTTTTCCTTTTTTATTTCATCCTCATTATTATTACACATGTAAAAAGCTCAGCAGATCACTGCTGAGCTTTTTATTCTTTTCTTTGCTTTATATATTTACATCGTGTATAATTATTTTAATACTTTTTAAGGGTTGATTTTTTTGTTAAACCAAGAGTTTAAAGATAGATTTATAAAGGCAAGGCGCCGTTTTATAGAGCTGGATTTTAAAAATTTGAACGATATGCAGCTGAAGGCCGTCATGGCTACGGAAGGCCCTCTGCTACTCCTTGCCGGAGCTGGCTCCGGCAAAACCACGGTCCTTATAAATAGGGTCGCAAATATACTCAAATACGGTCGGGCCTCCGACAGTACGGATGTGCCTGAGGAAATAACCGAGGCGGACGTGTGCTTTCTTGAGGATTATCTCCAGGCTCCCGATCCTGATTACAAAGAGTCTTTGGAGGCTATAATCTCACTGGAAAAAGCCCAGCCCTGGCAAGTCCTGGCAATAACCTTTACAAATAAAGCCGCAAATGAGCTGAAAGAAAGGCTTGTAAATTCCATCGGCCCGGCGGCTGGCGATATATGGGCAATGACCTTCCACTCCGCCTGCGTCAGGATACTCAGGCGGGACATAGACAAAATTGGCTTTTCCTCATCTTTTACCATATATGACACTTCTGACAGCGTTACCATGATGAAAAGGATAATGAAGGACCTGAACATATCCGACAGGGCCTTTCAGCCAAGATACATTCTCTCCTGTATTAGCAAGGCCAAGGACTCTCTCATCACCCCTGATGACTTCATGGCCCAGGCGGAGAAATCTTACGATCCGTCTAAAAAAGTGGTTGCCCAGGCATATCTTGAGTACTCAAAGCGTCTGAAGGCTGCCAACGCTCTTGACTTTGACGACCTTATATACTACACAGTCCTGCTTCTGCGTGGAAACAAAGATGTCCGGGAGTATTATCAGAAGAAGTTTAAATATATCCTTGTGGACGAGTATCAGGACACAAACAATCTCCAGTACCTGCTTGTGAGCACACTTGCCGGAGGATATGAGAATATATGCGTTGTTGGCGATGATGACCAGAGCATATATAAATTCCGTGGCGCCACAATTAAGAACATTCTCGACTTTGAAAACCAGTACAAAAACGCAAGGACCATACGCCTTGAGCAGAATTACCGCTCTACAACCAATATTCTTGAGGCGGCAAATGATGTTATAAGGAACAACTCCGGCCGCAAAGGAAAAAAACTCTGGACCAGCAAGCCCGGCGGTGATCTTATAATGCTCCACCGCGCCCAAAGCGAGGAGGACGAAGCTCAGTATGTGGCCGAGCAGATAATACTCGGCACCGCAGCCGGAGCAAACTGGCGCGATTACGCAGTCTTATACAGAATAAACACACTTTCAAAAGGCCTTGAGTACGCCTTCAAGAAAAATGGCATACCATACAAAATTTACGGCGGTACAGGATTTTTCGACAGGGCTGAGGTAAAGGATATGCTCTCATATCTCTGCCTTATCGCCAATACCGGAGACGATCTACGCCTTACAAGGATAATAAATGTTCCAGCCAGAGGCATTGGAGCCACCACAGTGGAAAAAATAAGAAACGCCGCCGGGGCAAGTGGCACATCCATGTTCGATGTGATGAAGAAGTCTGAAGAGATTCCTGGGCTGTCCAGGGTAAGCGCCAAGCTTAAACCCTTCACTCAAATGATAGAATCTCTCGGTGAGGCCGCCTCTTCCATGCCCCTCGACCTGCTTTATGACCTTCTTTTAGATGCCAGCGGGTACATGAGAATGCTGGAGTCATCCAGCGATCCCCAGGATGAGATACGGCGTGAAAACGTTCTTGAACTGAAGTCCAGTATAATTTCATACATGCAGTCGACTGAAGAGCCAACCCTTGACGGTTTTTTAAGCGAGATCGCACTTTATACGGACCTTGACACTATGGAAAATGGGGACAACTGCGTATCTTTAATGACCATACACAGCGCTAAAGGTCTTGAGTTTGACAATGTGTTTATTGTCGGCGCCGAGGATGGCATATTCCCTTCCATAAGGTCCATCGGTGAGATGGAAGAGATGGAAGAGGAACGCAGGCTCTGCTATGTGGCCATAACAAGAGCAAGAGAACATCTCACTTTCACATGTTCGGCAAGACGCATGCTCCATGGGAAAACCAGCGCCAATCAGGTATCAAGATTTATTGATGAGATAAGTTCTGAACATATAAACAGGCCGCCGGAGACTATAAGATCCCCATACGGCCCTACTTACGGGGTCAGTCGAGAAGAGCATCTTCTCGATTCCGCCGGATATTCAGATTACAGCGACTACTATGAGCGGCGCAGGAATATCTATTACAATGACCCGGCCATAAAAAGGTCATACGAGCCGAAAAAGAAGAGGCCTGTATCATCTTCCATATCCCAGTCCCCGTCAAATCAGCCTCTGCCTGATTTTAAAGAAGGCGACAGAATAACCCATACCGCTTTCGGTGCCGGCACCATAATCTCTGTCAAGCCGGTTGGAAATGACGCCCTTATAAAGGTAGATTTTGACTCCGTAGGCTCAAAACAGTTAATGCTGAAAACTGCTTCAAAATATATGAAGTACCAATAAAAAAGGAGCATTCTATGAAAAACTTTATCAGTTGCTCAGAAAACAGGCCGTCGGACATGATCCGAAACACGTTGTCATTTTTTATGTATGCGCTCATTGGCGCCACTGCGGGCATTTTGGGTGCTAAGTACTTTCAGTCCCTTTTCGGACCAATGGATATGAAACAGAAGTTTTTTCTCGTCCTCATACTGTTTCTGTCTATCTATGTATCAATCTTCCTGCAGCTTATAATCCATGAGGCGGGCCATCTCGTTTTCTTTCTTTTTTCAGGATACAAATTTGTTTCCTTTAGAATTGGTAGTACCATTTTCCTAAAATCCAACGGAAAAATGGTGAAAAAGCGCTATTTTGTCCAGGGTACAGGCGGCCAGTGCCTTATGGCGCCGCCACCATATAACGGAGGTAATTTTCCCCAATTTCTGTACAATATGGGCGGGGTCATATTCAATATTCTCGTTTCCCTCCTGGCGCTTTTCCTTTTCTTATTTACAAAATTTCTGCCACTTCTTGTGTTTGCCATCTGCGGTATTGTCATTGCCGTTTCCAATGGTATTCCAATGAAAACAAAGGCTGTAAACAACGATGGTCTTAACGCACTGAATATAAAAAAAGATAAGTCAGCATCCCACGCTTTTTATATGCAGCTTCTCATAAACGCCCATCTTAGCCAGGGCGAGAGAATGAAAGACATGCCTGACGATTGGTTTTCCATGCCTCGTGCCGAGGAAATGGACGATGGTCTCACCGCAGGCTATGGCGCCTATGTGGCTATGCGCGAGCTAGATCAAAAGGACTTTCAAAAAGCCTACTGGGACATGGAATTTCTTATCGAAAACGCGTCTGGTCTTATCGGCGTACACAAAGTTGCCTTGCTTTCTGAAATCCTATTTTTGGAGCTTATAGGTGAAAACAGATGGGCTAAGGTTGAATCATTGTACACTCCTGAATTGGAAAAATCCCTTCAGCTGTCATCTCGTTCTCCTTCAGCCCTGAGAACCCTTTACGCCTATGAGCTTATCCACAAAAGAAATTTTGGTAAGGCCGAGCGGCACAAAATGGCCTTTGAGAGCGCCCTTACTGTATTTCCAAACGCCGGCGAGGCAGAAATGGAAAAAGAGCTTTTTGACCTTGTAAAGCCCGGTCCTTCACCTGATCTCTATAACTGAAAAGCAAAACCCTTTGTCTGAAAATTAGGCAAAGGGTTTTTTATTTCGATAAAACTATACTTCGGCAGTCCCGGACTTAAAATACGGGTAATTTGCGGCGTGCTTACCATACACACGTAAAAACTTTTGCATATGTAAATGTTTTCTGCTCAGTTCTGGCTGTAATTTTCCACTTTTCTAAGCTGAGCGTACAGCTCCTTAACAGCCTCAATATCCTCCGGCGCACCCATAACATGGAAAATACAGGTTCCCTCAGCGCCCATAACACCGCCGCCACCAACAAGCACAGCGTCTGCGCATGTGAGGTCGCTTATGGCCTCAATCTCGGTGTATGCCTTTCCCGGCAGGTGGCCCATTCTCAATCCCGTGGCCTCCGGGTCATTTATAAGCTCCATAATGTCAGTTACAGGAGCGTCCACCCTTTTTTCAAGACCAACAGGCGCAAGGATTCTTGCCCGTCTACCGTATGCCGCCCTGATAACACGACCCACAGTGCCGCCCTGGGGATGGCCTATAAGTACACCGACATCTCCTGTTCTGGGATTTACTGCGTTTCCGCCTTTGATTATTATGTCTCCGGCGCTTATCCTGTCAAGAACATCCTCAAATGTGAGGTCTTTCTCCCATTTGCCGTCGATGATTACAATGTCGGCGTTTTCAGCTTTCTCAACTTTACTGTCCGGTGGAAGTATGACGCCTCTTATCATTCTAGACTTCAGCGGCCCTATGTCATAGCCAATACTCTCAAGTACAGCTTCCGCCACATATCCGTTTGTTGTGCCGGCATTTATAACTACAATGCCCTTTTTTAGTCTCTCTTTCAAGCAATCCTGCTGGCATATACCAAGAGCGATAAGCCTCTTGCTCATGGCAGGCGTGAGCATTATAACGCAGCTTTTAGTTTCCATAATATTCATCCTCCCCTGTTCCCCTGATATTTAAAATTATCTGTTTTTCATCTTAACATAGTAGTTTTCATAAGACAATAGCCCCACTCTGGGGGCTATTGTCTTTACTCCAGGTACTTTCGCAGTTTCTCCACAGCTTTTTTCTCCACCCTGGAGACCTGGACCTGGGAAATTCCGATTATTTTGGCGGTCTGATTCTGGGTAAGACCTCTATAATACCGCAGAACAATAACCATCTGTTCCTTTTCAGCAAGGGACGATATGGCTTCCCTAAGGGCCACATGCTCTATAAGCGTCTCTTCCTGCTTCGTGTCCCCTATCATCTGCTCGAGGGTAAATCCCTCATCCCCAGTCTCACGCTGAAGGGAGTCCGTTGCCGCCGTGGCGTTTTCGCACATGGCGATATCTTCCGCCTCGAATCCGGTCTCGGCAGCTATCTCCGAAAGATACGGCTCCCTGCCCAGCTTCTGTTCAAGGCTCTCTTTCGCCTTCCTTATGGCGTAAGCCCGCTCCTTTACGCCCCGACTTACTTTCACCGCACCGTCGTCCCTCAGAAACCGACGTATCTCACCGGCGATCTTTGGTACTGCGTATGTAGAAAACTGGGTGCCGTACTGTGTGTCAAACCCGTATACCGCCTTTAAAAACCCCACGCAGCCAAGCTGATAAAGGTCGTCGGCGTCAACGCCTCTGCCAAAAAATCTTTTGGCAACGCTCCATATAAGGCCTGTGTTCTCACTGACCATTTTTTCGGAGGCGTCTCTGTCCCCCGCCTGGGCTTTTTTTATGAGGTCGTATGTATCATATGTACACTGGGCGTTTTCACTCATCTCAGTCTTACCCTCTGGGAGAGCTTAACTTTCATGGATACCGTTGTGCCCTTACCTGGTGTGGATTTTACCTTAAGGGAGTCTGTAAAGCTCTCCATTATGGTAAATCCCATTCCGCTTCTCTCGTCCCCGCCGGTTGTGAACATTGGCTCTCTGGCCTTTTCTATGTCCTCGATACCCTTGCCGTAATCTCTTACGATTATCTCAACCAGATTTTTTTCGTAAATGCTGACTTTCAGAAGTATTCTGCCTATCTCATTTGGATAGGCGTGAACGATACAGTTTGTAACGGCCTCGCTGACAAGGGTCTTTATATCCCCCACCTCTTCCAGCGTAGGGTCCAGTTGGGAGATAAACCCGGCCACGGCGGACCGGGCAAATCTCTCGTTTACGGAGTTTGAGGGAAACTCCAGCTTCATTTTGTTTATTTCTTTCATTTGTATAACCTCCCTTTTATCAGACCGTGGCCGATATGCCGATTATCCTGTCGATGCCGGCAGCGTCAAAAACGTGCATTGGCTGCTTCTGAACGTTTTCCACCCAGAGCCTACCTCCTATGGCGTTTACCTTTTTGTAGGCCTTTAAAACGATGGCGATACCGGATGAGTCCATAAAGCTCACTTTGCCCATGTCGATGTGGCAGTCCCGGGGCAATGTATCATCGATTTTGTTCATTATCTTGTCCATAATGTCTCTTGCCCCATGGTGGTCAAGCTCCCCGGAAAGAGCTATGGTCAGTCTGTTGTTATCGTATGTAAAAACAGCTTTCATCTTCCCGCTCCTTTATCTTTCAAAATAGTAAAAAAATACCCATATACCTACATCGGTATATGGGTATTTTAACTTTAATATTCCGCAGATTTTGTCAGTTACTGCTGTTTGAGATTATTTAACGTCTCGGTGAGATTTTCGATAAGGGCGTTTGCCTTTGTTATCTTATCACGCTCCAGATTTACAACATGTTCCGGGGCTTTTGTAACAAAGTTCTGGTTAGCAAGCTTGCCTTCCGTAATTTTAATTACATTCTTCGCCTTCTCTATCTCCTTCTCGATTCTCTCGATCTCCTTGGAGATATCAACAAGTTTGCTAAGCGGCATGAACATGCTGCAGTCGTTTGTAGCGCAGGATACCATCTTGTCGGGATCATCCGGCATTTTGTCTGTTATCTCAACTTCACTTGCGTAAGCAAGCTTGGATAGGTAGACTTTTCCGCTCTCGAAAACGCTCTTCTTGTCTGTAACGATAATGAGGTTTGGCTTCTTGGATGGTGGAACGCCCATCTCGGCTCTGCGGACACGTACAGCCTTAACGGCGGCCATAATCTTCTCAAAGTCCTCTTCTTCAGACCTAAAGTTGAACTTCTCCTGGTACTCTGGGTATTTGGAAATCATGATAGCTTCGTCATCATGTGGCAGTGCCTGATAGATTTCCTCGGTTATAAACGGCATGAATGGGTGCAGAAGCTTTAGTAGCTCTGTGAGAACATAGAGCAGTACCTGCTGGGCTCTTATCTTGCTGTCCTCATCATCGCCGTTAAGACGAGGCTTTGTTATCTCGATATACCAGTCGCAGAAGGTATCCCAGATGAAGTCGTATATCTTGTTTGCGGCGATACCAAGTTCGAACTTATCGATATTCTCGTTTACCTCTTTTGCAAGGCCGTTGAACTTGGACAGCAGCCATTTGTCCTCAAGCTCCAGCTTTTCAGGCAGGCCGTTTTTGTCTATTGTCAGGTTCATCATAACAAACCTGGAAGCGTTCCATATCTTGTTTGCGAAATTACGCATAGCCTCGCATCTCTCCGGGAAATAGCGCATGTCGTTTCCTGGTGAGTTGCCGGTGATAATATTGAATCTCAGTGCGTCAGCGCCGTAATTTTCAATTACCTCTATTGGGTCAACGCCGTTTCCTAAAGATTTACTCATCTTCCTGCCCTGGCTGTCTCTTATAAGTCCGTGGAAGAGAACTGTCTTAAAAGGCTCTTTTCCCATGTGCTCAAGGCCAGAGAAAATCATTCTGGCAACCCAGAAGAAGATGATGTCATAGCCTGTAACAAGAACGCTTGTGGGATAGAAATAATCAAGGTCAGGCGTCTTTTCAGGCCAGCCGAGAGTTGAAAACGGCCAAAGTGCGGAGCTGAACCAAGTATCGAGAACGTCCTCGTCCCTGTGTATATTCTTAGAGTGGCAGTGGGCGCACTCTGTTGCGTCCTCTTTGGATACTGTAATCTCTCCGCAGTCGTCGCAGTACCAGGCCGGGATCTGATGTCCCCACCAGAGCTGACGGGAAATACACCAGTCGTGGGCGTTTTCCATCCAGTTGAAATATGTCTTGTTAAAGCGCTCAGGAACAAATTTTATCCTGCCGTCTTTTACGACCTCAATGGCCTCTTTGGCAAGTGGCGCCATTTTTACAAACCACTGTGGGCTTGTCATAGGCTCAACTGTTGTGCCGCAGCGGTAGCAGGTGCCTACATTGTGGTCGTGGTCCTCGATTTTAACAAGGTAGCCCTCTTTTTCAAGGTCAGCTACGATTGCTTTTCTCGCCTCATAGCGGTCCATACCGTTATACTTGCCGCCGTTTATGATCTTAGCGTCCTCATCCAGAATGAGGATCTGCTCAAGGTTGTGTCTGAGTCCTGCCTCATAGTCGTTAGGGTCGTGGCATGGAGTCAGCTTAACGGCGCCTGTACCGAAGCCAAGCTCAACGAAATCATCGGCAACGATTGGTATCTCTCTTTCAACGAGAGGCAGTATGGCCTTCTTGCCAACAAGATGCTTATACTTCTCGTCGTCCGGATGTACGGCAATACCTGTATCGCCAAGCATGGTCTCAGGACGTGTTGTGGCGATTGTAAGATACTCATCGCTGTCCTTTATCGGGTAACGTATGTGCCAGAACTTGCCCGGCTGATCCTGATATTCAACCTCCGCGTCGGACAGAGCGGTACGGCAGTGAGGGCACCAGTTGATTATACGGTTGCCCTTATAAATAAGGCCCTTATTGTAGAGGTTTACAAACACCTCTCTTACGGCCTTGGAGCAGCCTTCGTCCATTGTAAAGCGCTCTCTGTCCCAGTCGCAGGAACAGCCCAGAGTCTTAAGCTGCTCAACAATGCGGTTTCCAAATCTGTTTTTCCACTCCCAGACCTTTTCAAGGAACTTCTCACGTCCCAGGTCGTATCTTGTGATTCCCTCTTTGCGGAGATTCTCCTCAACTTTTATCTGGGTCGCGATACCGGCGTGGTCCGTGCCAGGAATCCACAGGGCGGCATAGCCCTGCATTCTCTTTACCCTGATGAGAACATCCTGAAGCGTCTCGTCAAAGGCATGGCCAAGGTGAAGCTGGCCTGTTACGTTCGGTGGGGGGATAACTATGGTGAAAGGCTTTTTCTCCGGGTCGATCTTCCCTTTGAAATAGCCGCCCTTCAGCCACATATCGTAGATTTTCTTCTCTACGACTTTGGGGTCGTATACTTTCGGTAATTCTTTCATTATGTTTATCCTCCTGTAAAAGAGTATTATTTGCGTAAAAATAAAAAACGCCCTGAGAAACCTCAGGGCGAAAATCCGCGGTACCACCTGAATTCCGCAAAATATGCGGCACTCATTTCCCTTAACGCGGGCAACGCCGCAGACTACTTTATTTCACCTGCGGAACTTACGGGCGACCTTCAGCCGTCCCCACGAGAGCTCTCACCAAACCGCTCTCTCTCTGAAGTGGGAAGGGGGCTTACTCCTCCCGGTCATCGTCTTTAAATTATTCAGTTAATTTTACCTCTCAGGCACTTTTTTGTCAATACTTCTGATTGCCAGCCTTTTTAAATAAAACCCATACAAGCTAAAACCGGGCCATTTGACAGACTTTCAGAATATTATTCCGCACTTTTAGAGAAAAAATCCTAACGACCTTGATATTCGCTTTTTATAATCTCAAACATATCCTCCGGCGTCTCCTGGCACCCATTTTCAAGCCACATCTTTATTATCTTCGTCAGACCGCTTTTGAAAAACTCCATATGGTATTCAATAAACCGATTTTGGAAGTGCTTCTTAGCAAGCTCAGTGTCATATGTAAGAATCTTATAATTATTGTCATACCCAAGTTTAAAATATGTTCTGTAAAAGATCTGATTATCTTTTATATGCCGGAATAGTTTTAAATAATTATTACTATTAAACCCAGAGTTTATTTCCTCCTGATACAAATCTCCAAGTCCGGCTTCAAGTCTGTCCCTTATGGAGTCAGCAAGGCCATATATGTCCGTATAATTGGCGTAAAATGTTGTCCGGTTCAATCTCGCTCTCTTACATATGTCAGACACGCTGATCTGGCTTATATCCTTTGCTTGAAGCAAGTCCAAGAACACCTTTTCGATTTTCTCCATGGACTGGCGTTTTCGTCTGTTATTTGGAGTGTTCATAAAAATCTCCTTTATCTCAACACATGTTGAAAAATTGATGATTGTTTTACATTTTCATACCGATTATACTATGCCCAGATTAAAACAACAACAGTTGATTTAATAAAGTAGGAGGTAATTGTAATGAAAAAAAGCAGTTTTGTAGCTATGCTGTTGGGCACCGTTAGTGGTGTTTTGTTTGCCCTTGGAATGTGTATGGCTCTGATTCCTCAATGGGACTCATTTAAACCAGGAATTGTGTTAAGCTGCGCCGGCATCATTCTGGGTCTTGTCTCTGTCATAGTCTGGAGGAAAATGGAACACAAAAAGCCCATTCACATATCCGGAAAGACAGTTCTGACCATTGCCGTGGGCATCGCCGGTGCTCTCGCTTTGGGCATTGGTATGTGCTTTTGTATGGTATGGAGCAAAATGGTTACCGGCATTGTAATCGGGCTTGCAGGTATAATCGTACTTCTGTGCCTCATTCCACTGACACAGGGCATAAAATCAGAGAATTAAAAGAGGTGTATATTTTATGGCAAAATCTAAACTTGTAAAGGCCAATGAGAAGATCGCGGAGAAAATAACCTCTTCCTTTGAAAAGATCGAGGGCACAGTGGTAGGCGGCTACAATAAAATTGAAGACGCTTTTGTAGACCGGTATCTTACAAAAGAAGGCGAAACCGTTGAACAAGCGAAAAAGCGGCTCAGGCAAAACTATCTCCGGTAGCAGCCTTAAAAAATTCCGTATCCTATTAAAATATACCTAGACAAAAAAAGAGACCTCGTCAATTTCACGCAAGGTCTCTTTTCCTATTATGTGGATGCTTAATTAATTAGCGGTATGCTTATTAACCTATAAAGCGCCACAAACCATCCCCGCTAAATCTTCACAACCGGTTTTAGAATAAATTACTATTTTTCACTAAATATATTGTAAAGTTGGGAAAAATTATATATAATATTAAATTATTCAATATAAAATAACGACAGGGACTGATTATTATGGAAGAGACCTCCAAAAATTTTATACACAGCTTTATTGAAGAAGATATAGCCCCGGGCGGCAGATTTGAAGGTATGAAGGTTCATACCCGTTTCCCGCCGGAGCCTAACGGCTATCTCCATATTGGCCACTGCAAAGCACTTATCATAGATTTCGGCACCGCTGAGAAATACGGCGGTCTGTGCAACCTCAGAATGGACGACACAAACCCCGCCAAAGAGGACACAGAGTATGTTGACGCCATAAAAGAGGACATCCACTGGCTGGGCTTTGACTGGGGCGACAGATTCTATTATGGAAGCGACTATTTTCCTGAGACTTACGAACTTGCGGAAAAGCTCATCAAAAAAGGCCTCGCCTATGTCTGTGAGCTGACGCCGGAGGAATTTAGAGAATACCGCGGCGACACCACAACGCCTGCAAGAAGTCCTTACAGGGACAGGCCTATTGAAGAGAGCCTTGACCTTTTCCGCAGAATGAAAAACGGCGAGTTCCCCGACGGAAAATACACACTTAGGGCAAAAATTGACCTTGCAAGCGGCAACTTCAATATGAGGGACCCTGTAATTTACAGAATCCGCCATATTGAGCACCATCGTCAGGGCACAAAATGGTGCATTTTCCCCATGTATGACTTTGCCCACCCCATCCAGGACGCCCTTGAGGGCATAACACACTCCCTCTGCTCTCTGGAGTACGAGGACCACCGTCCTCTCTACGACTGGGTAATAAACAATATCGACCTGCCATCAAAGCCGAGACAGATCGAGTTTTCACGTCTTAACATCAACTACACGGTAATGTCAAAGCGTAAGCTTCGCTACCTTGTGGAAAACGGACTTGTATCAGGCTGGGATGACCCGAGAATGCCTACTCTCCGTGGCCTGCGTCGCCGTGGCTACACTCCGGCGGCTATAAAGGACTTTACCGCAAGAGTTGGTATTGCCAAGACGGTGAGCACTGTTGACTACTCCCTTCTGGAGGCATGCTTGAGGGATGATCTCAACGCCCACGCAGCAAGAAAAATGGCTGTTCTGGACCCTGTAAAACTTGTCATAGAAAACTACCCTGATGACAAAACAGAGACGCTGCCAATCGAAAACAACCCCAACGATTCTGACGCAGGTACAAGAGAAGTCTCCTTCTCCAAGACTCTCTATATTGAGCGGGAAGATTTTCTTGAGACTCCTATACCGAAGTACAAGCGTCTGTATCCTGATGGACCTGAGTGCCGTCTGAAGGGCGCGTACCTTATCAAATGTACAGGCTGCAAAAAGGACGAGAACGGAAACATTACGGAAGTTTACTGCACATATGACCCCCAGTCCCGTGGCGGCGACCCTGCCGATGGACGCAAGGTCAAAGGCGCAACCATACACTGGGTTGACGCCAAAACAGCGGTGGACGCAGAGGTACGCCTCTACTCCATTTTG
>CALXGH010000050.1 GCA_944387845.1 uncultured Oscillospiraceae bacterium
CTATAAAAATCCTGATAGCCCAGGATAAAGATAAATAATAAATTAAAATACAGCCCGCCGAGGTGCCGACGGGCTGTATTTTTTTAAATTTTATTTTCTGTATAAGACCGAGCCACCAATAGGAATATTTTTTCCCGCTGGTATAAGAATATTACAGATGATTTTTCTATTGCCAAATTAAAGCTCTGCTATGGCCTCAATCTCACAGAGTGCTCCTTTTGGAAGCTCTTTTACAGCAACACAGCTGCGTGCTGGCTTGGATGTGAAGAATTTCTCATAAACTGCGTTAAAAGCAGCAAAGTCTCCCATGTCTGCAAGGAAACATGTTGTCTTGATGACTTTTTCAAGGGAAGCGCCGCCTGCTTCTATAACGGCTGCGACATTTTTGCAGGACTGCTCAGCCTGGGCAGAGATGCCTTCAGGTATAGCGCCTGTTTCAGGGTCTACTGGTATCTGACCACTGGAGAAAACGAAATCTCCGCTTACATAACCCTGGGAATAAGGTCCAATTGCGCCAGGGGCTTTCTTTGTTTCTATAGTCTTCATATCATTTACACTCCATATTAAAAAGTATATGTAAATTATACCACTATAAAATTAAGTGTCAAACTATATATCTTCCGTAATAAGGACAAAACGTAAAAGAATATATATTTCTTACAATCTGTTTTGGAGGAAATAGTATGGTTATGCTATCGTACGCGTTGCTTATGACTTGTCCTTTTTTGATGCTTAGAATAACCGGGAACGGTTCGTTTCCCAAACCACTCACTTCCGAGGAGGAGAAAGAATACATAGATAAATACATAGCCGGGGATATGGAGGCGAGAAATGTTTTGATTGAGAGGAACTTGCGCCTTGTTACACACATTATAAAAAAATATTATACCCAGGCTGACAATCAGGAAGATCTTATATCCATAGGAACTATCGGACTTATAAAAGGAATATCTACATACAAGCCGGATAAAGGTGTACGTCTTGCTACATACGCTTCTAGGTGTATTGAAAATGAGATACTCATGTTTTTCAGAAGTAGTAAGAAAAGTGCCGGAGAACTCTCCCTTTCCGATTCCATCAACACTGACAAAGAGGGCAACAGCTTGTCCCTTATAGACGTTATAAGTGTTGATGACAACATGCTTGAGGAAGTCAGTACGGAAGAAATGTGCAGGGAAGTTGTAAAATATATAGACCAGGTACTGGACGAAAGAGAAAAGGAGATAATATATATGCGATATGGCCTGGGAGGAATTAAGCCAATAACTCAGCGAGAGATTGCGTCAAAATGCGGAATAAGCCGCAGTTATGTGAGCAGAATAGAAAAGAAAGCTCTGGAAAAATTGAGAAAATGCTTTGAAGATGAGTAATTTGTATTAAAAAGCCCTTTAAAGATATTTCAGCTATAAAAAGCAAAAAAATCAGAAAAACATGTTGACAATTTTAAGTTCAAACTTTATAATAATAACGCTGTCTGCAAGCGAGATGGCGGCGTAGCTCAGTTGGCCAGAGCATTCGGTTCATACCCGAAGTGTCACCGGTTCAAATCCAGTCGCCGCTACCATATTTACCGGACAGATTATTCTGTCCGGTGAGACAGCCGGCCCGTTGGTCAAGTGGTTAAGACACCGCCCTTTCACGGCGGTAACATGGGTTCAAATCCCGTACGGGTCACCAATATTGATTTGAGGGAGTTGAAATATACTCCCTCAAATTGAATAATTTCATATGGCCCGTTGGTCAAGTGGTTAAGACACCGCCCTTTCACGGCGGTAACATGGGTTCAAATCCCGTACGGGTCACCATTTAAACGACAGCGTTGTTCTGTCGTTTTTATTTTTCAAGACTTAATCTGTTTTGCGTTTAAAAGAAAATAAAATGCCGCTCCGAAATAGAGCGGCATTTTTTATTTTAGCATATAAAAAGTTCAAGAATAAATACCACGCTGCAGCAGGTTATTGCAACTTTGAAAAGGTCAGCACCCAACCAGGCGGCAATTATTCCTACGACAAAAGAGGAGAGTCCAGAGACTGGGCTCTGGGTGGCATTCACTATGGCAGGGAATGTCATCACCGAAAGGGTAACATACGGCACATAATATAGAAAAGACTGTATAAACCGATTTTTTATCTGTTTTCTGAAAAGAGTGAGAGGGGTGGCTCGGATTATAAATGAGACGATGGCCATAATGAGTATGTAGAGATAGATTGTACTGTCTTTCATTACATATCCTCCTCCTCATCATATTTTTTAGGGAAGAAGATGGAAGCTGCCGCTGATATGGCCACGGTCAGAAGAATAGTTTTAAATCCATCCGAGAGACTGGATACGCCAGGCAGATAGGCGGCACAAAAACTCAGTGTGAAGCTTACAACGACGAGTCCGGCGATAACTTTGTTCTTCCTTGCCGGCGGTATAAACACAGCGATAAACATACCATAAAGGGCAACGCTGAATGCGCTTACTATACGCAGTGGCAGTAGATTTCCTGCTATTGCGCCAAGAGCAGTTCCCACTGCCCAGCAGGGAACAGATGTTAGAAACGCACCGTAGGAATAATATGGATCCAGGTATCCTGGACGGGCAATGGCTATACCAAAAAGCTCATCAGTTATGTAGAAGGCCATAAAAATTCTGTGAAAGAAGGGTATTTTTGGGTCGACTCTCTGGCTCATGGCACAGCTCATAAGGAAATACCTGGCATTTACGATAAGAGTCATAAAAGCAACTTCCAGAAAGGGAGCGGCAGCGGCAATAAGTGTAAAGCCAGCGTATTCTCCAGCTGAAGCGCTGCAAAGGGCGCTTGCAAGAAACGACTGAAAGGGGGTGAGCCCGGCGTTTTTAGCCGCGATGCCCAGAGAAAAAGATACGGCAAGATATCCAAGTCCTATTGGAACGCCGTCTTTCATTCCCTGAATGAAGACCGGCCGGTGGCCGGTCAGTAAGTGGTTTTGATCTTCACCTGTATACATAAATTAACACCTACATTTTTTTTACTGATGAGCTCCTTTGCAGCATCTGCATGAGCCGGTTTTTAACTCCTGGCATATGCTTTCACCAAGGTTAAGATGGCTCAGATATTTTATACTGAACTCACCCAAGGTGTCCAGTACCGGAATTATATCACGACCTATCTCTGAAAGCTCATATTCCACATGGGGCGGGATTACGGGAAAAATTTTCCTTGTTATAAGCATATCGCTCTCAAGTTTTCTTAGTGTCTTTGTTAGGGTAGCCTGAGTTATCTCAGGGATGTACTTCTGTAGCTCACCAAAGCGCAGTGGACCGTTCCGCAAATAGCACAATATTAAAAGAGACCACTTTCCTGACAGTATTTTCTGTGCGGTCAGAAAAGGACAGCGCTCCTCAGAGCCGCTTGGGTTTTGAACCATGCTGATTTCAGTTGCTGAATTATCCATTTTGCTCACCTTATAGTATCTTGAAAGATAGTAAATAACAATAAAAATCGTACTTGATGTTTTTATACTTTATATTAAAATTATTATAGCAATCTGTTTAATGTTTTGCAATAGATTTTAACAAGAGGTAGGCCTATGAGTGATATCATTCTTCAGCTCGAAAATATTAAAAAAAGCTTTGGAGAGACTGATGTATTAAAAGGATTGAATATCTCTATTTCCCGGGGAGAGTTCATTACACTCCTTGGGCCTTCTGGCTGTGGAAAAACCACTACTCTTAGAATAATATCTGGTCTTGAAACCTGCGACAGCGGTAGTGTTATACTTGAAGGAGAAGATGTTACTTTTACACAGCCGAATGACAGAAATGTGAACACTGTTTTTCAGAATTATGCACTTTTTCCACATATGACTGTATCTGCAAATGTGGGGTACAGTCTGAAGCTTAAGAAAATGAAGAAGGCTGAAATAGATAAGGTGGTTGAAGAAGCTCTGGAAATTGTGCAGCTTCCCGGATATGGGAAGAGAATGCCGTCAGAGCTTTCGGGTGGACAAAGACAGAGAGTTGCCATTGCCAGGGCAATTGTAAACAGGCCAAAGGTTCTGCTTTTGGATGAGCCTCTAGGTGCTTTGGATCTTCAACTCCGCCGTCAGATGCAGATTGAACTTAAGAGACTTCAGAAACAGCTTGGTATAACTTTTATATATATAACCCACGACCAGGAAGAAGCCCTGAACATGTCTGACAGAATAGCTGTAATGAAGGACGGACTTTTTGAGCAGATAGGTACTCCGAGCGATATTTATGATAGGCCGAAAACCAGTTATGTTGCAAGCTTTGTGGGCTCTGCAAACATTATAAAAGGTAAAGCCGCCTATGTCGGTGGAGAGCTGTTTATGAATTATGACGGCAGTCTGCTGCCGGTAAATGAGCAGAGTGCCCGTATTCCTGAGGGCAGTGAAATCACTGCGGCGGTTAGAAGCGAATATATTCTTATAGAGGATGATAGTCAAAACGGCATACACTGTACAGTAAAGGAAAAGACATTTTCAGCTGGTATGCTCAGAATTTCAGTTGAGACGTCTCTTGGTCAGGAGATTATTATAAGCCGACATGGTATAGACAGTCATATAAATACAGGCGACTCTATAGTTATCGGCTGGGAGAAAGAGAGAGTTGTCCTTGTGGACCTGGAGGACAGCTATGAAAAATAGAGGAAAAAAGAAAAATTTTGCAAATGCTGCGTTTCTTGCGCCAATGTATATATTTACAGTGGTTTTCCTTTTAGGACCGCTTATATATATGCTGATACTCAGCTTTATGACAAGAGCGGAGGTCTGGGGCGTTGTAAACGTTTTTACTTGGAAGAATTACACAAAGATATTTGAACCAATATATTTAAACACTTTTCTTCAGTCGCTGAAGCTCGCGTTTTCCACAACAGCACTGGTGGCGCTTATTGGATACCCGTTTGGCTATTTCATGGCAAAGCTTTCCCCAAAGGGTAGGGGCCTTATGATGATGCTTGTTATGATCCCATTCTGGACAAGCTCTCTTATAAGACTTTATGGCTGGATAATTATTTTAAGGGCAAACGGGGTTCTTGACAAAACCCTTATGTTTTTAAATATAACGGATTCATCTTTAAAGATCCTTTATACCTATCCAGCAGTGCTTGTGGGAATGGTATATGCGCTGCTGCCGTTTATGATATTGTCTGCGTACTCAAGTGTTGAGAAAATGGACTGGACTCTGGTTGAGGCGGCAAGAGATCTTGGGGCATCAAAGGCGTATGCATTTTTCACAATAACCCTGAAGCTAACGCTACCTGGGCTGCTCACAGGTGTTATTTTGACTTTTATACCGTCTATGGGTCTGTTCTTCGTTGCGGATATCCTAGGCGGAAACAAAATAGTACTCATTGGTAATGTAATTCAGGAGCAACTTATGAAAGTGCATGACTGGCCATTTGCAGCGGCGCTTTCAGTTGTACTGCTTATAATGACCAGTATAATGATCTGGCTTTACAGGAAAATAACAAAGGTCAAGGATTTGGAGGGAGTCGTATGAAAAAGACATCCAAGCTTCCTAAAATCTATCTGGCGGCCGTTATTATTCTTATGTATCTGCCGATAATATTTGTAATGATATACTCCTTTAACGAAAGTAAGATAAGTTCTATTTGGGCGGGCTTTTCCCTTAAATGGTATGAAGACCTCTTCAGGGACAGAGCCATAATGCAGGCTCTTGTGAACAGCGTTATTTTAGGAGCTATATCAAGTTTGGCTGCTGCTGTTATTGGGACTCTGGGGGCGATTGGCACTACAAAAACCTCTTTTAAAGGAAAGGGGATTATGGAGTATATAGCCACGCTGCCAATGATGACTCCTGAGATCATTTTAGGTATGGTATTCTTGGCGTTTTTCTCGCTTTTGGGACTGCCTTTTGGAATGACGACACTGATAATCGGACATACGGCCTTTTGTATACCATACGTGTTCATGCAGGTAAAGGCGAGACTGGCCGGAATGGATAAGAGCTTTGAAGAGGCCGCAAGGGATCTGGGAGCAAGTCCCTTCAGGGCATTTTTCGACATAACTTTGCCGCTTATTTTGCCGGCTATAATTTCGGGAATGCTCTTATCGTTCGCAATGAGCATGGACGATGTAATAATCAGTGTGTTTGTAACTGGTGTCAACGTAAACACCCTTCCGATCATAATTTATACCCAACTTAAAACAGGCGTTACGCCTAAAATAAATGCGCTGTGTACTCTTATGTTTATAGCCACATGGATATTTGTTGTGCTATCTTCTGCCATAGGCAGGATTGGAAATAATAAAGCAGGAAAATAAAGGAGGAAAATTATGAAAAAAATACTTGCTGTACTGCTTGCTGTTTTAATGTGCGCTGGTCTTCTGGCAGGGTGCGGAGACAACGGTGAGAGCGGGAAAGAGGACAACGGAGTACTCAATTTATACACATGGGCAGGCATGTTCGATCCTGAGATTTTGGCTGGATTCGAGGAAGAGACAGGTATTAAAATCAATTACGTCAACTTCGATTATGATGAGACTATGCTTGCAAAACTTCAGGCCGCAAAAGGCGGTGAATATGACCTGGTTATAGCAGATGACTATATTATAGAAACAGTTATAGCTGAGGGACTTGCTCAGAAGCTTGATACTTCCAAGCTTTCAAATTATGATAATATTAACCCTCTCTACCAGGGACAGTTCTTCGACCCTAATGATGAGTATACAGTGCCATATGGCGCCGGAGTTCAGACAATAGCTTATAATCCAGATGGTGTGGATGTTGAGATTACAGGTTATGAAGATCTGTGGAACGAAGCGCTTAAAGACAATCTTGCTGTTATAGGAAATTATCGTGTTATAATCGGTATGGCGCTTAAGGTGTTGGGATACAGCTATAACACAGAAAATATGGATGAACTGGATGAAGCTGCAGAGCTTCTCTATGATCTTGCTGACAATATCCGTCTTATTAAAGACGATAATGTTCAGGATGATCTTATCTCCGGTGAAGTTTCTGCTGCGGTAATGTACACATCCCAGGTTACAATGGCAAAGCTTACAGATCCTAACATCGAGATCGTATATCCAACGGAAGGTATAGGCCTTGGCATTATGGGTATGTTTATACCATCTCAGGCTCCCAACGCCGAAAATGCTTACAAGTTTATAGATTATATCCTCGACGCTGAGGTTGGAGCAAAGTGTTTTGAGTATCTTGGATACTACTGCACAAACAAAGCTGCTGAAGAATATATTGCTGATGAGTATAAAGAGTTCCTTACATTACCAGAGGATATAAAGCAGGAAGACACAGAGATGATAGAAAATATCAGTGCTGAGGCGGCTGAAAAACAGTCTGAGATATGGACTGAATTTAAGACCCGCTGCGGTCAGTAAATTAAAATGAAAAAGCGGCAAAGCTTTAAGCTTTGCCGCTTTTGTTTTGCTATATTGTGTATGACCAGAGATTTCTTATCTGATCTTCTATCTCTGAAAATATCCACTGTTTTTCAGAACGGGAGTTGCTGTTGGGGTCCTTTACTGACACCATACCGTCGTCATAATCAGTCAGAACTATGAAGTGAGCAGAAGAGGTAAAGTCGCCTTCACCCATTATACATATGATGGGATGTCCGGCTTTTAATTCAGAAGCCACTATATCTTCGCTTAGAGGAAGTTCTTTAGCGATAAGACCCAATTTTTCCGCGCCTTCACTCATCATTATCCACTCAGTACCATGGCCAGACACATAGTAGTTGTTTTCTTCGGCAAACTTGGTCATATATACAGGATCATATTTTACATCCTGCTTAAGATAAGTGGTAACGATAGCCAGGGCGGTGGGGCCACAGCCCGAAAGGCCTATAACACTGTCCCCATACTCAAGGTAACCCCACCGTGAGTCCCATTGTATATAAAGAGGTATCTGGGAAAGATCCATATCTGACAGATCATAGTCCTGGGATGTGCCTTTTTTTAAAGGGAATTCCAGAACGTATTCCCGGGCCTCAGGATTTTTTTCATAAAGAGCAATAAGCTCGTCTGTATATTCTGAGAAGTCTATCCCATTTGCGTCAGCATACGCCCTTATTTCTGATTTAGCGCTTTTATATTCTTCACTTTCCCCTTGAAATGAACCAAGTACTCCAGTAATTGAACGACTGCTGCGGACAACAAACATCGCTACACAGAATGTACATAGCAGCAGGGCAAATAGTGAAAAGGTGAAGAACCTGTTTTTTCTACGCCTTCTTTTAACCATAAAATCGCCTCCAAATCGTAATTTTATTTTACAATTTGGAGGCGTTTCTGTTATTAAGATATATTATATCATAACTTACAATTTGATTAAGTTTTTAGGAAGATTTACTATAAACTCAGTAAATTCATAATCACTGTGAGCTTTGATGACACCGCCGTGAAGTTCAACGATTTGCTTAGCTATGGCAAGACCCAGTCCTGCACCACCGGTAGAACTGCTTCTGGATGAGTCTATCCTGAAGAATTTTTCAAAAATTGTTTCAAGTTTTTGATCAGGTATTTTATCCCCTGAGTTTTTGAATACTATTTCCACATAATCCTCTTCCTCACGGGCGGAGATATAAACAGTGGTATTAGGATAGCTATAATTTGCGGCGTTGCGTAAGAGATTGTCAAATACACGGGCCAACTTGTCCGCATCACCGATCATTTTTATCCCCGGATCAATAGATAGCTTAGGCCTTAAATGTTTTTCAGCCAGTATCGGGTAAAATTCTTCAACCATCTGATTGAGCATCATTGAGAGATCTATTCTGTTATTTTCGAGGGCTACTGACTGGAGATTAAACCTTGTTATATCAAAAAACTCATTTATGAGCTGTTCCAGTCTATATGACTTGTTTAAGGCAATTGAAGTGTATTTAGCACGCATTTTTTCAGGGAGTTCAGGGCACTCTTCAAGCAGTGAGAGATAACCTATCACAGAAGTAAGAGGGGTTTTTAGGTCATGCGCAAGGTAAACAACAAGGTCGTTTTTTCTCTGTTCGGCTTCTCGCGCCACCTGCTCATTCCTGAAGACTGTGTATTTTATGTCTTTTAAGCGCACTTCTATGTCCTTAAGCTCATTAGGTAGGGGATCTATCTCGTCATCTGCAATAAGTACTTTCTCGATTTGCATATAGATATCATTAAAGTTCTTCTGAGCTTTTTTGATGGTATTATATGCGATGATAAAAAGCACAATGGTGTAGATAAAAAGACAGATGGCTACCTTATGTTCCATAACCGATTGCGCAATATAGTATCCGTTTGTCATGGCTTCCACTATGTCGATAATAAAACCGTCGAAGTAGAGGTCAAAGGCAAGTAGAACAACAATATACACTACGGTAAAAATGGAAATTTTTGTTATGAATCGTGAAAGAAGCTGACGCTTCATCATGTTATTTCCCAATTTTATACCCAACTCCCCACACTGTTTTTATGAACTTGGGGTTTCTCGGTTTCTCGCCGAGTTTCTCTCTAAGTCTTCTTATATGTACCATTACAGTGTTGTTGCCGTCAAGGTATTTTTCGCCCCATACACGCTCGAATATTTCCTCAGAGGAGACAACATTTCCGTCCTTTTCGCATAAAAGCCATAAAATATTGAACTCGATAGGGGTAAGATTTACTGGCTTACCCAACAGGGTGCACTCATGAGTGCTTTTATTTATGAAAAGACCGCCGATTTCATAATAGTCGTTTTTTTCAGATATTTTATAATTGTATCTTTTATAACGACGAAGCTGTGCTTTGACTCTGGCCACTACTTCCAGCGGATTAAAAGGCTTTGTTATATAATCATCGGCCCCGATAGTAAGACCGTTTATTTTGTCTGTATTTTCTACCTTTGCTGTGAGCATGATTACAGGGTAGGTATATTTTTCCCTTATATATTTACATATTGTAAAACCGTCGATTTCTGGAAGCATGACATCCAGAACGGCAAGATCCATTTCGTTTTCTCTGATACACGCCAGAGCTTCTCGTGGTGAATAAAACTTATATACCTCATAGCCCTCGTTTTCAAGATAAAGAGAAATAAGATCAGCGATCTCTTTTTCGTCATCAAGAACAAGAATTTTCATAAGATCCCTCCTGAAGTATATTTTAAGAGATTTTGAAACATTTTGCACGAAAAATTCACGCAAATATTCTTAAGATTTTCTTACGATTTTCGACATGCTTTTATTATCTTTGACGGAGTCAGATTATTTCGGTTCCTAACGCAATTTACAAAAAAACATGGAAATTATTGGGTATTTTAACTAAAATTTTAAATCTTTATTAAAAAAGTTTATAAAATTTTAAAAAAATTAGGATTGAACTAAGGCGGATATAGTAGTATCTTATTTGTTATCATGCGAGGGCATGTGTGTATGAGTGATGAAATAAAAACAATACAATGTTCTTTTGAATAGTGTATATTCCGAATTTTTTCGGAAAATTTTGCAGAGGCATAGGGCGCCCTATGCTTTATGCTCTATTTTACAAATAGAGCATTATAAGACCTTATAAAACGCCGCTGCGCATATATATATTCAAAGGAAAAGAATATGTGTGAAAAGGAAAAGCTATGGATAAAATTAAAAGTATTTTTTTGAAGTGTAGAGACAAGTGCAGAGATTGGATAAATCAATTTAAAGAACTCAGCGCTGTAAAGAAAAGTACTGCACGGATAAAACATATATATAGATACAGAGTTATACAGCTCTTTTCTGTGGCGCTGCTGATTGAAATAATTGTTGAGATTCTCAGCAGAAGATCTGTAGGCGATGGATTAAAATTCGTCTTTACAAGTCCGATTATTTCCGGGTACAGCATACTGATAATCATGTGTTCTCTTTCTCTTGCGTATTTCTTTAAAAAGAGGACTTTTGTCTATACGCTTATTTCATCTTTTTGGCTGCTGCTTGCCACTGTAAACTGCGTAGTGCTTGGATTCAGGACTACACCTCTGGCTATGACGGATTTTGAGCTTATTACGTCTGTTTATACAATTGCCAGCGCATACCTGACCACGGCAAATGTTATCACAATTATTGTAGGTGTATTGGCGCTTATCGCAGCGTTTGTTTTAATCTGGCTTAAGACAGGTAAGGTGGAAAGAAAATTTAACAGGTCTTTGGTAGCCTCAGTTATTTTATTTACGTTTACTTTCTCTCTTACGGCTGTGCTCCTTAATTTTGGAATCATAACCAATAAATTTGCAAATCTTCCAGCTGCATATAAAAACTACGGATTTGTATACTGCTTCACAAGCGGTGCGCTGGATAGAGGTATAAGTAAGCCGTCAGGGTACTCACCTGAGAGCGTATCTGAGGTTGTTGGCGGTGATGACGATGAAGAAAGCGGAGAGGAGTCCAAATATCCGAACATAATATTCCTTCAGCTTGAATCGTTCTTTGACGTTAATTATCTTAACAATATGACCTTTACAGAAAATCCGATACCTAATTTCACCAAGCTCAAGGAGGAATATCCTACAGGTTTCTTTACTGTACCGGCTATCGGAGCGGGCACTGCTAACACTGAGTTCGAGGTAATAACTCAGATGAGCCTTGAGTATTTCGGTACGGGTGAATATCCTTATAAGACGATATTGCAGCAGAGGACATGTGAGTCCATATGCTATAACCTTAAGAAGCTCGGTTACTCCACATTTGCAATCCACAATCACAGTGGTGCTTTCTATGACAGAAACGAAGTTTTTGCTCAGCTTGGATTTGATGTTTTTTCTGCTTTGGAGTACATGCAGGATGTTACCTATACACCTCGCGGATGGGCAAGAGACTATGTTCTGCAGGATGAGATAATGAGTGCTCTGGATTCTACTGATAACCAGGATCTTATCTACTGCATTTCCGTTCAGCCTCACGGCAGATATCCAACCTCTCTTACAAAGTATCCGGATCTTGAGATTGGCGTTATATCGGATATTGATGAGGATTTGGCAAATCAGTTTACCTACTATGTAAATCAGCTCCATGAGACCGATGATTTCCTGGGTCAGCTCCTTGCGGAATTGGAAGATTATCCTGAGGATACTGTGGTAGTATTATACGGAGACCATATTCCGAGTCTTACAATTAATCAGGAGGACCTTGACGTAGGTAATCTTTACCAGACTGAGTATGTTATTTGGTCAAACTTCGACCTTGATGTGGAAGCTGAAGATCTTCATTCCTACCAGATAGCATCTTTTGTGTTCGAAAATCTTGGAATCACAGAGGGAACACTTACAAAGTATCACCAGAAGAATAGAGACCTTGATGAAGAACAGTACAAATATGGTCTGGAGCTTCTTGAATATGACATGCTCTACGGTGATATGGAGGTTTACGGAGGAGTTAACCCATTTGAGGCAACGGATCTGAAAATGGGAATACACGATATTAAAATTAACTCTGTTGACTATGTGGGAGACAGTTTGTGTATCACGGGTAATAACTTTACGTCCTTCAGTAACGTCCAAATTAACGGAAAACTATATGATACGGTATTTATAAATAA
This sequence comes from uncultured Oscillospiraceae bacterium, assembly GCA_944387845.1. Classification (GTDB taxonomy): domain Bacteria; phylum Bacillota; class Clostridia; order Oscillospirales; family Oscillospiraceae; genus CALXGH01. Next base: position 12,495 of record CALXGH010000050.1, read on the forward strand.
ATACACCTTGCTCGTAACAGATGTTAAAGTTATGGACGAATTTGAGGTAGAGGTTGTTCAGATAGGAAAGAATAAAGAGCCTCTCAGCTATACGGAAACATATAAATATACAGCCCCTGAATATGATGTGGGCGATCCCGATGCGCTGGAAGAGGATATGATCGACGATAACGAGCTTAATATGGAATAAAGATTATACCCCTCTTGAGACAGGTGCTCAAGAGGGGTATAATATTTTTATCTTTTTCTTTTCGGAGGTAAATATGCCTGATTTTATTTGCCCTGTGTGCGGAAAGTTATTATCAAAAAATGGGAAAATGTATTTCTGCTCTTCCGGCCACAACTTTGATATATCGAAAAAAGGATATGTAAATCTTCTTATGTCCTCGGCAAAAGGAAGGCATGGAGACGACAAAATGATGGTGAGAGCGCGAAGAGATTTTTTAAATAAGGGGTATTATGACAGACTATCCCAAGCGCTGTGTGATATGGTGATTAAGTATTCAGAGAAAAGCGTGAGCATAATCGACTGCGGCTGCGGTGAGTGTAAATACACCATGGATATATTGAATAAACTCAAAAACGCGGGAATATGTCCGGATATATCAGGTATAGATATATCTAAAGAAGCACTGTATTACGGAGCGGGAAGGAGCAAAGATGTAAGGCTCGCTGTGGCGAGTTCCGCTAAGTTGCCTTTTGAGTCATGCTGTGCTGATATGGTTATATGTATTTTTTCACCTTTCGTGCCGGAGGAGTTTGGAAGAGTACTGAAACCGGGAGGAAAAATAATAAAGGCGTATCCTTTAGAGAGGCATCTATGGGAGCTCAAAAAGCTCATATATGAAAAGCCGTATGAGAACAAAAGAGAAAATGATGAGCAGGAAGGGTTTGAAATTCTTGAGAGAGAAGAAGTGAAATACATGATCTCTCTTGATAGTAATGAGGATATTGAAAACCTGTTTAAAATGACGCCGTATTATTATAAAACAGGATTTGAGGATCAAAAAAAGGCGGAGGCGGCCCAGTGCCTTGATGTGTCCCTTGAGTTCGGGATAACCGTATACGAGAAAATATAGGAGAAATATTAGTGAAAATTACATTTATTGCCCACAGCGGTGTTTTTATTGAGTTTGAAAAATGCTGTATATTGATTGATTATTACAGAGGAGAAGTTCCTTCTATTCCTGAGGGTAAAAAGCTTTTTGTAATGGCAAGCCATGGACATGGAGATCATTTTAATCCCGCTGTCATGAAAAAATTTGGCGGCGATAGAGAGTATATTTTGTCGGAAGATATAAAAAGCAGAATTGGAGTAAAAGACAGGGAAAGTCTGAAAATAACATTTGTAAGAGCCGGAGAAGAATATACTTTTTCGGACGGAAACGGCGGCGAATTGATTCTCAGAACTCTCTTTTCAACTGACGAGGGCGTTGCATTTTTAATAAAATGCGAGGGCAAGACTGTATACCACGCAGGAGATCTTAATTTGTGGATATGGGAAGATAATGAAGCGCAGTATGACAGATGGATGAGAGAGACTTATTCTGCTGAGATCGGGAAATTAAAAGGAGAAAAAATAGATTTGGCTTTTCTACCTCTTGATGGAAGAATGGGAAAAAGAGGATTTTGCGGCATAGAGGAATTTGTGAAAATAAACAGAGTTGAGAAAATATGCCCAATACATCTTTTTACCGGGTTTGATTTTATAGATAAGTTTTTAAACGACAGCGCCTCAATTGGGTGCAGAGAGAAGATCCTGCGTGTTGACAGGGAAGACTATAAATTTGAAATATAAAAAGCGATGGCTTTTGCCATCGCTTTTTGTTTTGAAATTAATTATTTTTCGAAAATTTTTATCAGTCTTAAAATGTCCTCAAAAGAGTGTATGTAATCAGTTTTGCTTCTCAAAGACGCTTCGCTGAAAGGAATAGCCAGCCTGTTTGTACTGAATATGGCCGAGACGCCCATATCATAGGCGCCATAGGCGTCGTCTCTTACATCTCCTACAACGGCAATGACTGGAACACCTTTTGCCTTTGCGCGCCTTGATACACCGATAACTACTTTGCCACGGAGACTCTGGGAATCTATTCTGCCTTCACCGGTAAATACCATATCTGCACCGTCCAGAAGATCGTCAAAGCCAACTGTGTCAAGTACTACCTCAATACCGGGACAGAGCTGGGCGCCAAGGAAAGCAACACAGCCGGCACCAAACCCACCAGCAGCGCCAGCGCCTGGCATAAGAGCTACGTCTTTATTTAGCGATGATTTTATGACTTCAGCTAGATGTACAAGACCGCTGTCAAGCTCTTTTACCATTTTCTCGTCAGCGCCCTTCTGAGGCCCAAATATATAAGCCGCGCCGTGTGGACCATAAAGAGGGTTATCAATATCGCACATAGCTGTTACCTTAACACCGCTCAGAATTGTCTGGCAGTCCGAAACATCAATAGACGCAATGTCTTTTAATGTACCGCCGGAAGGTATGAACACGTGCCCGTTGGAATCAAAGAACTTTACACCAAGAGCCGCGGCACATCCGCATCCACCGTCATTAGTAGCACTACCGCCAAGGCCCAGAATAATGCGCTTTGCACCGCCTTCAATAGCAGCTTTAATCTGCTCACCAACGCCGTAAGTAGTTGTTATAAGGGGGTTCTTCTTATCCTTTACAAGGGGGAGTCCCGCGGCGGCTGCCATCTCGATTATGGCCATATCACCTATGACTCCATAAGCAGCTTCGAGCTTTTCTGAAAGAGGACCTGTTACTGTGCCTTTGATCTCATTGCCGCCAAGTGCTTCTAGGAAACACTCTACCGTGCCTTCACCACCGTCTGCTACCGGGATCGTTATAACCTCGCAGTCTGGGAAGAATTTTCCCACGCTTTCTTTTGCAATTTTGCCGATCTCTATACTTGAGAGGGAACCTTTGAAGGAATCTGATATTACGATACACTTTTTCATGAAAAGGCCTCCTGAATAATTGAATTTTACGGCTTAATTATATATCAGCAGCTACCTTGTGTCAATTTGGCCTGGCAAGGAAAAAGACAAAAGAGAATGGGAGAGTGAAACCACAAGATGGGATGGAGAGGTTTTGTGAAGAAAAGATGATAGACGTGGAAGTAGGTTATGGATATAAAAAGCGGTTCCGTATAGGAACCGCTTTTGAGTATTTATATTTAGAGAATTTTTGTTAAAAAGGATTTGAGACGGTCGCTTTTCGGATTTGAGAAGATGTCTTCGGGAGAGCCTTCCTCGATAATTTTACCTTCATCCATAAAAATGACCCTATCTCCGACTTCACGTGCAAATCCCATCTCGTGTGTAACAACTACCATTGTCATGCCGGCTTTTGCGAGTTCCTTCATAACTTCAAGCACTTCTCCGACCATCTCGGGGTCGAGAGCAGATGTAGGTTCGTCAAAGAGCATAACCTCCGGCTCCATACAGAGAGCCCTGACTATGGCTATACGTTGTTTCTGGCCGCCGGAAAGCTGGCTTGGATATGCCTCAGCCCTGTCAGCAAGTCCAACACGGCCCAAAAGATCGATGGCCTTTGCCTGTGCCTCATCTTTGGATTTGCCCAAAAGCTTTATAGGGGCAATAGTCATGTTCTTTATTATGGTAAGGTGAGGAAAAAGATTGAAATGCTGGAATACCATGCCCATTTTCTGGCGGTATTTGTTTATGTTTATATTTAGGTCGGTTATATCAGTGCCGTCAAGGGTTATGGTACCCTCTGTGGGCTCTTCAAGTAGATTGAGACACCGAAGAAATGTGGATTTTCCTGACCCGGATGGGCCGATTATGACAACAACCTCCCCTTTGTGTATATCAGTAGAGACACCGTTGAGAGCCTGGAGACCCCCGGGAAAGCACTTTTTAAGATCTTTTATAGATATTAAAACATCAGTGATCACTGCTGCGGAGCCTCCTTTCAAGCCTGGAAATCATAGCAGTAAATATCATTACAAGTATGAGGTAGAGAAGAGCCACAGAGCCGAGAGGTAAAACTGCGTTGTATGTACGGCTCCTTATAATATCACCACCACGAGTAAGGTCTTTGATAGTAACATAACCTGCTACACTGGTCTCTTTTAAAAGAGCGATAAACTCATTTGCAAGAGCGGGAAGGGTGTTCTTAAGAGCCTGCGGCAAAACGATGTAGAACATTGTCTGGACATAGTTGAAGCCCAAAGTACGACCGGCTTCCATCTGGCCCTTGTCTATGGACATTATACCGGAGCGCATGATCTCTGCCACGTAGGCGCCGGAATTTATACCAAAAGCCAAAATGGCAGAGGTTATGCCGTTTCGGTCAGATACGATTATGACATAGTACATTATCATGAGCTGGACGACTACCGGAGTGCCCCTGATAACAGTTAGATAGACATTGCATATGCCGTTTAAAAGAGAAAAGGCTTTTTTTCTTATATCGTTTTTTCTGCCGCCGTGGGTAAGGTCATAGGATGAACGGATGATTGCCACGACGACACCGATGGCAATACCTATTAAAACGGCGAAAAATGTTATGCGCAGGGTATTATAAAGACCCTCAACTATGTGGAGCCACCGGTCTTCTTTTATGAAGTTTGTGTAGAAGTCCTGCTGGAACTCGCTAAAAAAAGATTCCAGGCTCTGGAGAAAAGCTTCCAAGTTTATCACTCCCGGGTTTTGATTAAATAAGGGCGGAGCTTTGTCCGCCCTTAGATATTAAATGGTTTTAATTACTTGATGTATTTGTCAATTATCTGCTGAACAGTGCCGTCTTCGATGAGCTGGTCAAGAACTTCGTTGAACTCGTCAAGATACGGACTGTTTTTCGGAAAAGCTATTGCGTAGTCTTCAAGGGCGTATTCAGTGTCAAGAGCTTTGAGGCCTTTAGTCTCTTCTATAAATGCAAGACCTACGGCTTCGTCAACGATAAGGCAGTCAGCTTTGCCTGTTGTAAGAGCTATTACGGCGTCGGAATACTTTGTGAACTGGGCAATCTCATGGGAGAGACCAAGATCCTCAACATCACCCGTGATATAGATATCGCCTGTTGTACCTGTCTGAACAGCTATTGTATATGTATTATCCTTTGAAAGGATGTCGTCAACGGAAGCAATAGGACTATCCTCTGGGACTACAACTATCTGTTTTGAGGTTGTATAGGTGTTGGAGAAGTCAACTTCAAGGAGCCTGTCTTCAGTTACGGTGAAGCCGGACATGCCGATGTCAAATTTTTCAGACACGAGAGCGGGAATTATAGAGTCGAAATTTGTATCGGTTATTTCAAGCTCATAACCCAGTTTGTCGCATATTGCATTTGCAATCTCAACATCTATACCAACAATCTCGTCGCCCTCGTAATATTCGTAAGGTGGGAAGTCAGCGCTGCAGGCCATTGTGATTACTGTTTTTTCGCCGTCTGTGTCTCCGCTGGCAGCGTCATTATCTTTGCTGCCGCAGGAGGCCAAGGCAAAAATCATTGTGAGGGTAAGCATTAAAGCTATTAGTTTTTTCATTTTTATTTTTCCTTTCTGATTAAAAATTCAATTTGCTATTTTCGAAACAAACGTTAAGCTTGTGAAAGAATATAACATTGATGAATAAAATTGTCAATTATTTTAAATAAAAATTCACTAACAAATCTTCACAAAAAACGCATATTATTATATATAACAAGTAAGCGATTTAACTATATTTCATGAATAGCTGTATTATACATTAAAATATAATAGATAATTTAAATTTGAAATATAGGAAAATATGCATATTTACTAATTGATACGAGAAGTAGAAGATACTTTTATACAATCTGCCTATTGCATAAATATGCAAAAAAGAATAATATTCACTCATAGAAAATATTTCGATGAAAATATATGAAATGGGGATTTACATATGAACAAGGAAAATATTAAAAAAGTAGTTCTGGCCTATTCAGGAGGTCTTGACACATCTGTAATAATTCCGTGGCTGAAAGAAAACTATAACGGATGCGAGATAATCGCTGTATCAGGAAATGTTGGCCAGGGAGATGAGCTTGAGGGTTTGGAAGAGAAGGCAATTAAGACCGGCGCTTCAAAGCTCTATGTAGTTGATCTTACAAAAGAGTTTCTGGACGACTACGTTTTCCCATGCGTTCAGGCTGGCGCCCTCTATGAGGGATATATGCTGGGTACTGCTTTCGCACGTCCTCCGATCGCAAAAGCCATCGCCGAGATCGCGCTTAAAGAGCATGCCGACGCCGTAGTACACGGTTGTACAGGAAAAGGAAACGACCAGGTAAGGTTTGAACTTGCCATAAAGGCGTTTGCACCAGATATGCCGGTTATTGCTCCATGGCGTGAGTGGGAGATAAAAGGCAGGGACGAGGAGATAGATTATGCTGAAGCTCACAATGTACCCCTCAAAATAAGCCGGGAGACAAATTACTCAAAAGACAAAAATATTTGGCACCTGTCCCATGAGGGACTTGATCTTGAAGATCCGGCAAATGAACCCCTTTACAACAAACCGGGATTTTTGGAGATGACCGTATCTCCGGAACTTGCCCCTGATAAGCCGACCTACGTAACGGTGCATTTTGAAAAGGGAATACCTACTGCCGTGGACGGAGTAGAGATGGACAGCGTCGGCATTGTTACAAAACTCAACGAAGTGGGCGGCGCAAACGGCATTGGACTTCTTGACATTGTTGAAAACAGGCTTGTTGGTATGAAGTGCAGGGGTATCTATGAGACACCGGGTGGTGCGATCATATACAAAGCCCATGAGATTTTGGAGTCTATATGCCTTGATAAGGAGACAGCACACTACAAAAGTCTAGTTGCTCAGAAGCTTGCGGAGCTGGTATACGGAGCACAGTGGTTTACACCACTTACCGAAGCTATCTTGGCATTTGTGAAAAAGACTCAGGAGACAGTTACAGGCGATGTTAAGCTGAAACTCTATAAAGGCAATATCATAAACGCTGGAGTTACATCGCCATATTCTCTCTATGACCATGAGATAGCTACCTTCGATGAGGACGATGTATACGACCAGGCTCATTCTGCGGGATTTATAAATCTCTATGGCCTGCCAACAAAGGTATATTCAAAAATGAAGGCGAAAAATAATTTGAAATAAACTTGGGAAAGACTGATAAATTATGGAAAAATTATGGGCTGGCAGGTTTAAAAAGGCCCTCGACAAAGAGGCGGATGATTTCAACTCATCCATACACTTCGACTCAAAAATGTATGCTCAGGATATTAAAGGCTCAATTGCCCACGCTACTATGCTAAGTGTGCAGGGGATAATCACAGATGAGGACTGCAAAAAGATAGTAAGTGGCCTCGAGGGAATACTCTGCGATATTGAAAGCGGCAAGCTGAAATTTGATATGGAGGCAGAGGATATCCACATGTTCATAGAACAGGTCCTCACTGAGCGGATAGGCGACACAGGTAAAAAGCTACATACGGCAAGGAGCAGAAACGATCAGGTCGCGGTGGATATAAGGCTTTATCTTAAGGACGAGACTAAAGAGATAGAAGAGCTTATATATGACCTTATCGGGGCTGTGTACGAAAAGGCTAAAGAGTATAAAGACGCCATAATGCCAGGGTATACACACTTACAAAGAGCACAGCCTGTAACGTTTGGCCACCATCTTCTGGCATACGCCATGATGTTCAAGAGGGATGTAGAAAGACTTGAGGATGCGGTGAGCAGAATGAATTACAGTCCTCTGGGCTCCTGTGCTCTGGCAGGTACCACCTATAATACTGACAGAGAGTATGAAGCAGGTCTTCTCGGGTTTAAGGGCATAACCCAAAACAGCATCGATGGCGTATCTGATAGGGACTTCTGTATTGAACTGATGAGCGCCTACTCAATCATAATGATGCACCTTTCAAGATTTTCTGAGGAGATAATTTTATGGTCCAGCTGGGAGTTTAAATTCATTGAACTGGACGACAGCTTTACCACCGGTTCCAGTATCATGCCTCAGAAGAAGAACCCAGATATGGCGGAGCTGGTAAGGGGAAAAACAGGAAGAGTATACGGAAATCTTATGGCTGTTCTTACCGTGCTGAAGGGACTTCCTCTTGCATACAACAAGGATATGCAGGAGGATAAGGAGGCTATATTTGATAGCGTGGAGACGGTGAAAAAATGTCTCAGAGTATTCTCACCTCTTATAGAGACCATGAAACCGCTGCCGGAAAATATGTATAAGGCCGCACAGAATGGGTTTATAAACGCCACGGATCTTGCAGATTATCTTGTTAAAAAAGGTATAGCGTTCAGGGCGGCGTACAAGATTGTGGGCGAGATAGTGGCATACTGTGGTGAAAACGGATATGTTCTAGACGATCTGCCAATTGAGATATATAAAAAGCATTCTGATCTTTTTGACGGCGATCTGTATGAAGAGATATCTCTTGAAAGCTGCGTGAAAAAGAGAGTATCTGCAGGAGGTACTGGACCAGAATCTGTCCAGTGTCAGCTTGAAAACGTAAAGAAGTTTTTGAAAAACAAGTAGCTGAGTTTTGGTGTTTTGCTACGTTGGTACGAGTACTAGACGAGTACTGGATTTAAAATATATGGAATATGAGGTTTTTATATGGATCTTAAGGGTAAGAGCTTTTTGAAGCTTTTGGATTTTGACGCAGAGGAGATCGAGTTTCTTATAGATTCAGCGATGGATTTTAAAGAGAAGAAGAAAAAGGGGATCTCCCATGAGATACACAAAGGGAAAAACATCGCTCTGATTTTTGAGAAGACCAGCACAAGGACAAGGTGTAGCTTTGAGGTGGCGGCCTATGATCTTGGTATGCATGTTACATATCTTGACCCGTCTGGTTCCCAGATAGGGAAAAAAGAGAGTATTGCAGACACTGCACGAGTTTTAGGCAGGATATACGATGGTATAGAGTACCGTGGTTTTGGTCAGGAAATCGTGGAGGAGCTTTCAAATTACGCCGGGGTTCCAGTATGGAATGGCCTTACAAATGAAGCTCACCCAACTCAGGTGATTGCGGACCTTATGACGATAAAAGAACATTTTGGCCATTTGAAAGGCCTTAAAGTCTGCTATATGGGGGACGCCAGATATAATATGGGAAACTCGCTTATGGTTGGCTGCGCCAAAATGGGAATTGATTTTACAGCATGTGCTCCCCAGAAGTATTTTCCTGACGAAAAACTAATTGAAATATGCAAAACTGAGGCTGAAAAGTCTGGTGCGTCTTTGAAATTTGAAACTGATCCTAAGAAAGGCCCTAAGAATGCTGATGTTGTATACACAGATGTGTGGGTATCCATGGGCGAGCCGGAGGAAGTCTGGAAAGAGAGAATTGAGGAACTGTCTCCATATCAGGTAAACAAAAAGGTAATGGATATTGCCGGTAAGAGTGCTGTTTTCATGCACTGTCTGCCGTCGTTCCATGATCACAAGACTCAGATAGGCGAGCAAATCGGAAAAATGTTCAATATGGATTCGATGGAAGTTACGGATGATGTGTTTGAGAGTGAAAAATCCATTGTATTTCAGGAAGCTGAAAACAGAATGCATACCATAAAGGCTATTATGGCGGCAACTCTGTGATGAAATCTCCTATACACAGCCTATTTCCAGGAAATATATTCTTTTTTCGACAATCTCCTTGACAAATTTTCTTTATGTGATAGAATATCAACGCTAATTAAATAATTATCCTTATCAAGAGTGGCGGAGGGAACTGGCCCTATGATGCCCGGCAACCTGGAGTTTTCCAAGGTGCTAAATCCTGCGGTGAAAACCGAAAGATGAGGTTTGTCTTTAAACCTGTTTTTTCGGAAACAGGTTTTTTATTTTGGAAAGGAGAAAATATGGGAAGACGTTTCTTTACATCCGAGTCTGTTACAAGAGGACATCCGGACAAGGTCTGCGATAGTATTTCAGATGCTATTCTCGACGAGATATTTTCAAAAGACCCCAATGCTAGGGTGGCATGTGAGACTTTTGCAACAACAGGTGTTATTACAGTAATGGGTGAGATAACAACGAGCTGCTATGTGGACATCCCAAAGGTTGTTCGTAGCGTAGTTAAAAAAATAGGCTATGATAGGCCGGAGATGGGCTTTAATGGTAACACATGCGGTGTTATGGTCTCCATTGATGAGCAGTCGGCGGATATCGCACTTGGCGTTGACAAGTCCTTTGAACTTAAAGAGGGTCAGGAGGACCCGTATAATTTAAACGGTGCTGGCGACCAGGGTATGATGTTTGGATATGCGTGCAATGAGACTAAAGAGCTTATGCCACTTCCAATATCACTTGCTCATAAGCTGGCACGGCGGCTTACACAGGTGAGAGAGGACGGCACTATTCCTTACCTTTGCCCTGATGGTAAGACACAGGTTACCATTGAGTATGAGGATGATAAACCAGTAAGGGTGGACACTGTTGTAATTTCCACTCAGCATCTTGCCGAGGCAGACATGGGTAAACTCAGAGAAGATGTTTTGGAAAAGGTAATAAAACCAACAATTCCCACTGAGTTTTTCGATGAAAACACAAAAGTATTTATAAACCCCACAGGCAGATTTGTTGTGGGTGGACCTCAGGGGGACACTGGCCTTACAGGAAGAAAGATAATTGTTGACACTTATGGCGGGTACGCACGCCACGGTGGCGGCGCATTTTCTGGTAAAGACCCAACAAAGGTGGACAGAAGTGCAGCTTACGCCGCAAGATGGGTAGCAAAGAATATCGTTGCTGCTGGACTTGCAGACAAGTGCGAGGTGCAGCTTGCCTATGCCATAGGAGTTGCGAAGCCTGTGTCCATACTGGTGGACACTTTTGGAACGGGTAAGGAGTCTGATGACAAGATTGCTCAGGCGGTAACGAAGGTATTCGACTTGAGACCTGCGGCAATAATAGACAATCTGAATCTGAGAAGGCCGATTTACTATGATCTTGCGGCTTTCGGCCATGTGGGAAGAGAAGATCTCGATGTCTCCTGGGAGAAGACAGATAAAGTACAGCAGCTGCTGGAAGCTCTGAAATAAAAAAACAGCCTGGCTTAGCCAGGCTGTTTTTTTGCCCAAATATACAGGGAAAGAGTTACAAATTATGACAATAGATACTATGTCTTGCATATATTCTGTTGAAATGTTAATATTCATTTATAAAGCTAATTTTTGTTAAGGCACCATATATTTTGACAAAATCTGGAAATAGCAGACGCCGGAGTAAGTATTTCTGACGTAGAACAATTGTTGTTCACGGCGATGACTGCATGACAATATGTTAAAAGGGGAAAAATGATGAAAAAACTGGCCTTATTTCTTGTTGCTGTTATTATTGTCTCACTTTTTGCCGGATGTGGAGACAAAGGCGCTGACGCATACGTTGAGTCTGTGTCAATGATTTGCGGTATAGGCTCTACTTCAAACGCCGACAGATTTTCCGGTATAGTCAGCCCACAGGGAGAGACAAAAATTGAGAAGACAGGCTCAAATGAAGTAAGTCAGATTAAAGTCAAGGTTGGTGATGTTGTAGAAAAAGACCAGGTGCTCTTTACCTATGACACTAGCCAGCTCGAGCTTGACATTGAGAGGGCAAAGCTGGAACTTGAACAGCTGAAGCTTTCCAAAGAAAATAAAAAAGATGAAAAAGCTCAGCTTGAAGCAGAAAAGGCAAACGCCCCTGAAGATCAGCAGCTTTCATACACTCTTGCTATACAGGAAGCAGAAACTAATATACAGGAGATAGATTTCAGCATAACTAGCAAGAACAAGGAGATACAGCAAATGCAGAAGAGCATAAGCGACAGCTCTGTGAAATCTCCTGTTGCCGGAAGTGTGAAGAGCATAAATGAGAACGGCGGTACGGACAGTAGTGGTAACCCGCTCCCATTTATGACAATAGTTGAGACTGACGGATATAAAGTAAAAGGATATGTAAATGAAAATAATATGTCCGCATTGTCCGCAGGTATGAGCGTTATAATCAAATCCCGTGTGGATGACAAGGTATGGTATGGAACAGTATCCTTTATCGATCTTGAAAATCCGTCCCAGGGTACGTCCTACTATGATGACGAGACAGCAATGTCCAGTAAATATCCGTTTTATGTGGACATAGCTGAGAGCGAGGGACTTCTGCTTGGACAGCATGTATATATTGAGCCTGATTTTGGCCAGAGCACAGAAATCAGTGGAATATGGTTGCCGTCTTACTACATAAACGACGCGGATGGGTCTGCTTGGGTATGGGCTCAGGACTCAAATGGTAAGCTTGAAAAGCGAGATATCGTGCTTGGCGAATATATATCTGACATGGATGTATACATGATTGAAAGTGGTCTTGGCGCTGACGATTATATTGCATTTCCAGATGAATCCCTTAGTGAGGGCATGAACTGTGTTATTTATGATGAAAACACGTTTGAGCCTGAAGATGGCGGGGACGGTTTGTCTGATGACGAGATGATGGTGCCGGATGATGGAGAGGTTGTGCCTGATGACGGCTCAATGGTAGAGCCTTACACCGAGGAGGAACTGGCATGATTTTGCAGATGAAAGACATTTGCAAAGATTATCCCATGGGGAAGTCTGTTACAAGTGTTCTTAAAAATGTAAATCTTCAGGTAAATGAAGGGGACTATATGGCAATAATGGGGCCGTCAGGTTCTGGTAAGACCACGCTTATGAACCTTATAGGGTGCCTGGATATGCCTACGTCTGGAAGCTATTTCCTGGGGGACAGAGATATTACAAAGTGCACAGCAAATCAGCTTGCGGATGTAAGAAATCAGGAAATAGGATTTGTGTTCCAGTCGTTCCATCTTCTGCCGAAGCTAAACGCTCTTGATAACGTGGCGCTGCCGCTTTTGTATGCTGGAGTTAAAAAAGAGGAGCGAAGAGAGCGGGCAAGGCAGGCTCTCTGCACAGTTGGACTTGAGGACCGTGTATCATACAGACCGGATCAGTTATCAGGCGGTCAGTGCCAGAGAGTTGCCATAGCAAGAGCGATAGTGGCACATCCTAAGCTGCTCCTTGCCGACGAGCCTACGGGTGCTCTTGACTCTGTATCAGGTGCCCAGGTTATGGATCTGTTTTCCAAGCTGCATGAAGAAGGCGCTACTGTTATAATGATAACCCATGATATAAATATCGCAAAACACGCGAAAGAAATCAGGTATATTCGGGACGGCGTTTTGTCTGAAGGAGATTTAAATGAGCAAGGTAGTTAAAAAAACGGCGCTTATAATTGCGATAATTGTTGCGGTCTGCGCCGCTATATGGGGCATTATCGTCGCTATAAACAGTTTTAAAAGAGAGAGCGTCAAAGTCTTTACGGTTTCCGATATCGCAATGACTGACTACTGGGGCGATACATCGGAGACATACGGAACAGTATCGACAGACAATCTACAAAAGGTCCTCGTTTCAGACAGTCAGACCATAAGCAATATATATGTAAAGGAAGGGCAATCTGTAAGCAAAGGGGATAAGCTTCTGGCTTATGACACTACACTTTCTGAGCTGGATGTAGAAAAGGCGACGATAGAGCTAAACAAGCTAAAGCTTCAGCTTGATAATGCTAAAAAAGAGCTTGAAGAACTGAACAACACAAAACCTTCTGAAGGTGGCGATGAAGGCCAGGGCGGCGGTTCTGGAGAGGTACTTGTACCGCCGGCAAAACTTAGTGGATCAGGTGCTGAGGATGACCCTTACGTATACCTCTGGGGCAGCGACAGCACTCTTGATGAGGAAACAAAGCTTGAAATGTTGTCCGGAGCTGACAGAGCTTATGTTGTAATGGTTGAAAGAGAGGGCAACAGGACTGATGGTCAGGTTCTGAATGCTTACGGTATTTGTCTTATAAAAAATGGCGAGCATATTAATATAAGCTTCTTCCAGCCAGGCCTGTTACCTGATACTGGAGATGACGATACATCGGAGAATGACGACGGTAATTATACTGAAGAAGAACTCATAAAGCGTAAAAACGAACTTAAGCGTGAGATATCTAACCTGGAAGTATCTATAAAGCTTGCGGAACTGGATCTCCAGAAGCTGAAGGATGAAGTCAGCGATTCTGTAATTTACAGCAAGGTATCTGGAACGGTAAAAGCTGTAAGAGATGCGAAAGAGGCTTATGAAAGTGGCCTTCCTGTTATAGAAATATCGGGAGGCGGCGGATACTATATAGAAGGTACCTTAAGTGAACTGGAACTTGGTAAAGTGAAAGTCGGTCAGACGGTGCAGGTAAATTCAATGTACACGGGTATGAGCTTCGATGGAGAAATAACGGAGATTTCCCAGTATCCCGCAGAAAGCTCCGGAAATTATGGCAGCGGAAATACTAACGTGTCCTATTATCCGTTCAAGGTTTTTGTGGACGAAAGTGCAAATCTTCAAGAGTCCGACTATGTAAGCCTGTCATACAGCAGCACTGAAAACAGCGATGGGTTTTATGTTGAGAAAATGTTTGTAAGAACGGAAAATGGCAAGAGCTTTGTGTATGTTCGCGGTGAAAACGGGAAACTCGAGAAGAGATGGATACAGACTGGAAAAGATCTGTGGGGAAGCTACATACAGATACGAGGCGGCATTACACTGGATGACCGAATCGCGTTCCCTTATGGTAAGGACGTTTTTGACGGAGCAAAAACAGTTGAAGCTACAATTGACGAACTGTATTCATAACTGGAGGGGGAGTGTAAAAAATGTTTGAGAATATAATGCTCGCTTTCCAGGGAATATGGGGCCATAAAATGCGCTCGTTTCTCACTATGCTCGGTATTATTATTGGTATTGCCGCGATTATTACCATAGTTTCCACAATAAAAGGTACTAACGAACAGATAAAGGAAAATCTTATTGGTGCGGGAAACAATGTTGTTACGGTAAGTTTGACTCAAGATGGAGCCTCAGGCGTTATAGAGTATTCGCCGTTACCAGACGGGGTTAAAGTTATTGATGAAGATACAAGAAAAGAGCTTGAGAAGCTTGACGGTGTTGAAGCGGTATCTCTTTACAGAAGCCGGTCATGGGCAGAAGAAGTATTCTACGCTAATACATCTTTCACAGGTGGAGTGTTTGGCGTTGACAGAAACTATTTAGATGTGAACGACTACTCTGTAAATTATGGAAGAGGATTCCTTGAGTCAGATTTTACGGAGAGCAAAAAAGTTGCATTGGTGGACGCAAACACCGCTAGCAGTCTGTTTGAAGGAAAGAATCCAATTGGAAAAACCATTGAGATAAAGGGAGAACCATTTACAGTTGTTGGAGTTGTTTCCAAAACAAATGCTTCAGCTCCGGTTATTAATAGTATTGAAGATTATTATATGTATGCTAATACATCTTCCGGCTCAATATTTATCCCAGACAGCTGCTGGCCTATTGTTTACAGATACGACGAACCGCAGACTGTGGCAGTTAAAGCTGTATCTACGGACAAGATGACTTACGCAGGCAACAATGTGGCATCGAGCCTTAATGATACTAATGTCAGCAACGATACATTTAAATACGAGGCTTACGACCTGTTAAAGCAGGCTGCGGACCTTCAGAGTCTGTCTGAAGCCACAAATACCCAGCTCTTGTGGATAGCAGGTATATCCCTTTTAGTAGGCGGTATAGGAGTTATGAATATTATGCTCGTATCCGTTACAGAAAGGACAAGAGAGATTGGTCTTAAGATTGCCATAGGAGCCAGACAAAAAAGGATACTTTGGCAGTTTTTGACAGAGGCGGCGGTGCTCACAAGCCTCGGCGGCATTCTGGGAGTCATGTGCGGAGTAGGGCTTGCTATGCTACTATCCCAGGTTATGGGAACGGCAGTAGCCATAAGCGTGCCAGCTTGTCTTATAGCTGTTGTATTTTCCATGGCTATCGGTATCGTTTTCGGACTCGTTCCTGCTGTAAAAGCAGCTAAACTGAATCCGATAGAAGCGTTAAGACGTGAATAAAGAAAAATGCTATGACTTTTGTCATAGCATTTTTTGTCTGAATTTGTAACTGCGGCACTGGAAAGCTATATAATGAGCTTAACGGGGCTCATATTTTATGAGAGCCGAGGCGTATACTCTTCCATCTGGATTGGATGCCTGGAGAGTGATGCCGTCTGGGGTCTCTTTTTTATACACTTCAAAAAGATCACCCTCACGGCTTTCGTGCCGGTAATTTATCTCAAAATCAGTTATTTTATTATTGCTGAAAAAGCTGCTGTCAAAGGCATTTAAAAGATAGCGGCAATACGTTACATTGTTTGTGTGTTGAGACACATCAATATCAGAGGACATCACTTTCGATGTATATACCAAATCCTCTGGACCGAAATCCATTCTACCCAATCTGAAGGGCTCGTCCATAGCTGTATCTTTAAGATGTTCTTCGTCCATAGGGTATATCGTTGAAGAGAATCTTCTTACACCATGGGTGTCCGCGTCAAGGAGCGCCCATTCAGTAAGCGCCCTTATTATGGGTTGCCCGTCGGCGTCCCGAATTACGAAATTTCTATTGCAGCGGACATATTTGGGCATGTTTGGCCATGTTTCCACTGAAATATTATCCAAGAATTTAGGAGTTTTGTCGATATGGATTTTACAACGTAAAATTACCCAAAAAGCGTTGCTCTTTTCCCTAAGTGTTAGATTATCGAACCCAAAGTCCTGGCTGTGAAGAGCCGCAAGGTCCTGAAATTTGTACATTAGATTTGAAATGCCCATTTCATATACAGAATTTGTGTCTGAAATGAGAACTTGCATGTCTTTTTTTAAACGCCCGATCATATAAAATTACCTCCATTTACACAATTATACTCACTGAATGTAAATTTGACAATAACAAGCACTGGATATAAAATAGTTACTGAAGGAGGGAGAAAATTGGATCGAAATTACACGAAAAAAGATATGATATTTGAGTTCCTTAGGGGGAGCAAGAGATACTATATCTTCGGTCTGATTGCGGCGCTGACGTCTATCGTCCTTGATATGGTGGTTCCACAGATAATCAGGGTTACTGTGGACTCAGTTATTGGAGATGATCCATTTTCGCTTTCCGGTTTTATTGCGGAATTTGTAAACGCGATAGGAGGAAGGCCTTTTTTAAGAAGCCATATCATCCTTATCGCGCTTTTTACTGTGGGAATATCTCTTGTAAATGCTGTTTTCAAATATCTGAATAACCTTTTTAACTCAAAAGGTGCGGAAAAAATGACGAAAACCATGAGAAATATTCTATATCAGCATATTCAGAGACTTCCATACTCATGGCATATGAAAAATCAGACAGGAGACATTATACAGAGATGTACATCTGATGTGTCTGTGATAGTAAACTTCTTGTCGGAGTATCTTGTATCAATTGTCAGGATAGTGCTTTTGCTTTCAATAACGCTGTTCTTCATGTATCCCATGAATTTGAAGCTTACTATTGTTGCCTTCTGTTCAATTCCAATAATCCTCACATACTCCATATATTTCAGAACTAAAATTGAGTATCTTTTTAAAGAGTGTGATGAAAATGAAGGCATGCTCTCCACTGTTGCCCAGGAGAATTTGACCAGCGTCAGGGTTGTCAGGGCCTTTGGAAGAGAGAAATATGAGAAAGATAAATTTGAGAAACAGAACAACATTTATACAAACCGATGGCTGCTCCTTTGCAAATACCTGTCAGGATTCTGGGGTATAGGCGATCTTGTTTCAGGACTTCAGGTTATGATAATCGTAACACTGGGCTCTATACTATGCGTCAGGGGAGAATTGTCTACCGGCTCTTTTATTGCGTTTATTTCATATAACTCTATGCTTATCTGGCCTGTAAGACACCTCAGCCGTGTGGTAACCGAGCTCAGCAAAACGGGTGTTTCCATGGACAGACTTTTCTGGATAATGGAGGAGCAGGAGGAAAAAGACAGCGAAAATGCTGAAGATTCAGATATGACTGGAGACATAGCATTTGAAAATGTTTCATTTGCGTACGAAGGGGAAAACAATGTATTATCTAATATCTCCTTTGAAATTAAAGCAGGTACTGTATTTGGCATTTTAGGAGCTACAGGTTCGGGAAAATCGACCCTTATGCACCTTCTAAACAGGCTCTACGAGTTGCCGGAGGGCTGTGGTAGGATAACTGTTGGAGGCAAGGATATAAGAGATATCAAGCTTGGCTGCGTTAGAAAGAATATAGGTATGGTACTTCAGGAACCATATCTGTTCTCTAGGACCATTGCTGAAAATATCAGAATATCGGCGGATTATCTATCCATGGAAGATATAAGGAAAGCTGCCGCAACGGCAAGCCTTGATGAGACTGTTATGAATTTCGCAAAAGGCTATGACACGATAGTAGGCGAGAGGGGAATAACTCTATCCGGAGGACAGAAACAGAGAGTTGCTATAGCAAGGATAATCGTAAACGATGTGCCTATATTTGTATTTGATGACTCACTGTCTGCTGTGGACACTGAGACAGACGCAAAGATACAGGCCGCTTTAAAAGAGAGATTTAAGGGGTCCACGGTAATACTCATATCCCATAGAATAACGACCCTTATGCAGGCTGATAAGATACTTGTCCTTGATAAGGGCAAGGTTGCGGAGATCGGTACAAACGATGAGCTTTTAGCTTTAGATGGAATATATAAGAAGGTCTATGACCTACAGACTGCGGGACTGGAGGTGCTCAGATGAATAAAAAAGAAAATGAGCATCTGCCGTTTTTCGGCCTTGGGCAGCTTATGCCCTATGTTATGCGTTATAAATGGACAGTTTTGTGTATGATTTTCCTAGGCCTTTGCAGTACGGCGGTTGATATAATAGTTCCACTGTTTCAGAATTATGCTATTGCTACTTTTATCGGTCTTGGACAGCTTGATACTCTGCCCGGGTTTATTGGCGCGTATGTAGGTGTGTTAGTAATTCAGGTCATTGTGAACTTTATATCATGTTATCAAACCTGCTATGTGGAAATGAATATAGGTAGGGACATGAAAAGGGCTGTGTTTAACCATCTGCAGACACTGTCATTTTCCTACTTTAACCACAACAGCGTGGGTTATATCCACGCAAGGGTAATGAGCGACACTGGTCGCTGTGGTACACAGTTTTCATGGAGTCTTATGGATATAGTGTGGTACCTCAGCTATATTATCGGGGTAATGGTAGTTATGATCTCCATTAACCTGCGACTTGCCCTTTGGGTAATCGGGCTTGTACCTGTGGCTGTGGTTATCGCAGTGTATTTTCAGAAAAAGCTTGTTGAGTATAATGCCAGGGTCAGAGAGATGAACTCAAAAATCACAGGCGGTTTCAATGAGGGTATAACAGGAGCGAAGACCATAAAGACAATGGTAATCGAAGATAAAATGGGTAAGGGATTTGAGGACCTAACAGAGGAAATGCGGTCGGTGTCCGTAAAGACCATGCATTTCAGGGCTACGTTTTTATCCATAATCTCCTTTGCAGCGTCTATGGCGGTAGCTACTGTCCTCTGGCGAGGCGGTATACTTACAGACGAAAACATTATAGATGTTGCCACACTTTCAGTATTTATGGTATACGCCATGAACCTTATGGAACCTGTCCAGTCCGTTGTAAGGTCATTTTCCAATTTGATTTCACTTCAGGTGAATATAGAGCGCTTTACAAATCTTATGAACACCCAGTCAGATGTTCAGGACAGACCTGACGTTATTGAAAAATACGGGGACTGCTTTGAACCGAAAAAAGAAAACTGGGAAGAGCTGTATGGTGATATCGAATTTGAGGACGTCTCTTTCAAATATCCTGATGGAGATGAGTATGTCCTGGAGCACTTTAATCTGAAAGTACCGAAAGGCACAAATGTTGCCATTGTAGGAGAAACAGGAGCGGGCAAGTCCACATTAATTAACCTT
>CALXGH010000051.1 GCA_944387845.1 uncultured Oscillospiraceae bacterium
CGGTAAGTTCCGGATGCCTTACGTCTACGGCTGTGTCAGGAAAAGCCTCTGACAGCTCTCCGCCAACATACTGTGAAAGCTGTATTGAGGTCATTGGAAATGACTTATCAGAGCGCTTGGACTCAACTTTAAATGACTTTGCCCGTCTCATTTCATCGCCCAAGTATGAAATTGCTGTTTTAACAATGGCGTCTTTGTCCTTTTCGCAGGCGGCCGCCCTTGAAATGGAGTTTATACCGAAAACAGTCTTACAGGCCTCAAGAGCGCCGTCCATGTTGCAGCTATCCTGAGGCTCAACATATATAGTAGACTGTACAGAGTAGACATTGAATTTCCCATAAGGCTCAAGTCGATGCTGAACATTTTGTATTAGCCTCAGCTCAAAAGCTCTTTTATTCAGGCCTTTGAGAACGATTTCTCCCTGTTTAAGCAATATTATATCGTTCATTTGGTCTCTCCTTTTAATTGTCTGAAGTAAAGTCATAGGTTCTGTACTGTATGGCCTCGGCCAGATGCTGAGGTTCAAGCTGATCCTTGCCGTCAAGGTCAGCGATTGTCCTTGCCACCCGCAAAATTCTGTCATAACTTCGGGCTGTAAGACCCAGAGTGTCAAAGGCGCGTTTCATTATAGTCTGACATACCGGGGACAGGTCGCAGTAGCGGCTTATTGCCCTGGTATCCATATAGGCATTGCACGATACACTGGATCCTGCGTACCTTGTGTTTTGTATATCCCTTGCCTTATCCACGCGCTTTTTTATCTCGCTTGAGGGTTCGGCGTCGGGCTTTCTATTTATCTCCTCAAATTCCAGCGGTGCTACTTCAATGAACATATCTATCCTATCAAGAAGAGGACCGGATATCCTTTTCTGATACCGCCTTACAGACTGCTCTGTGCAAGTGCATCTTCCTGACGGATGGCCGTACCATCCACATTTGCAGGGGTTCATAGCACAAACAAGCATGAATTTAGCCGGGAAGGTTACGGAGCCTGACACTCTTGAGACGGTTATTACCCCGTCCTCAAGGGGTTGACGCAGAGCCTCCAGAGTGTCAGATGAGAACTCCGGCAGCTCGTCCAGAAATAGGACCCCGTTATGGGCAAGACTTATTTCGCCGGGTCTCGGCACGGCGCTTCCGCCGCTCATGGCTGCAGCCGACACTGTATGGTGAGGGGAGCGGAAAGGCCTGGTTGTGACTATAGGATTGGAACTTCCGATAAGACCGGAGACCGAGTGTATCTCAGTACTTTCAAGAGACTCTTCTCTTGTCATATCAGGAAGTATGGATGGAAGTCTTTTTGCCAACATGCTTTTACCTGAACCGGGAGGACCTACCAGGAGTATGTTATGTCCGCCTGCCGCGGCGATTTCCAGGGCGCGCTTTACGTTTTCCTGGCCTTTTACATCGGCAAAATCCAAAACGGCGGATTTACTGTTTTCTATTTCAGGAGGCAGAGCCCTTTCAATTGGTTCGGTACCATCAAGATGCATAAGAAGCTGAGACACGGTTTTTACAGGATAGATTTCTACATCCTCGGCAAAACTGGCCTCGCTTGCGTTATCATAAGGTACAAAGAGCTTTTTTATGCCCAGTCTTGATGCGGCAAGAGCCATGGGCAGGGCGCCGTTTACCGGCCGTACACTGCCGGACAGGGATAGTTCACCAAAAAAGGCAGAGTCATCGGGTACAGGCTTTATATCTCCTGATGCGGCAAGTATGCCAAGAAGCACTGGCAAATCATAAACCGTGCCGGCTTTCTTTGTTCCCGCGGGGGTTAGGTTAACAGTTATCCTGCTGACAGGAAATTTTTTGCCGCAGTTTTTTATCGCGGCCCTTACCCGGTCTCTGGCCTCCTTTACGGCGGCGTCCGGAAGACCAACGATATCAAAGGCCGGCAGACCATTGGAGATGAAACACTCCACATCGACCTCATAGCCGGATATGCCGGAAATTCCCATGGAACGAATTTTTGAAAGCATACTATCAGCCCTTTGCATTTAACATTTATTGATAGTCAAAAATAGCTGCGCAGCACAGGTGTTACCCGTTTGAGCATGCCCTAGAGGGGCAGGCAGGGCGGTATACCGAATATGCCGCACAAATTTCAACCTATTATATCATTATATATTGAAAACTTGCAAGAAGCGCATAAAAATACTGTAAATTATGTATTAAAAAAGGTTTACATCTTGAATGAATGATGATAATATAATTAGTGGTCAAAATGTGGTTTTATTTTGGCCTGAAATTGTTTGACAAAATTTTTGTTCTATATGAAGAAAAAGTATGTAGAAAGGCTGGAAAACAATGGCAAGAAAATTTAAATCCATGGACGGCAATAATGCTGCTGCACATGTATCTTATGCGTTTACAGAAGTAGCTGGCATTTATCCTATCACACCGTCCAGCCCTATGGCGGACTATGTAGATCAGTGGTCTGCTCAGGGTCTGAAGAACATCTTTGGTAACCCGGTAAAGGTTATCGAAATGCAGTCTGAGGCAGGCGCTGCAGGTACAGTACACGGCTCCCTGAACGCCGGCGCTCTCACAACAACATACACAGCATCCCAGGGTCTTCTGCTTATGATCCCTAACATGTACAAGATCGCAGGCGAGCTGCTCCCAGGCGTATTCCACGTATCCGCCAGAACAGTAGCTTCCCACGCTCTTAACATCTTCGGTGATCACAGCGACGTTTACGCTTGCCGCCAGACAGGCTTTGCAATGCTGGCAGAGGGCAACGTCCAGGAAGTTATGGACCTCTCTCCTGTTGCTCACCTTGCAGCTATCAAGGGCAGAGTTCCGTTTATCAACTTCTTCGACGGTTTCCGTACATCCCACGAAATCCAGAAAGTTGCCGTTTGGGATTATGATGATCTCAAGGAAATGGTAGACATGGACGCTGTTGAGGCGTTCAGAAAACGCGCTCTCAACCCAGAGCGTCCTGTAATGCGCGGCTCCCATGAAAACGGCGATATCTTCTTCCAGCACAGAGAGGCAGCTAACAAGTACTATGACGCTGTTCCTGCTATTGTTGAAGAGTACATGGACAAGATCAATGCTAAGATCGGCACAGACTACAAGCTCTTTAACTACTACGGTGCTCCTGATGCTGACCGCGTTATCGTTGCTATGGGCTCCATCTGCGACGTTGCTGAAGAAGTAATTGATTACCTCAACGCAAACGGTGAAAAAGTCGGCCTTATTAAGGTTCGTCTCTATCGTCCGTTCGTAGCAGAGAAGTTCGTTGCAGCTATTCCTGCAACAGCTAAGAAGATCGCAGTTCTTGACAGAACAAAAGAACCAGGCGCACAGGGCGAGCCTCTTTACATGGATGTTGTTACAGCTCTTGCTTGCACAGGCAAGACAGACATTCAGGTAATCGGCGGCCGTTATGGTCTGGGTAGTAAGGACACTCCTCCATCCTCCGTATTCGCTGTATATGACGAGCTGAAGAAGGATGATATGAAGCGTCAGTTCACAATCGGTATCGTTGATGACGTTACAAATACTTCTCTTGAAGAGAAGCCGGCACCGAACACAGCTGCACCT
This sequence comes from uncultured Oscillospiraceae bacterium, assembly GCA_944387845.1. Taxonomy (GTDB): domain Bacteria; phylum Bacillota; class Clostridia; order Oscillospirales; family Oscillospiraceae; genus CALXGH01. The sequence continues at coordinate 3,556 of CALXGH010000051.1, forward strand.
GGCACAATCGAGTGCAAGTTCTGGGGCCTCGGCGGCGACGGTACTGTTGGTGCTAACAAGAACTCCATCAAGATCATCGGCGACTACACTGACAAATACGTTCAGGCATACTTCCAGTATGACTCCAAGAAGACGGGCGGCGTTACAGTTTCCCACCTTCGTTTTGGCGACAAGCCAATCAGAAGCCCATATTACATCAACAAAGCTGACTTCGTTGCTTGCCACGTTCCAAGCTATATCACAAAGGGCTTCCCAATCGTCCGCGATGTTAAGCCGGGCGGCACATTCCTCATCAACTGCCAGTGGGATTTCGCAGAGCTTGAGCATCATCTGGATGCAGCTTCCAAGCGCTATATCGCTCAGAACAACATCCAG
>CALXGH010000052.1 GCA_944387845.1 uncultured Oscillospiraceae bacterium
TCACTAAGGTGACATACCCCTTAGGTTCTCGTGCCTTGGCGTTGGGGTTCAAGTCCCCATGCCCGCACCATATTGTATGGACTGTGATTAATTAAAAAAGCCCGGGTAATTCCCGGGCTTTTTTATATCATTTTTGCCTTTATTCATCTGTATTTTTATAAGGCTGCATCGTAAGTCCTGCCTGCCCTACCATTTCGTTTGTCTCTTTTAAAATCAAAGCCCACAGTCCAAATCCATATCTTCTGTATCTATCTATTTGCCTGTTTAGCCATATCTGCACATCTTCATTTGTAAAATCATGCTCATAGGCATACATAACTTTCGGATTCTGCAGTATTTCTGCTAAATCTTTAAAATCTTCCTGCCCCATTTCACGCAGTAAAAGACGTTCTGTTTCAAAAATCATATATATTTCTCCAGCATGGTCTAGTACTTTCACCGAAAAACAAAAGGGAGCAGAAGCTCCCTTTTGTTTTTATTGGATTACATATTGCTATTTTAGAACTTTGCGCAAACACGCATAAGAATCTGGGCAAGCTCACATCTCTCAGTGCCTCTGTTCGGCTCAAGAACAACATTGTCGCCGATTATGAAGCCTTCAGCGTTAATCCACTGCATTGCCTCCATAGCGTAGTCAGAGATTTCATCAACATCACCATAGCCGGAAAGATCAGCTCTTGCAGATGTGTCATAACCGAAGAACTCAGCATAACGATAGAGTATCGTTGCGGCGTCTTCTCTTCTGATAACGTCATTCGGACCATATTCAGTGTCGCTGTAACCAAGAACTATCTTGTTCTCATAAGCCCACTCAACAGCGTCTGCGTACCAGTCGTCAGCAAAAATGTCGTCAAACTTCAAGTTGCCGTCAACCTCAGGCTCACCTGCCATCCTGTAAAGGATAGTTACGTATTCGGCTCTTGTTGTATGGCGGGACGGAGCAAAGATTGTAGAAGCCTCGTCATCGCCGATCATAAGACCATTATTGTATACAAAGGACACTGCGTCATAATACCAATCAGATTCATCTACATCAAGGAACGGAAGCTTTTCAGGCTCCTGTTCTTTTTCAGTAAATGTAGCCTTAACTGTTACCTCGCCTGCTGGCATATTGAATGTGTAAGTTGTGTCGTCTACCTTTGTAAGCTGAATCTCAGAGTTGCCGTAAACAACCTTCAGTTCGGAGAGTACAAATCCTTCGTCAGGTTTAACTGTTATTGTGATCTTCTGATCTTTAGCTGCAAGTGTATAGTTTACGCTTACCTCGCCATTTTCAGCAGTTTCTTCAATAACTCTGTATTTTGTAACAGAAGGACCAGGTTTATATACTTCACCTGTGGATGGGTTAAACTCGAAACCATCTTCAATATGATCAGAGATATCAACTGTGCCTTCAGGTGTACCTACTCCGAACTTACCGCCAGAAATTACAAGCTCTGTATTCTCAGCGCCTTCGCCAAATTCAAGATACTGGAAGTTACCGTCTTTGATCTCACCTACAGGGTCATTTCCGTCAGCGTCGCCTTTTTCAAACTTAATGGACAGCTGCTCTGAAATATCAGCGTCGTTAACTACAAGCTTAGCGTCGCCACTCTTGTTCTCAACATTTATACCCCAGCCGTTGCCTTCTGTTTCAAATCCGTTGAGAGTGCCTTCGGAGCCGTTGAGGACCATAGCGTACCGGCGGTTGTTTATAACTTTAACATCGTTTGTTGTAACCTCGGCCTTGTAGACGTTAAGGCCGTGCTTTGCATCGTTCTCACCGTCGATTATAAGGTTATTGAATTCTACCACAGCGCCGTTCTGAACATTTATCATGCTCGGGCCTTTGCCGGTGTCAGGATCAAATGTGATTGTACCGTCTTTAACGGAGATTTTATGATTGCCGCCGTTTATTACAACTTTAGCTGCGATCTCATAGCCGTCGATCTTAACTATACCCTGAGTATCGCCAAAACCGTTACCATCAAGCTCAATATCATCAAGAATTGTGATGATGGCTGTATCGTCAGCATCTGTAACCTTCAGAGCGTCAACTGCGTCCTGAAGTGTGTTATATGTTTCAGTCTTGCCGTTTATTGTTGCGGAAGCGGCAGGTGTGCCGTCTCTTGTCTCATACTTGGAGAAGTGGCTAGCTTCCCATGTGAGAATATCACTATCTGGATCATAGCTGCTCTTAACTTTTTCAGCGCCGTTTTCACCAAGGTAGTATACTACAGGATCTTCACCCACAAATGTAACAGCAACCGTAACTTTGCCTGCTGCATTGTCTGAATTGAAAACTTCATTTCCTGCAGCATTTACAGCTTCGACCGTGTAAACTGTCTTACCGCCTTCATCGGATACAGAGACGCTGAGAGTAACAGCTGTTGTATTGCCTTCTTCATCAGCTGCGTTTTCTGTCATTGCCTTCCACGCTTCACTCTCAACAGTGAGAACACCGATGTCTGTTGTGATTTCAACGTTGTAATTTGCATCAGATACGGAATCAAGAGCTGCTGCCTCAATCTTTATGTCAGCTGCTTTAATGCCTTCTTCCTCTGTCTTAACGCTTACCTGGGCTGTCTTGCTGCTTGTGTCAGCTTCAACGCCGTCGCCGTTGGCGTCAGCATCACCGGAGGCAACAAACTCACCACCGATAGACGCAGATACATTTTCGCCGTCAGCAGCTGCGTCAGCTTCCATACCTGTCTTTGCAACGATGGAGAACATTCCATCTTCGCCCTCTTCACAATCATAGCCTGTTGCAAGGTAAGCTTCGACTGTAGATGAGAATTTACCGTCGGAGATTTTAAGGTAGTCTTTTACGCTCGCCCAGTCGGAAGCAGCTTTGCCGTTCCATGTGTAAGCAAGAACTGCCTTGGAATTTTCGGAAACGAATGTACCGCCGGAAATTGTCAGCTTCGGCGCACCGCCAGGATAGTTGCGGTTTACTACTGAGATGGCAGCGCCGTCAGGGATATAGCCGTCGCTTGTCTTGCCGATTCTCTCATCAGAGCCAGTAGCTTTGATTGTACCGCCAGTGATGTCTGCGATTATACCTTCGCCGGAGCAGAGCTGGATACCTACAACACCTGTAATGACAGGATCACCGGAGATATCGATCGTACCTGCCTGAGGCTGGTAAATGGCAGCGCCGTTTACTGCGCTCTGTGTAATTGTACCGCCGTTAATTGTAATAGTTGTATTGCCGTCGTTGCGTGTTCCATTTACTGTACCGTTACCGGAAATAGCATAGGAGCCGGTAGTTTCAATAACTGCACCTTTATTTACTTCAACTTCAGCGCCCTTACCGAACAGATAGATACCGCCTTTTACAGTTGCTTCGTTAACTGTAACCTTGCAGGAAGCACCGCTATTCTGAGCAGCTGTTCTATCAGCGCAAACTGCGATTGCGCAGTGATATACTTCGTCGCCATCATTTTCAGTATGTGTTGTGGATACAGTACCGCCGTTTAATGTAAGGGAAGCGCTTTGATCATCGCTATTTCCTAATTTAACTACGCGGTAGTTGTTTGCTGTGATCTTACCGCCTTCGGCAGTATCGTCGATTACAAGACCTGCACCGCCGGAAAGCTCAATAGCGTATGTTTTATCAGCGCCGGTGTAAGATGCTGTCTTGCCATTTAAGTCAAGAGTGATGGTCTTATCCTCATTCAGAACTATAGTCTTAGAGAAGCTTATATCATCAAAGAGCTTAATTGTCTCTTTGTCCTTTACAGCCTCAAGAGCACCTTCAAGGGTAAAATAGAGCTTGTCGCCAATAGATGCTACAGGCTCAAAAACAGAAGCGGAACCGTTAACAGCCCATGGAGTCCAAATGATCCAGGAGCCGGCGCCCTTAATGGTACCGTCTTCCATTGTGGTCTTGTTGCCTTCGCCCCAATCGGTAGTATCATTAACCTTGTTGCCGGAGAGAACAACGCCGTTAATCTTTGTTGCAGAAGCATTGCTGTTTGTTGTAATACCTGTGATTGGAGAAGCATTAGCACCTTCAGAATCGTCATCACAACCGGTGATGTTGAATGTGCAGTTTGTTACAGCACAGTCTTTAACTGTGATGGAACCTGACTGCTGACCAACAAAACCTGCTATCTTTGTGTAGCCAGTTACGGAGCTTTCTGTAACAGTAACATTCTCAAGGCTCAGGTTACCGCCATTATAACCGGCAACAACAGCAAGAGAGCTCTCGCCTACTGTGCGAACGTCAACACCAGGTGTTGCCTCATCATTTTCCGTAACTTTTATATCAGCGCCGGAGAAAGTGATATTCTTAATAGTAAGATCACCGTTATTACTTCCGATAAATCCTGAATAATAGTAGCAGGACTGGCCGGAACTTGTAGCGGCACCAGAATCAGGGCCTCTGAGAGCTGTGTTTGTGTAGACACCGGAGATAGTTACATTCCCTTCACCGGAAATTACAGCACCGTCAAGTCTCTTTGCCCCGTCGTTAGGCCACTTGCCGGATACATAGGAATAAGTAGAAGTGGAAATCGGGTCCCAATAGTGAGCTGAGAGGTCAATATCATTTTCGATTGTGATTTCATAATCATCAAAAGGAGTCCCCTCGTTGACCTGCTTTGCGAACCAAGCAAGTCCTTCTGCTGTGGAAATTTCAACAGTCTTTGCCTCTGTATCGGCAACATAACCTGTCTCTGGTTCTGCAGTTACAACGTCTGACCAATATCCTTCTGGGCCGGCTGCAAGGGCAGTAGCAGGCATCAGCGCCAGAACCATAGCCAAAACAATTGCAATTGACAAAAGTTTTTTCTTCATGTTTTTCTCTCCTTTATAAAAAAATTTACAGCTTGTCCTTTAAGAATAGCACAATATTTCTCTATGAGTGTTATCCTTAAATAGATTATACCTTTTCACCAAAATATGCAACAGTTATTATGATTTTTTTAAAATTTTACAGCGTTTTTCCACAAATTTTGGCGAAACCGATGACCCGAACCGAACAGCTTTTCCGCTGCCCGGCTCATGTCATCCGGCTCGCCGGAACAAAAACGCGGTGTATGAGTGAATTCTCATACACCGCGTCAAAAAACTTTGAAACGCTTTCACAAACGCATTCTAACCTTTTCCGCAAATGTGCTTTGTACGCCATTGCTTCCCTTTGAAATCAAAAAGCGTACTTGTCAAAAGTTGCAAAAAACGTTATAATTGCTTCCGTGGTACAGCTATGCTGTTGTGTACGAGTGCTCTTTCACTCTGCACAGGACCGTGGGGTGTTGCCGCACCCTGCGGTCTGCCGCTTTTTTGTTTCCGGCGCTTATAGAATAACGGTTTTTTATGGAAAAATCAATACCTGACGAAAAAAAATTAGTCGATATAAAGAGTATTATCTGTTTTTTAGTACTGTCTTAATTTTATTTTTTCCATATATAAAACTTTGAAAAAGGTAAAAACGCATGGAGAATATCACGATTTCCATGCGTTTTCTGGTGGACAGTGAGGAACTCGAATCCCCGACCTTCCGCACGTCAAGCGGAAGCTCTACCAGCTGAGCTAACTGTCCATATCAAATTTGTGTGTATTATTTTACATTATATACCATTCATTGTCAAGCAGCACAGAATGTGATCAATGTCAAAAACTATGGTTAAAATACTTTAGCCTCTTGGGCAATATATTCTAAATCATAGAGCTTTTTACAATATAAAATATCTGCCTTGCATGGCAAGATAAATTTTACCTTTTCCCTACACATTTGCAAAAGGTATATGTACATTATAAATATATAACCCAGCAAGAGGCGCTATATTCCCACATCGTTACTTGTGCCTTTTTATATTTTAAAAGTCTCCTTTTTGATGCTAAATGGTAAAATTATACAGCTACAAAAATCAAACCTTGTTTTTGATTGAAAAACAGATGTTTTTATATAAATCACAAAGTTAAAATTACAATCTGTATAATTTTGAATTTTGTTCCTGAATACCCCATTTACATAAAAAATAACAAAAAATAATTATTTTTTCACCTTAAATTTACAATGTAAAGTGGGCATATTTTGACATAAAACTTACAATTTGGAAACCATACTCACAAATAAAAACTTTTGTCAAGAGCTTTTTTCTATTTACATAATTCTATTTATGCATATATATCTACAAAAAGTTATTCACATTTTCCACAGACTTATCAACAGCGCTAAATCTATTGTGCTACAAGCTATTAGCTATTTATGTTGAAAATTATACCCCCGATTTTTTTTACTTTTGTTAAAATAAAATAAGTGACTTAATTTACATAACCATATATATTTATTGTTTACTCATATTATTATTTTATAAAAAACAAAAAGAGCGCTACGTAAAAGCGCTCTTTTTATTTACATCTTTTCTGATATGGCCATGGTAGCATAGGCGTTAAGGTCGCTTTCGGCTGTTTTGCCCGTCAGGTAGTCGTAATAGCCTTGACATCCTATCATTGCGGCATTGTCGCCGCAGTATTTCAGCGGTGGTATATAGAGCTTTATATTTTCAGAAGCGGCCACTTTCTCAAAGTCCGCTCTTATTCTGGAGTTTGCCGCAACACCGCCGGCAACAGCAATCTTATCATATCCCAGATCTTTTGCCGCGGATATGGTTCGTGGAACAAGTGTCTCACTGACCGCCCGTGCAAAGGATGCCGCCAGGCCCGGCCTGTCAAGTTCTTCCCCTTTCTGCTCTGCGTTGTGTACAAGATTTACTACCGCAGTTTTAAGGCCGGAAAAAGACATATCATACGGGTGCCCCTCGATTTTCGCATGTGGTAGTTTATATGCACTGTCGTCGCCGCCCTGAGACAGCTTGTCCATGGGAAGTCCGCCAGGATAAGGAAGGCCCAGAACTCTTGCCGCCTTATCAAAGCACTCACCTGCCGCATCGTCTCTTGTTGTACCGATTATCTCAACCTCTGTGTAGCTTTTCACATTGGCAATAAGGGTGTTACCGCCAGATATCGCTAGACAAACAAACGGTGGCTCAAGGTCAGGATAAGCTATGTAATTTGCCGCAATATGTCCTTTTACATGGTGAACTGGTATCAGGGGAACACCAAGGGACATGGCCGCGGCTTTCGCAAAATTAACCCCAACGAGGAGAGCTCCGATAAGCCCTGGCGCGTATGTTACAGCAACCGCGTCTATATCACTTTTTTTAATCCCCGCCTTTTTTACAGCAGAGTCTGCAAGTTTCGATATAACAATAATATGGTTTCTTGACGCTATCTCCGGCACAACACCGCCGTAGAGAGCATGCATATCAGCCTGGGAATACACCTCATTTGACATTATCTCGCGGCCATCTCTTACAATGGCTACGGCGGTCTCGTCGCACGAGGATTCAACAGCCATAATTATCATTTGCCCTCACCTCTTCCTGTATTACATACCATTATTATAGCGTCTTCTTTGGGATTCTCGTAATAGTTTTTTCTTACCCCCAGTTTTTCAAATCCACCGGAGGTATAAAGTTTTATGGCATTTATATTGCTCTGTCTGACCTCAAGAAAAATCTTCTCTATACCATTTCGCTGGGCAAATTTTTGAGCCGAGATCAAAAGTTTTGTGGCGATTTTCATATTTCTGTACTTCTTCCGTACAGCCACCCGGAACAGCTCTGCCTCATCCACGAAGCAGTGGAGCACAAGATAACCGAACATCTCACCCTTATCCCGGACTATTGGGACATAAGTATCATCGCTGTCTATCTCAAACTCCATTCCGCTTTTGCTCCACGGCTCCGAAAAACTCTCCTCCTCGATCTCCAGTATCTCATCAAGATCGCTCTGTTTTGCGTTTAAAATTATCATATTTTACTTCGCCTCATACCAGCTCTTACCTCTACCTGCCTCAGCAATAAGTGGAACAGAAAGGTCTGCTGCGGACTGCATTTCCTGACAGAGTATCTCCTCAACTTTGTCAGCCTCGCTTTCAGGACATTCCACAATGAGCTCGTCGTGGATCTGAAGGAGAATTTTTGCCTTCAATCCTTCATTTTTAAGTCTGTCTCTAACCTTTATCATGGCAATTTTCATTATATCCGCAGCCGTGCCCTGTATTGGCATATTGAGCGCCACACGCTCGCCAAATGATCTTACATTGAAGTTGGAGGACTTGAGCTCCGGAAGATTTCTCCGCCTACCGTATATAGTTGAAACGTACCCGTCTTCTTTAGCTTTTGCAACTATATCCTTCATGTACTGGCGCACGCCGCTGTATTTCGACAGGTAGCGGTCCATATACTCTTTTGCCTCGGCAACTGAAACACCTATATCCTGAGAAAGTGAGAACTGGGATATTCCATAAACAATGCCGAAGTTTACAGCTTTTGCGCTTGAACGCATATGGCTCGTAACTTCCTCAAAGGGCACGCCAAATACCTGGGACGCCGTTACCCTATGGAAGTCCTCGCCGCTCAAAAACGCCTCCTGCATTGCCTTATCTCCAGAAATATGGGCAAGAAGCCGCAGTTCTATCTGGCTGTAATCGGCGTCCACCAGAACATTTCCAGGCCCAGAGACAAACATTTTTCTTATCTCCTCGCCAAGCTCAGTCCGCACCGGAATGTTCTGAAGATTAGGATCTGTAGACGAGAGACGACCTGTTGCCGTAACGGTATTCTGGAAAGTTGTGTGTATCCTGCCGTCATCGGCTATAAATTTGATAAGGCCGTCGGCATATGTGGATTTTAATTTTGCAAGCTGTCTGTACTCGATAATAAGATTTATTATAGGGTGCTTATTTTTAAGCTTTTCAAGTACATCAATATTTGTACTGTACCCTGTCTTTGTCTTTTTGGGTGCCGGGAGCATAAGTTTTTCAAAAAGCACTATCCCCAGCTGTTTTGGAGAATTGATATTAAACTCTTCTCCAGCCAGATTGTAAATCTCACTTTCAAGCTGCTCTATACCTTTTGATAAAAGCGAGCCGAAGTTAGCAAGGGCGTTTCTGTCCACCAGTATACCCTCATTTTCCATCTCAGCCAAAACCGGGCAAAGAGGAAGTTCGATCTCTTCAAGAACCTTGTCCATTCCAAGGTCCCTGCACTTTTCACCAAGTTCTTCAGTGAGAAGGCAAACAGCCTCTGCGTTCTGCATTATCTCAACTGTCCTGTTAACATCCTGCATAAGTGAGAGCTGCCCATTTTCATCTCCGCCGGAGATCATTTTAAAACCGCAGTAATGCTCCGCCAGAGAGGCAAGATTATATGTGTTTGCCGTTGGATCAAGAAGATATGCCGCGATGTCCGTGTCAAAGACAAAGCCGTCATAATTAAGGCCTTTTTTCATAAGCCTGTGCTGCATATCTTTCACATTGTGGCAGGATTTTTTGATTTTCGATGAGAATATCTTTGAAAGAGCTTCGTTCCAATCATCTTGGAATTTCTCATGGCAGATATTATATATTTTCGTATCATAAACAAATGAAATATACTCAAGGTCATCGTCTGTATCCAGCGCAACCCACGGTAAATTTTCAAGTTCTTTTATAACATTATCAAGGGTCTCTAAATCCGTAATGTCAAGGCTTACAATCTCTGCCGTAAAGATCTCTTCTTCTTTCTCCTCAGCAGGAGGCGTAAGATTGTACCGCTCTATCATTTTGTTAAACTCAAGCCTCTTAAATACGGAGTAGAGTTTATCATTATCTACTGACTGAATGAGATTGTCATCGGGGTTAAACTCAATTGGAGCATCGCATATTATTTTTGCAAGATCATAGCTCATAAACGCCTGGTCCTTACCAGCTATAAGCTTTTTCCTAACTGAGTCTTTGACATCAATGGATTCAATATTATCGTAGATATAATCCACACTGTCGAACCTTCTTATAAGGTCCATAGCGGTCTTTTCGCCAATCCCAGAAACACCTGGAATATTGTCAGAGGCATCCCCCATAAGCGCCTTAAGATCTACCATCCTAGGCGGCTCAAAGCCGTACTCCTCAATAAAGGCGTTTTTATTGTAAAGCTTTGTCTCTGTCTGACCCATTCTGGATTTAACATGCTTGACGCTGGTATTGTCAGTTATAAGCTGGAAACTGTCCTTGTCCCCTGTTACAACTATACATTCCCAATCAGCACTATCGCAGATACGGGATATGGTGCCGATAAGGTCATCAGCCTCATATCCCTCAGACTGGTAATAATTAATATTCATCGCTTCCAGGACTTCTTTCATTACTGGAAGCTGCATTGCCAGCTCTTCCGGCATTTTTTTGCGCTGTGCCTTGTAACCGTCATATTTCTTATGACGAAATGTGGGGGCGCTTAAGTCAAATGTAACGCACAAAGCATCAGGTTTATCTTCCCCCAACAGCTTATTTAATATATTAAGGAATCCAAAAACAGCGTTTGTATAAAGTCCGTCCTTTGTTGAGAGAAGCCTCAGTCCAAAAAACGCTCTATTTATAATACTGTTTCCGTCAATAACCATCAGCTTCATGGTACGACCTCCAAAATTTATTTTTCCACGAACTTATCTCTGATCTTATCCATAACTTCGTCAGATATGTCGCAGCTTCTCAAATAGTTTTCAACGCCACCATATTTCTTTTCAAAGTGGTCCATCAAAATAAACATATTAGTTGGTGAAGTATATAAGAATGAATACGCCATGTTAGCGACCCTGTCTTCTTTATTAAACACTTTCATATTTTTCGCGAAAAACGGATCGAGGAAGCTCTGAGATTCAGAGTAATTTGCTGCGATATCCTCTGTCGGAACACCAGCTATACCCAGAAGGAGAGCCGCAATTATGCCGGTCCTGTCCTTGCCTGTGTAACAATGGAAAAGCATCGCGCCATCACAATTGGCAGCTATCTCAATAACATTCTTTGTCCAATTCTTCCCTTTTTCCACCATATTTATGTATTCTTTTGCCCATCTCAGTGGATCATTTTTTGCGTCCTCGGTGGCTGTCCAGTATTTCTTTACATCTTCATCGGACTTAATATCTGGAAAGAGTGGCTCAATAATGTACCTTATCTCATCCATATCCTTAAATACGCAAGGTCTGCTCTCTGCCTCCACCACAAATCGCAGGTCAAGTACCGTTTTAATTCCGTAATCAAACAAAAAATTAACATCATTTTCGCTTGTATTCATCGGCAGTTCGGATCTGACATACACGCCGAATTTTGTTCTTTTCCCGTTTTTTGTGGCATAACCGCCAAGGTCCCTGCAATTATACACACTCTCAAGAACCAGTCTTCTGGAATAATTCATCTAAACAATCTCTCCCAATACCAATATATTTCTAATTAATTTTAAAACCGTTCAATAAACTTCGCTCTTATCTTTTCAATAGTGTCATCAGATATACCGCAGTCTTTCAGGTACCCCATGAAGCCACCGTAAGTCTTGTCCATGTAATCAAAAATATCAAAAATATTGTCAGGCGAAGTTATAAGCAGCGGGCTCTTCTCTTTTATTCCACGATCTTTTCTGGAATACATCATCTTAACGCCTTTTTCATAAAAAATATCAAGAAGACCCTGGGATACACAGTAATCGGCGGCAATATCCTCCACAGCAACACCAGCGATTGCCAGCAAAGCTGCGGCAAACATTCCAGTCCTGTCCTTTCCAGAATTGCAGTTGAACTGGCAGACTCCATTACAATCAGCAGCCAGTTCCATGGACTGCTTCATCCATGGTTTTCCCGTCTCCATAAGGCTTCTATATGCCCTGCTCCATTTAAAAGGCAGTGTCTCATTTTCAGTACCCCACTGGTATAAAGCACGCCGGAGCTCAAAGGCTTTCACTGCTTTGTATTCTACCCAATCCCGGTCCTTCAGCAATGACGGTCTCTCGCTGCACTCATCTTCAGTACGGAAATCCAGCGACATTGTAACCCCATATTCCCGAATCATCTCAACGTCCTTTTCTGTCCAGAAAAATGGAACTTCTGACCGGAGAAAAACTCCGAATTTGGTCATTCCACCTTCTACGGCATATCCGCCCAGATCTCTGCAATTATACAGTTCCTCTCCCCTGAGTCTTCTTACGTAGTGCATCGCTCTATATCTTCCTCCATGTTGTTCCCTGTGGTGTGTCTGTAATTTCTATACCCTGAGCTTTAAGCTCATCTCTTATACGGTCTGCTTCAGCATAGTTCTTGTCTTTCTTAGCCTGTGCTCTTTTCGCAATAAGCTCGTCAATAACAGGATCACTCTCTGAACTAGCAGCTTCCGCTTTCGCCTCAGTATTCTTAGCTTTTTCTGCCGCGGAAATAAGGTTCAGACCCAGAACTTTATCAAACTCTCCAAGCAGATAGAGCTTTGTCCGGTCGTTTGTCTTGTATTTTAGAACATCATACACAGCTGTTACGGCAAGAGATGTGTTCAAATCATTATCAAGAGCGGCTCTGAACTTCCCATCAAGCTCTTTTACAGCGCTCTGATCAATTTCACCCTCGTCTTTTAAGGCGGCAATTCTTGAAATCAGCTTATTATACGCCGTTACGGCATTATCAAGATTCTCATATGAGAAAACAAGATTCTTTCTGTAATGGCTCTGGAGGCAGAAAAATCTATATACTATCGGATCATATCCCTTTTCTTCCAGAAGCGATACCGTGAGAAACTCCCCTGAGGACTTGCTCATTTTTCCTGATGTAGTGTTAAGGTGATGTACATGGAACCAGAAATTGCACCACTTGTGGCCTAAATAAGATTCAGACTGGGCAATCTCATTTGTGTGGTGAGGAAATGCGTTGTCAATACCTCCACAATGAATGTCAAGATAGTCCCCCAGATGCTTCATTGATATGCCAGAGCACTCAATATGCCAGCCTGGGTAACCCATTCCCCATGGGGATTCCCATTTCAGTTCCTGGTCCTCAAACTTAGATTTTGTAAACCAGAGAACAAAATCCGCCTTATTTTTCTTGTTCTTGTCCTCTTCAACGCCCTCTCTGACGCCTACTGCCAGATCTTCTTCATCATGGTCGTTGAAAATATAGTACTTATCCAGCTTAGACGTATCAAAATAGACATTGCCACCGGCAAAATAGGCATATCCCTTTTCCATAAGTCTCTCTATTATCTTGATATACTCGTCTATACAATTTGTAGCCGGCTCAACTACATCTGGCACTTTGATATTCAGCTTTTCGCAGTCGGCAAAAAAGGCGTCTGTATAGAACTTTGCAATCTCCATAACCGTCTTTTTCTCTCTTCTTGCGCCTTTAAGCATCTTATCTTCGCCTTCGTCAGCGTCGCTTGTGAGATGGCCAACGTCAGTAATATTCATTACTCTTTTTACGTTATACCCAGCGTATCTTAAATACTTTTCAAGCACATCTTCCATTATGTAAGAGCGCAAATTGCCTATATGAGCGTAATGGTAAACCGTAGGACCGCAAGTGTACATCTTAACGATGGATGGATCCTTGGGTATAAACTCTTCTCTTTTTTGTGTAGCTGAATTATATAATTTCATATATTTTCCTCCGAAAATTTAAAAAGCTGCCTATTTGTCCTCTGAAAATACTCCTATATTCTGTACAAAGTACTCAATTCCGGAGTATAAAGTCGTTGCAACGATAAGAGCTATACAGGCTGTGTTTACAGTTATATTGCCCACTATCGTAATACTCTGAATTTCAAGCATCATTATACAAATACACACCAGAGTTGACGCTGTTTTAAACTTTCCTGATTTTCCAGCCGCGATTACTACACCCTTCTCAACAGCGATAAGTCTAAGACCTGTTACGGCAAGCTCTCTTGTTATAACAAGAAGTGCTGCCCAGGCAGGCATCTGCCCTTCCCCTACAAAGAGCATAAGGGCCGCAATTACAAGAAGTTTATCTGCCAGTGGGTCCAAAAACTTACCAAGATTTGTTACCTGGTTATATTTTCTGGCAATATGACCGTCGATAAAGTCGGTTACGCTGGCCACAATAAACACACCCAATGCCACCATTCTCATTGGCTGTGAGCCTATCATCATCAAAACAACATATACAGGTATGAGAAAAACTCTAACAAATGTGATTTTTGTTGCGGTAGTCATGATTCTTCCTCCTTGCAGTTATATCTGCTCACCGTAAAGATCGCCATCCCAATCTTCGGTTATTTTAATTTTTACGAAATCGCCCGGCTCAATATTCTCACCGGTAAATAAAATACGTCCGTCAATATCAGGCGACTCAGCAAAGCTCCTGCCGGTATAACACTGGTATTCCTCATCAAAGCCTTCACACAGGACTGTTTCCTCAGCCCCCATTCGGCTCTGGTTGAACTGATCCATTATCCCAGCCTGGATTTCCATTATCATTTCCGCTCTCTCGTTTGCCGTCTCTGTATCTGGTCTCTCCATCCTCTCGGCTGGAGTTCCCTCCTCAGGAGAATATGGGAAAACGCCGGCTCTTTCGATTTTTGCTTCTCTTAAAAACTCACAGAGTTCCTCAAACTCCGCTTCGCCTTCCCCTGGCAATCCTGATATAAGGCTCGTTCTCAAAACGACACCAGGTATACGTCTTCTAATTTCAGCAAAAAGCTCTCTTATCTCATCGCCGGTACCACGCCTGTTCATGCGTTTTAAAATCACGTTATTTATATGCTGAATTGGAATATCCAAATATTTTACGATTTTATCCTCATTTGCGATAACGTCAATAAGCTCATCTGTAAACTCGTCTGGATATAGATAGTGGAGCCTTATCCACTGTATACCGTCTATCTTGCAAAGCTCTTTCAGAAGGTCCGCAAGGCTCAGCTTCTTATAAAGATCAATACCGTATCTTGTTATATCCTGAGCAACAACGATAAGTTCCTTAACTCCAGACTCTGCAAGGGCTTTTGCCTCTTCAATAATATTTTCCATTGGCCTTGAACGGAATCTACCCCTGAGATATGGAATTATGCAGTAAGCGCAGCGGTTGTCGCAACCGTCCGCTATTTTTATGTACGCCCAGGCAGGTCCAGTAGAAACAAGTCTACCTGTCTCCTCAATAGGGTTATCTATACTGCCATACTTGGATATTTTCTTATCTGTAGCTAATGCATCTTTAACTGTCTGGACGATCTCCTCATAATTTCCTACACCCAAAACAGCATCTATCTCTGGCAGTTCTGTGAAAAGCTCATCTTTATATCTCTGGGCAAGACAGCCTGTAACGATAAGTTTTTTAAGCTTTCCTTCCTGTTTATACTGGCCAAGTTTAATGATATTCTCAATGGCCTCCATTTTCGCGCTGTCGATGAAGCCGCAGGTATTGATTATGCCTACATCTGCCTCGTCATAGTCGTCGGTTATCTCATACCCGGCGTCCACCAAAAGAGACAGCATTTGTTCGCTGTTTATAAGATTTTTAGCGCACCCAAGGGATACAAGACAAATTTTTTCCGCCATACTTCTCTCCTTCTGTTCCGTCCGCCCAACACCGTCTGTCTCGGCGGTCCGCGTGAAACAATATTTCAAACCTAATCTTCCAGGTTTTCTACAAAACGCCGCAATGCGCCTCGTACTTCCTCATAGGAATATCCTCGGCGCAGCAGCATATCACTGACTTTTTTTATCTCTTTTCTGTCCGGCTCTCTGTTTTTAAGTCTACTCTCCACAAGCCTGTCGATTATACTCTCGTCCTCCGGCATTGTTTCCATAGCCTCATCCCACAGATCTCTCGGAATTTTTCTCTTATACAGCTCATTTCGTATTTTACCTGCCCCATAGCCTTTTTGTGCATAGTGTGAAACAATAGTTCTCGAGTAATCTTCCTCATTTATAGCGCCAATTTCCTCAAGCCACAGCGCTACTTCCTGAGCCATTTCCTCTCTCTCGCCTTTCTGGGTAAGTTTTTCCACAATCTCACCTTTTGACATCGGCCTTGTGGACATCATCCTCAGTGCTCGGCTCTTTACCTTCGACCGCTCGGCATCATAAGACAACTCTCTAAAAGAGTCCATGTCAAGTTTCGCACCTGTAAAAAGGTCAAAGTCGGCAATATGGGCTATCGTTACTGTAAAAGCGTCCCCGTTGTCAAACTGAGCATAAAACCTGTCGTCAGCTTTTGGAGACTTAGTGAGCTTTATAAGCTTTATTTTATCCTCCGGCATTTAAACATCAGTCCTCAAAATCGTCTGCCGATACATCAACCGCTCTTCCGGCGGCAACCGCTGCAGCCTTAGCCTGTGGGGACATAAGTTTAACTGCGTTCTGTCTTATCTTCTTTTCAATCTCATCGGCGATCTCAGGGTTTTCCTTGAGATATTTTTTTATGTTCTCTCTACCCTGGAATCTCTGTTCACCATATGTAAACCATGCGCCGCCCTTTTCAATAATGTCGAGCTTTACACCCAGGTCCACAATCTCGCCAACTTTGGAAATGCCTTC
>CALXGH010000053.1 GCA_944387845.1 uncultured Oscillospiraceae bacterium
GATGGATGGGTGGAGGATTTGGAGTTGAGGGAGGGCCTGCCCGGGAAGAAAATAATGTTAAAAGGTGACCACGACTACTGGTGGTCCACAGCCACAAAGGCGAAAAAGATTTTTGCACAAAACGATATAGCCACCATAGACATTCTCCATAACAATTTCTTTTCCTATGAGGATATCGCAATCTGCGGCACGAGAGGCTGGTTTTATGAGGAGGAGAAAGGGGATAGCCACGACAAAAAGATATTAGCCAGGGAGCTGTCCAGACTTGAGACATCCTTAAAGCTGGCTGATGGCTTTGAGAAGAAGTATTGCTTTTTCCACTACCCCCCAAGGTACAATAAATATGTCTGCAATGAGATCGTGGAAATGATGGGCGACTACGGCGTTAGGAAATGTTACTACGGCCATATCCACGGCAGCGGCCACAGATTCGCCGTTGAAGGGAATGTGGACGGCATCTATTATAAAATGGTCTCCGCTGATTATATAGGTTTCGAACCGGTAAAAGTCGTGTGAGTCCGAGAGCGGGCCATAAGGACTGTATTTATTCTGTATAGATAATATTTGGCCCATAAAATAGTAATAATATATTGCATTTAATAACAAATTTTGCTATAATACTCTGGCATGCTTTTATGCTATTCATTTATGCAAAAGCTAAATTGGGAGGAACAGTATTGTGAACGTAAAGAATTTAGAGAAAAAAGAAAAAAATACTCTTGAACTCACCGTTGTTGTTGCAAGCGATGAGTTTGAGAAGGCAGTAAACACAGCCTATGTTAAAAACAGATCAAAAATCAATGTACCCGGTTTCAGAAAAGGCAAGGCACCACGTAAGGTCATCGAGGGCATGTACGGCGCCTCTGTTTTCTATGAAGATGCTCTTGATGAGCTTTTCCAGCCGGGCTTCAATTTCGCCGTTGAAAGCGAAAAGCTCAACGTAGTTGGACGTCCATCAGTTACAGATGTTAAAATCAACGACGATAAGACAGTTGATATCAAATATACAGTAGCCGTTTACCCAGAGGTAACAATGGGTCAGTACAAGGGCATTGAGGCTCCTAAGCCAGCTGTAAGAGTCCTGAAGGCTGAAGTTGAGGAAGAGCTTGAAAAGGTTCGCGGCCGCAGTGCAAGAATTCAGGCAGTTGAGAGAGCTGCTGAAAACGGCGACACAGTAAATATTGATTTTGAAGGTTTCCTGGACGGCGTACCATTTGACGGTGGTAAGGACACAGGCTATGACCTTGTTCTTGGTTCCGGCTATTTCGTACCCGGCTTTGAGGAACAGCTCGTCGGCACAAAAGCAGGCGACGAGAAGGATTTGGATATTGTTTTCCCTGAAAATTACGCTGAAGATCTTGCAGGCAAGGCAGTTGTATTCAAAGTAAAGGTCAACGAGGTTAAAGAGAGCATTTTACCTGAGCTTGATGACGAATTTGCAAAAGACGTTTCTGAGTTTGACACACTTGAAGAATACAAGGCAAACCTTAAAGAAGAGATTTCCGCCCGCAAGAAGGCTTCTGTTGAGGCTTCTTTCCGCAACCAGGTAATGGCAAAGGTAATCGAGGGTATGCAGTGCGATGTTCCTGACGCTATGGTTGAGGAGCGCGTTGACTCTACAATTGAAAACTATAATTATAGACTCTCCCAGCAGGGCATGACTTTCGAGTCCTACATGAAGGCTCTTGGCATGGACCTTGACGCTTTCCGTGAGAACGCTAAGGGTTCTGCACTTGCTGAGCTTCAGGAGGAGATCGCTCTTGACAAGATTGCCGAGCTTGAAAATCTTGAGGCCACAGAGGAAGAGCTTGAGGCTGAATATGACAAGTACGCTCAGGAGTACGGTATGGAGAAAGACAATATAAAGGCCGTTATCCCAGCTGAAGAGGTTGCAAAGCTTGTTAAGAGAGAAAAGGCAGCTGAGCTTGTTTATTCTTCCGCAGTAGCAGAGAAGAAGAAAGCAAAGAAAGAAGAAGCTAAGGAAGCTGAAGAAAAGACAGAGGAATAAGATAGATAAAAGCCTTTGAATAGTTCTTGTCATAATTGGATAGTATCTGATGTAAATTGTAATCGAGAAGGAGACGATAATATGAGTTTAGTACCATATGTAGTTGAACAGACCTCAAGAGGCGAGCGCTCTTATGATATCTTTTCAAGACTTTTAAACGACCGTATCATCTTCCTTGGCGAGGAAGTAAATGATACTACGGCAAGTCTTGTAGTAGCGCAGCTTCTCTATCTCGAGGCACAGGATCCGGATAAAGATATTCAGTTTTATATCAACAGCCCTGGGGGATCAGTTACGGCAGGACTTGCGATCTATGACACAATGCAGTATATAAAGGCAGACGTTTCTACCATCTGCATCGGCCTTGCCGCCAGCATGGGTGCGTTTCTGCTGTCCGCCGGCGCAAAGGGCAAGAGGTTCGCTCTGCCAAACGCTGAGATCATGATTCATCAGCCATCCGGAGGATTCCAGGGTCAGGCTACGGATATCAGGATCCACGCTGAGAACATACTGCGAATCAAGGACAGATTAAACGAAATTCTTGCCGAGAATACCGGCAAGCCTATAGAGGTTATTCGTGAAGCTTGCGAGAGAGATAATTTCATGACCTCAGAGCAGGCTGTTGAATTTGGGTTGATCGATAAAGTTATAAAAAATCGCTAAAATTTGAAAGGCATATTTTATGGCTAATTTTAATGAAAAAACCATGCGCTGCAGCTTCTGCAATAAAACTGAAGATCAGGTAAAGCGCCTTATTGTAGGGCATGGTGTGGCAATATGCAACGAGTGTATCGACCTTTGCAACAATATTTTGGCAGAGGACGACATCGTAAGCGTAGAACATGAAGAGCCGGGTTCTGATGAGAACATCATGGACACTCTGCCAAGACCTGCGGAGATAAAGGCCTACATGGATCAGTACATCATCGGTCAGGAAAAGACGAAAGTGGCTCTGTCCGTTGCGGTTTACAACCACTATAAACGTATTTTCTATCCACACATGGAAAACGATGTTGAGCTCTCAAAGAGCAATGTTCTGCTTATCGGACCTACCGGCAGCGGAAAGACGCTTTTCGCACAGACTCTGGCGAAAATGCTTGATGTTCCTTTTGCCATAGCTGACGCAACCACTCTCACTGAGGCGGGCTATGTTGGCGACGATGTTGAGAACATACTTTTAAGGCTCCTTCAGGCCGCTGATTTCTATGTTGAGTACGCTCAGAGAGGCATAATTTATATCGATGAAATCGATAAAATATCCCGCAAAAGCGAAAACACGTCAATTACAAGGGACGTTTCAGGTGAAGGCGTTCAGCAGGCCCTTCTGAAGATACTTGAGGGTACTGTTGCAAATGTTCCGCCACAGGGTGGAAGAAAGCATCCCCACCAGGAGTTTATCTCCGTTGACACCTCAAATATCCTTTTCATCTGCGGCGGCGCTTTTGACGGCATAGAAAAGATAATTGAAAACAGGATGGATAAAAAGAGTATCGGCTTCGGCGCCGAGATAAAGTCTAAAAAGGAACAGGATTTTGGCCAGATCGTTCAGAATGTCCAGTCCCACGACCTTATTAAATACGGCATCATACCGGAGCTTATTGGTAGAATGCCTGTAATTTCCACCCTGAACTCTCTTTCCAGAGAGGATCTTGTGGCGATACTTACAAAGCCGAAAAACGCCCTTACAAAGCAGTATAAAATGCTTTTGGCAATGGACCATGTAAATCTTGAATTTGAGGACGAGGCGTTAAACGCCATAGCCGACAAAGCCATAGAGCTGAATATCGGCGCAAGAGGTCTGAGGTCAATACTTGAAAACATTATGACTGATGTAATGTTCACTGTACCATCAGACGAGAAGATAGAACGGGTTATAATAACAAAGCAGTGTGTAACTGAAGGCGTTCCTCCCACTGTCTTCAGACATCCGAAGCCTGAGTTTGACCCAGACATTGCCGCGAATTTGTAAGTCAATAGTATACTTAAAAGCCGCACAGTCCCGTGCGGCTTTTTCTCCACAATTATGAAAGGATGGTCGGTTTGAATTTACACAATGCAGAATTTGTAAAATCCGCAGTAAAGCCGTCGGATTTTATTATGAACCCCCTTCCGCAGATAGTGTTCGCGGGGAAATCAAATGTGGGAAAATCATCAGTAATAAATAGGATATTAAACAGGAAAAATTTTGCCAGAGTGGGAAACACTCCTGGTAAGACTGTGCACATAAATTATTTTTCTGTGGATGGCTCGGCATATTTTGTCGACCTTCCAGGCTATGGCTTTGCCAAGGTGCCAAAGGCGGAAAAAGACAGATGGGCAAAGCTCATGGAAAACTATTTTGCCACCGAAGGCATTGTAACTTTGGGTATAATGATTGTGGACGCAAGACATAAACCCACAGCGGACGATGTTACCATGGCCGCCTGGTTTAAAAGTACAGGCTCCGATTTTGTTGTGGTTGCCAACAAGGTGGACAAGGTGAAAAAGTCCCAGATACAGGAAAATATGGACAATATACGTCTTACCCTTCAGATAACCGACGAGGTAGAGGTTATACCGTTTTCTGCCGAGACCGGCGAAGGGCGGGGTAGACTCATAGGCATAATTGAAAGTTATGTCTGATTTTCAGAGGTCTTGATAAAATGATGGAATTTTTAAGAAGTCTTGACTGGTCGTATCTTACAAATATCATAATCAGGATATTGCCGGCCCTCTTATGCGTTACACTCCATGAGCTTGCCCATGGGTACACGGCGTACAGATTAGGGGACGATACGGCAAAGCTTGAGGGAAGGCTGACTCTCAACCCAATAAAGCATATCGACCCTATCGGACTTATATCAATGCTTGTTTTCGGTTTCGGCTGGGCAAAGCCGGTGCCGGTAAATATGTTTAATATGCGGGAGCCCAAAAAGGGTATGGCTATAACCGCTCTTGCAGGGCCTGCAATGAACGTATTTATTGCCGCGGTGGCCTTTCTGCTTTACGGTATTATGTTGGCATTTTTGACTACAAGCAGGGTTTACTTCGCCGTTTTGCAGCTTCTTTTAACAACTGCATATTTAAGCTGCGCATTCGCGGTATTTAACCTTCTGCCAATACCGCCCTTGGACGGGTCGAAAATTTTCTTTTCGTTTTTGCCAAACGACAAATACCTTACCCTTATGAGGTATGAGCGCTACGGCATGATAATAATGCTGGTTCTTGTTTTTACAGGGGCCATTGATGGGCCGCTGACTTTCTTTGTAAACAAACTGTACTATTTTCTTTACAATATCGCTAAATTTGCCTTTGAAATCGTGGTAAATATTATATATTGAGGAACCGTTTATGGATTATCCAACGTTTAAACTTGAAGGAATTTTCAAAGACGACACAGAGGACTTTGAGGGACCTCTTACCCTTATTTTGCAGCTTCTTTCAAAAAATAAAATAGAGATACGGGACATTCAGATATCACTTATCCTGGACCAGTACCTTGAGTATCTGGACAATATGGCGGCAATGGATCTTGATATCGCCAGCGAATTTGTGGCAATGGCATCCCACCTTGTGTATATCAAGACAAGAATGCTCCTTGACACGAAAGAAGAGATAAGTGAACTAGACGAGCTCATTTCATCTCTTGAATCACTGAAGGCAAAGAGCGTTTACACACAGATAAAAGATATGTCCGCCACCTTCCTTGAGATGTATAAAAAGGGCACTGGCCTTATGCCAAAGGCGCCGGAGTATATACCGGCGGCAAAGGAGTACAGATATTTTCACGAGAAGGAAGATCTTTTGAAGGCAATTACCTCAGTCCTTGCAAAAGAGGACGGGCAGATAAATCTTCCCGCCGGCAGAACATTTAAAATGCCGGAGAGAATGATTTATCCTGTATCGGAAAAATCAGATGAAATAGTCTCGAATTTGAGAAAAAATAAAAAAAGACGGCTTTTTGATATGTTTTCCCAGTGCAAAACTAGAAGCGAGCTTGTGGCGACATTTCTCTCCGTTCTGGAACTTTGTAAGAACGGTGCCATATTTTTGACTGGTGAAGGGGAAGATATATTTGTAAACGCCGTGAACATGGAAGAAGAGGTGGAAATAAATGGAAATTCATGATATTGAGAGCGCCGTCGAGGCAATACTTTTCGCATCTGGAGAGCCTGTTTCAACAGGCAGGATAGCGGCGGTTCTGGCGGTGGAGGAGAGTCTTATTTCCGATATTTCCAAAAACCTTGAGGACAAATATAAATTTGAGCGTCGTGGTATAAGGCTTATTAGACTGGAGGACTCTCTTCAGCTCTGCTCTGCGCCGGAATACGCCGACACCATACGACTTGCTCTTGAGACCAGGAAGCAGCCTCAGCTGTCCCAGCCGGCCCTTGAGGTGCTGGCGGTTGTGGCATATTTTCAGCCTGTTACAAGAGCTTATATTGAGCAGGTCCGAGGCGTGGACTGCGGATATACCATAAATCTTCTAACTGAGCGCGGCCTTATTGAGAGCGCAGGCAGGCTCCAGGCCCCGGGCCGGCCAGTACTTTACAAAACCACGCCTGTATTTTTAAGGACCTTCGGTATATCGGATATTGAAGAATTGCCGCCGCTGCCTGATATGGAAAACGAAGGAGACCAGATGAAAATTCAGTCAGCTATTGACTTATATCTTGCACAAAACGACAAAATAGTAGATAATACAGTTGACGGCTAAAGGATTTTAGTGGAGAGTAGTATGACGATACTGATCGCTTTAATTGCTATAATCTTTATAATTCTTATTCTTCCGGTGGGAACTTTGTTTGAGTACTCCCAGGACGGAGTTCTTCTCGTGGTAAATCTTGGGCCATTTAAAATGCAGGTGATACCGGAAAAAGAGAAGAAAAATAAGAAAGAGAAGAAAAAGAAAAAAGAAAAAAAGAAAAAGGCAGAAGAGAAGCTGGAAGAAATTAAAAAAGGCGGAAGTTTTGAGCTTTTCAGGCGTATGTCCAGTGAGATTTCTGACACATTTTCGGCATTTAAGCGGAAGCTGAAGATAGATGTTCTTATATTGCACTATGTTTCGGCATCGGAGTCAGCCTACAATGCGGCAATGAATTTTGGCTATGCTTGGGCTGGGATTGGTATGATTATTCCGGTTTTGGAGAATAATTTCAATATAAAAGAGCGCAGTTTAACAGCCGATGTAAGTTTTACGGAGACTGAGCCCACGGTATATGTGAAGGCCAAGCTTAAGATGACAGTCATAAGCATACTGTCCATAGCGATATTGCATGGCACAAAACTTATTAAAATATACAGTGATTTTGAAAAAACGAGAAAGGCGGAGCGATAAATGGATAAGCACCCTATCGGCGATTTAATGTCTGTAACAATGGAAAAAATCAGGGAGATGATCGATGTTAATACTATCGTCGGTCAGCCCATCATGGCACCTGGCGGAATCACTTTGATACCTGTATCAAAAGTCAGCTTTGGATTCGCTTCTGGAGGATCTGATTTCGCATCAAAGCAGTCTACACAGCCAAACGCATTTGGCGGAGCCAGCGGTGCAGGCGTAAACATCACCCCTGTGGCTTTTATAACCATAAAAGACGGATACGTAAAGGTTCTCAATATTGTCCAGGACGCTCCGACAACTGTTGAAAAACTCATCGACTCAGCGCCTGAGATAATCGATAAAATTTCTGACATGACAAAGAAAGATAAAGAGGAAGACAAATAGGGATAATATCTGGCCAAAATGAAAATAATAAGCACTGTCCATAATTTCGGACAGTGCTTATTTTTAAAAGGTGGGGTATTGTGAAAAAGTTGTTTTCATTTTTACTTATAATTGCTATAATGATTTCCTGCACGCCGGCATACTGTCTTGCCGCTGATATGGAGGGAGTTTCGGTCTCCGCCCAGGCGGCTATAGTAATAAACGCAGGTACCGGCGAAGTGCTTTTTGAGAAAAACGCCGACAGTCAGATGCTTATTGCCAGCACAACGAAAATCATGACCGCGCTTGTGGTTTTGGAAAACTGCGCTCTTGACGATATGGTGAAAATAACATCGGAGTCAGCCAATGTGGAGGGCTCTTCCGCCTATCTTGTGGCTGGTGAGGAGATGTCTGTAAGAGAGCTTTTGTACTGTCTTATGCTCAGCTCAGGAAATGATGCCGCGTCAGCCCTTGCCATACACGTCTCGGGTAGTATTGAGGATTTCGCTGTCCTTATGAATGAGAAGGCCAAGGAGCTTGGTCTTGAGAACACATCATACAAAAACCCTCACGGCCTTGACGCTGATGGCCACTATTCATCTGCCAGAGACCTTGCCACGCTTACGGCCTATGCCCTTGAAAACAACGATTTTCTCGATATCGTATCCACTAAAACAGCTACTGTAGGCTCAAGAACCCTTACAAACCACAATAAACTTCTGTGGTCTGTGGAGGGCGCTATCGGTGTAAAAACAGGTTATACAATGGCTGCAGGCAGAATACTTGTCTCCGCAGTTGACAGGGACGGAATGCGCTTTATTTGCGTTACGATAGACGATCCTAACGACTGGGAAGATCATACTGCGATTTATGAAAAGCTCTACGGGGAATACGAGACGAGGCAGATATGCAAAAAAGACGAAGTCTACGGTGAAATTGCGGTAATCGGCGGCACGAAGGAGACTACTAATATCGTTTTTGAGGACAGCCTTACCATAATGACCCAGGAGAGCGATGAGGTAGAGACAGTTTTTGAGGTGCCGGAGTTCTCTTATGCGAAAATTTCAAAAGGGGACAGAGCTGGTACTTTGAAAGTGTATATTAATGGAAATCTTGAGCATGAGGTTGGCATCATATACGCCGAGGACGTTGATGTTGACGAGAGTCAGCTTCTCAGCCTGCCGGAAAAAATACTCAGGATAATAAGGCTGTCATTTAAATACAGCGGAGAGCAGTATAGCCAGGAAAATCAGTAAATATGGAGGGAAATATGTATATTCGGCTTCAAAAGGCCCTTTCTGAATACGGAATAATGTCAAGACGGGCCGCCGAGTCCCTCATAGACCAGGGCAGGATAAAGGTAAACGGTAAGGTAGTCCTGCCAGGCGTTAAGATAGACCCGGAGACAGACACCGTTGAGATCGACGGAAAGAGTGTGGAACTTTCAAAGGGCAAATATGTATATTTAATGCTAAATAAACCAAGAGGGTATATAACATCTCTTTCCGACGAGCGAGGAAGAAAAACCGTTTTGGATCTTCTGGAGGGCGTCTCAGAGAGGGTATATCCTGTGGGAAGGCTTGATTATGCCTCGGAGGGACTTTTACTTCTGACAAACGACGGGGACTTTGCAAATAAGCTTATGCACCCGTCCTTTGGAAAAAGTAAAACTTATATTGTTACGGTAAAAGGAAACGCCGCTGGCGCGGAAAAACAGCTGTCAGAGCCAATGAAGATAGACGGCTATATGATATCAAAGCCTGAGGCGGAGCTTCTTAGAGCCGGTGAGAATAAAACGGTTTTTAAAATCACTATACACGAGGGAAGAAACCGCCAGATAAGGAAAATGTGCGCCCATCTGGGTCTTACGGTCTTAAAGCTAAAGAGGACGGAAATAGGTCCCCTTAGTCTTGGCGACCTGAGGACCGGACGTTGGAGATACCTTACAGAAGACGAGGTACATAGCCTTTTAAAGGATATATAAATGCAAGACAAATTATCAAAAATTGCAAAATACTGTTGCATTTGCAGGGAACTTTTAGTATGATGTGTTTTAGTTGTAATAAAACTTGCATAGGGGGATAAGAAATGGCGAGAGATGTTCTTGCAGTGATCAATTCTTCTTTTGATACATTTTCTAAAGGTCAGCGGCGCATCGCTAAATACATACTTGAAAATTACGATAAGGCAGCCTTCTTCACAGCCAGCAGGCTTGGAGAGGAGACAGGGGTAAGTGAGTCCACTGTGGTAAGGTTCGCCTCTGAGCTGGGGTATGACGGATACCCCGCAATGAGAAAAGCCCTTCAGGAGATGATTACAAACCGGCTCACATCTGTTCAGAGGATAGAGGTTACAAGGTCAATAATAAACGAGAAGGATATCCTCACCTCAGTTTTGTCATCAGATATTGAAAAGGTAAGAGCAACTCTGGAAGAGATAGACAGGGACGAGTTTGAAAAAGTCGTTGACGCCATAATACAGGCGGACCATATCTATGTTGTAGGTATGCGCTCCTCATCGTCTCTGGCCAATTTTATGGGCTTTTATCTTAATATGCTTTTTCCCAATGTGCATGTTGTAAACGAGAGCTACGCAAGCGATCTGTTTGAGCAGATAATGCGTATAAATAAAAATGACATCCTTATCGCCATGAGCTTTCCAAGGTACTCAAGAAAAACTCTCTCGGCTATAAAGTTTGCAAGAGACAGGGATGTGCCGGTTATATCCATAACGGACACAGAGACATCTCTTGCCGCCAGGCTTTCCACAATGAGGCTTTACGCTAAGAGCAATATGCTCTCTTTTGTTGACTCACTTGTTGCGCCACTGAGCCTTATAAACGCGATAATTGTGGCTGTTGCCGACAGGTCTGAAGGGGATCTTCTCGAAAAGTTCTCAGAGCTTGAAAATATTTGGGCGGAGTATCAGGTATATGAGAAAAATGACATGTGATGTGGCGGTTATTGGCGGCGGTGCCGCCGGAATGTTTGCTGCGGCCATAGCCTCGGAATACGGGGTTAAAACGGCACTGTTTGAAAAAAACCAGTATCTCGGCAGAAAACTTGGCATTACAGGCAAGGGAAGGTGCAATATTACGAATAATGTGCCGGTAAGGGACGTTATAGCAAACATCCCCAATAACGGCAAATTCCTTTACAGCGCCATGAACGCCTTTTCCCCGGAAGATACCATGAATTTTTTCGAGAGGATAGGCGTAAAACTTAAGACAGAGCGTGGAAACAGGGTGTTTCCCCAGTCCGATAAAGCTGCTCAGGTGGTTACGGCACTGAGAAATTACCTTATAAATAATCACGTTGAAATAATAAACGAAAAGGCGGAGAAGATAATAACCGACGGTCAGGCCGTGGTAGGTGTCCGCACTGAGAACACGGAAGTAAAGTGTAAATGCGTCATACTGGCAACAGGTGGCCTGTCATATCCGAAAACTGGCTCCACAGGGGACGGGTATGAGATGGCAAAGAAGCTTGGCCACAGTGTAACGGGTCTACGTCCCTCACTTGTGCCTCTTGAGGAAGCAGGGGATAAATGCGCCAAAATGCAGGGGCTATCACTGAGAAACGTGTCCTTTTCCGTGCATAACAGCAAAAATAAAGAGGTCTTTTCCGGCTTCGGTGAAATGCTTTTCACGCATTTCGGCGTTTCCGGTCCCCTTGTCCTTTCAGCCAGTGCCCACATGCGGGATATGGACAGGGAAAAATATTATGGTCTTATTGATTTAAAACCGGCTCTTGATGAGAAAAAGCTGGACCTCAGAATTTTGAGGGATTTTGAAAAATACTCA
>CALXGH010000054.1 GCA_944387845.1 uncultured Oscillospiraceae bacterium
CATAAGGTCCAACGCCGATCATAGTTGAACCGGCAACCGTTTTAGCTGCCCACATAAGCTCCATAGTGCCATAACCTGAGCATATTGATGACTCTTTTACCATGGTAACAACTTCATTGGCAATGGCCGGCAGTACATTTTTTACAGCCTGAGGCAAAACTACAAGCTTCATGGAATCCCACTTTGAAAGGCCCAGAGATCTAGCTGCCTCCATCTGACCGGAGTCAACGGCAAGTATGCCCGCTCTGAATATCTCAGCCACATAGGCAGAGCTGTTCAGCGCCAGAGCTACAACAAAAGGTATAAACGTATTTAATCTTATAAAACCGAAAAACAACACGATATTAGGTATTTTTATAAGGTTAAATACACCAAAAAAGATGATAGAAAGCTGAACAAGCAGCGGCGTTGAACGGAACACCGCTATGTACGCTCCCGATATTCCCTTTATCAGCTTATTTTTACTCAATCTCATAAGAGCGAGTATAAGAGCAGGTATTATGGCAAGCAAAACAGCGCCTATACTGAGTAACAGCGTATTAATTACGCCGTTTACAAAGTATACACTGTATTTCGGTAAAAAACTGAAATTTACAAAGCTCGCTCTACCTGGATTGGTAAAAAGATTTATAAATGATTCAAACATAGCGGCACCCCTTTATCCCTGTAATACAGCACAAATGTGCAAAGCTTATTTCTAAGCTTTGCACATATATATTTATAGTTGTGCAAATGATCTTAGCCGATAGCCTCAGCGGAGAGCTCTTCTGCTTCCTCAATCCATTTTTCCATGGAACCGTCGGAAGTAACTTTCGCTACTGTCTCATTGATCTGATCAAGAATGCCCTTAGGATCATCTTTTGCTACCCATACGCAGTACGGGAGAGCTTCGCCAAGAGAAATAGCCTCTACAACTGCAAGCTCGTCGTTGGACTCGGCATACTGCATTGCAACGGCACCGTCAAGAACAAGAGCATCGCACTTGTCGTATACAAGGTTGTTTACAAGGTCAACAACACTTGTCATAAGGTTTGGTGTTGCGTCAGGCATCTGCTCTGTGATGATGTCGGCTTTTGTTGTGCCAGACTGAGCGCCTACAACTTTACCAGCGAAGTCATCAAGGGACTGATACTGGTCAAGGTTTTCTTTCTTAACAAGGATCATAGCTGGAAGATCTGTGTAGTAAGGATCAGAACAGGAAGCGTTTGCAAGTCTTTCCTCGGTAGGCTCGATAGCAGCGAGAACCATATCGCAGTTACCCTGGTTCATGAGCTGGATAAGGTTGTCGAAATTCATCTCAACGATTTCAAGCTCAGCACCCATATCGTCAGCGATCTGCTGAGCAAGGGATACGTCGATACCAACTATCTTGTCTTCGCCATCCTGGATGATGTGGAACTCGTATGGAGGATAGTCAGCGGATGTACCCATAACTATCTTCTTAGTTTCGTTATTTGTTTCTTCGTTTTCCTTTTCTTTCTCTTCGTCAGTGCTGCTGCAGGCAATAAAGCTCATAGCCATTACAAGTGCAAGCATCAAAGCTAAAATCTTTTTCATTTTTATTTCTCCTTCATTTACATTGGACAGAGCCGAGGCTCTTATCCAAAGGCTTTCTTTTTAACGTTATGTAGTATACACCGGTTAAATATTCATTGTCAATAGATAAATATACGTTTTTGAAAAAGTTTTACTATGTTTTTTCACAACGCTCTTTTCTTTCTAAAATGTCCTGTTGCAATATGTTGCAAAAGCAAATATAATACTATACACGGCCTGTATTTATAACAAATACCGAAGTTTTTGCTTTTATAAAGGCTTTTTAAATACTAAGCAAGGAGTGGTACCGGCCTGTCGCAGTTTTTTAGGGCCGGTATGGGAACGGAAAAATGAATAAAAAAACGAATATAATGAATAACTCATACCTGCTCACAGATTCTAACATCCTGTTGGAAAATATCCAAAATATTGCCACGTCCTTATCACCTAATACATACATAATCCCTGTACTTAAGGACAATTTTTACGGTCTGGGGGCTGTAACTGCCGCAAAAATTTATGAGCCTCTGCCTTTTGTAAAATGTTTTGCCGTAGCTCATTTGACTGAAGCTCTCGCTCTCCGTGAGAGCGGCATAAAAAAAGATATATTTATTCTCGGAAATATCCTGCCTTTCCAGATACAGACCGCAGTAGAAAATGATATAACGATGACAATAGGCAGAACAGGCCTTGTATCCGAAATCGCGGATATCTGCAAAAAATCCGGCAAAACCGCTAAGATACAGATAAAAATCGACACCGGTCTGCACAGAATCGGCCTTGAGCCCGGCAGTGATCTCGACTCTTTCGTCGATGAGTTCAAACAAAACTTCCACTGGATAATAGTCTCCGGAGTATTTTCTCATTTTGCGGACCTTGGGGATGTCCCCCGTGTAGAAAGTCAGTATTCACTGTTTGAGAAGAGTTTAAATACTCTGAAAGATGCTGGCATAGATATACCTTTAAAGCACATTTCTGGCTCAGAAGCCAGCGAATTGTTCCCTCAGTATAATCTCCAGGCCATCCGCCTTGGGAGACGCCTCATTATGGATCACCCAACAAAGCCTCTGGGTAACATTAAAGAAGTTGCATCCTGGCGTACATATATTACAAATATAAAAGGTAGAAAAAAAGGCGACAATCTTGGCTATGGAGGCAAATTCAAGCTCGAAAGAGACTGCACAGTCGCAACTATTGGCATAGGCTACGGCGATGGTCTAAATCTCGATCTTGTAGGTATCCACGCCCCTGTCCTTATAGACGGTGTAAGATGTCCTCTCCTGGCCTGTTGTATGGACCAGGCTCTGGTGGATGTAACAGGGATTAACTGCCGTGTTGGCGACGAGGTTACTCTATTTGGCTACGATGGGAAAGGCGGATATCTTTCCTCTCAGGAGTTAGCTTTAATGATTGGAGACTATGAAGGCTGTGGCCTCACTTCGGCAATATCCTACCGAACCGCAATACTCTTTGATTGAACACATTAGGAAAACTGATCAAAATATAAAAATCCCCCGGAAATTCCGGGGGATTTTTATATGTCTTTTACTGTTCAAATGGTGAGATCATAAGAATCATAACTATTAAAAACAAGAAGCCCCACAAAATCGCTCCTATGGCTTTTACAATATTATTCTGGCTTCTCGAGAGGGCAAACTTACTCCAGACATCTCTGTAATTTCCAAACCACAGCGTCATAACAATAAACAAGACAAAAGTGCCTATTCTATACGGAATGGACATTAGCTCCTTTGTCTCAGATGACCTAATGGCAGCGCTCATAAATATTATAAGGGCATACCACAAAAGAGCTAAAGCAATAAAATACGGTTTCCCACTGCGAAAGCCAGGAGGAAGCCACTGAGCAAACTTGGACTGATTCTTTTCTTTCCCTGAGCGGAGCTCAACAAGAAGCTCTCCTGCGGATTGATATCTCGCCGCCGGATCCATCTGCAGGCATTTTTCCACAATATATCCGCCCGGACCGTCATACCTTTTTTCCTGTGGCATTTGGCCGGTAAGCATCACATTAAAAAGCACGCCCATTGCGTATATGTCTGCCGTAGGTTGGGACTCAAAAAATCCATACTGTTCCGGGGCGGCGTAACCAACAGTACCGATAAGAACCGTATCCCGGCTTTTAACTCCATAGGCTTCTTTTGCCGAGTTGAAATCAATAAGATAAAGCTTTCCAGAGGGTAAGATAATAATATTTCCCGGCTTGATATCCCTATGGACAATCGGCGGATAAAGGGTGTGCAGAGGTTGCAGTATGAGACAGAGCTGCTGCATATAATTTGCAGCTACTTGGAAAGGCAGGGGCCCCCTTTCATCCAGAACTTCCTTCAGGGACACGCCGTTTATATACTCCTCTATCACGTAAAGCTGACCATCTTCCTCCACAAGTTCCTGTATCTTAGGTATGCCTGAGATATGGTGTTCCCTGAGGTAAATAAAATCCTCACAGAAAACGGTGAAAGCGAACTGACTTTCAGTAACCGGTAATTTTTCCCGTAATTTGAGGGAAACGGTATTGCTCACTTTTTGTATAATTTTATTTGCAAAAAGCAAATAGCAAAGGAGGAGCAAATATGAAAGCTGCACAGTTAGCCGCCATACTCAGGCAGATGTATGACAGCGCTAAACGTAATGAGGCCGCCTGTCAGGTACACCTTTTCGGTATCAAGTACGCTAGAGAGCTGCAAAACTGCGGGCGACCGTTAAAAGACATTCTTCTCCTCTCCGGCATAAGCATAGGCTATTTGCCTGAGGTGAGCAAGGGTATCAAGCTTGCCAAATATGTGGAAGTCAAAAAAGAATTCCTATGAAAGCATGTATCTTTGCCCCATTTACATAAAGAAAGAGAGTGAGAGAATTTGAAAACAGCAAAACTTATCATCGGTATAATAAGCATTGTTCTTTCTTTCCTGGTACTGTTTCAGTCTTGTGCCGCGGGAATCGGCGACGCGATAGTGGACGAGGGTGGAACCAGCGGTTCCTCCGGTATGGTTGTGGGAATTATAATGCTAATTTCCGGAATTGTAGCTATTGCTACACGCACAAGCAGAGGTGGCGCCATTTTCTGTACAGTACTCTATGCAATAGCAGGCCTTTTGGGTATAAACTCTAACGGCATATTTAAAGACCTTATAGTATGGGGCGTCCTCTGCCTCATCTTCGCCGCTATCTTCTTTGTATCGGTAATCAAAAACAGCGGCACATCCAATAGTCCAGATACAGCCGGACAGATACAGGGGGATAAAAAGTGAAGAATAAAATCATCTCCCTTTTTATACTCTTTGCTCTTGTCCTTTCAGCCTGTGGCAGCGACACAAACTCCTCGAAAAGCGGCGACAATAACACAGCCGAGCCCGAAGAGGCAACAATAGAAGAGACTGTTATTTACGATGAGAATGATATCGTTATAACAGCTGTGGACCTTGAATATGACGGTATCTTCGGGCCCACTTTAAACCTTCTTGTTGAAAACAACTCTGACAAAGACTATATCATTCAGTGCGACTACGCCACAATAAACGGCTTTATGATCTCATACAGCGCCTTTTCCGCAAGCGTCTCCGCGGGAAAGAAATCAAATGAGAGCATTAGTTTTTTTGACGACGCCATCGACGACGGCATCATCACCACCATATCCGACATGACTTTTGTTTTCTATGGCGTTGACCCTGATACCTATCTGAGAGAATTTGAGTCTGAAGAAGTATCACTTTCGACCTCCGCTTCCGGCTCCTATGAGCAGCCTATGCCGGACGGCGGAAATACGCTATACGATGAAGACGGAGTTCAGATAATCATTGACTACCAGGGCAAAGATTCCGACGGAAATGAGGTTTTCTCTCTGCTGTTTAAAAATGACAGCGGCAGTGATATGATCATCTCCTGCGACGATATGTCAGTAAATGACTTTATGGCCGAATCCTACATATACGCAACGCTGAAAAATGGCAGTGTATACTATGATTTGCTCTCTTTCACCGAAGAGGAGCTAAATGAGGTAGGCATAGAAAATATTGAAAATATCCAGATGAAATTTGAAGGCCGAGACGTTGACACGTACAGCGAGATCTTCTCAACGGACACACTAATTTTCACAGTTGATAAATAAAAAAACAGCCTGAGCGAAATTTGTTCGCTCAGGCTGTTTTTTCTGTTGCAAAAAGCCATTTTATAGGGCATTATTAAAAGAAGAACACTTTAAAGGAGGCGGCTGCTATGGAAATACTTTACAGCGACAATAGTATAGTAGTCTGCGTAAAACCCGCCGGAGTGTCATCTCAGGACGACGGCAAGCCCTCCTGCATGGTTCGGCAGCTTATGGAATCCCAGCACACAAGCAGTATTTTTCCCGTTCACCGGCTTGACAGGGATGTCTCCGGGGTCATGGTCTACGGCAAAAATTCCGCAGCCGCTGCAAGCCTGTCCCGTCAGATACAGAACGGCACTTTTAAAAAAGAATACATTGCCGTCGTAAAAGGTATCCCTTCCCCTTTAGAAGGCGAGCTTCGGGATCTTCTTTTTCATGACTCGTCCAGGAACAAAAGCTTCGTTGTCAAAAGGCCTCGTAAAGGAGTTAGGGATGCCAGTCTAGCGTACAACACATTGGGCACTATCCCTTGGGAGGCAGGCAGCTTGTCTCTTATACATGTCCTTCTCCACACTGGCAGGACTCATCAGATACGTGTCCAGTTTGCAAGTAGGAAAATGCCCATTTTAGGGGACAGAAAATACGGCGGCGGAGATATGTGCCCCATAGCGCTCATGTCGGAAATAATCACATTTTCCCATCCTGAAACAGGAGAAATCCTTTTTTTCCACGCTCCAAAACCGGATTTTTTCCCATGGAACAAATTTTAATCTGAATATTTCCATTTTCATTAAAATATCCCTTGCAATTTTCCCGTAAATGTGATAGTATAGTTAAGCTTTAAAGATGCGCCGTTAGCTCAGCTGGATAGAGCGTTTGGCTACGGACCAAAAGGCCAGGGGTTCGAATCCCTTACGGCGTGCCAAGACGTGGGGCAATAGCCCCGCGTCTTGTTTTTTATATAAAAATGCAGGTGATAAAATGGCTAAAAAAGTGCTTATAACAGGTGGTTCTCGAGGTATCGGCGCTCAGTGCGCCAGAGTCTTCGCTGAAGCCGGATGGGAAGTCTACATCAACTATAACAAATCTGAAGAGAAAGCCTTTGCTCTGGCCGATCAGATCGGCGCCACAGCCGTCAAGGCAGATGTATCTGATTTTACCGACTGCGTAAAAATGCTGGAGATTACAGGCGGTCTTGATCTTCTTGTGTGCAACGCTGGTATATCTCAGCAGAAACTCTTCACAAAAACCACTCCTGCTGACTGGAGAAATATCTTTTCCGTCAACGTTGACGGCGTATTCAACTGCTGCCGCGCCGCAACACCATACATGGTATATAATAAGCGGGGCTCAATAATCACTATATCATCCATGTGGGGTCAGGTTGGCGCATCATGCGAAGTCGCATACTCCGCTTCAAAAGCAGCTGTAATTGGCTTTACAAAGGCTCTTGCCAAAGAACTTGGCCCATCAAACATAAGGGTAAATTGCATTGCCCCGGGAGTCATCGACACTGAGATGAACAGCCATCTCTCAAAAGACGACATGGCGGTACTAGCTGATGAGACACCACTCTGCAGGATTGGCACTGCTGACGAAGTTGCGAAAACAGCCCTGTTTCTAGCCTCCGATTCTGCCTCGTTTATTACAGGCCAGGTAATCGGCGTAAACGGTGGCATGATAATTTAAATGTACTGACTAAAAACAAAATGGCTCTGAAGCCTTCGTTTCAGAGCCATTTTTATTATTCAGAAATTCTGTTGAGCCGTCTCATTGGGGTCGCCCATTTCCTCACCATTTCCCTCATCAGGTGTGGTGCCGGTGCCCCCTTCTGTTCCAGTTCCTCCACCGGTGCCTGTACCGGTTTCGCCGCCTGTTCCAGTCTCTCCCCCAGTTCCAGTCTCACCGCCGGGTTCTGAAGGGCCTGTGGGCTCTGAAGCCTCAGGGCCGACACGGATTATCTTTGACTGAGACTTATATGTGCTTGTAGCGATATACACAGTGTCGATAAGGTTTCCATCAGCGTCATACTCGCTGCGGTAGGACTTTACAGTAAGTCCATCCCTACCGTTTCTCTCTACAACTGTCTCACCTGGAGCCAGAGATGGGTCCTCTATCTCCTCAACCGCTCTTGGAGATGTTCCAACAGTGCTGTAACTGAGTGTGAAATAATGTCCGTCAAGCTCATCCGTACCAAGTATCTGAACATAGAGGGCATTGCCTGATACGTAAGATACTATTTTAATAGGATAGTTGTGGCTGTTTTTAAATTTGAAATCGATAGTGCCCCAGTTTACCGTAGCGTCAAGGCCATACGGCAAATATGATACCGGGAACATGTGGCAGGATCTGTCTACTGTCTCAAGGTCTGCAAGCAGTGTGCAGTAATATATCGTGGAAGATACCTGGCATATACCGCCGCCCACCTGCATTACAGTGTCGCCGCCGGCATAGGCGCCTGCCTCCTTATAGCCCTTGGCCTTTGTTCTCTCACCAACCGTGCCGTTAAAGGAAAACTCCTCGCCAGGGTTCAATACTGTTCCGTTTATAGCCTGAGCCGCAAGAGAGATATTGTTTATACGGTTAGAACTGCTACCGCTGAGGGTTGTGCTCTTGGAGCTGAGAGTGTCGGCAAAAAGCCTTGTTCTGAGTATCTCAGAGTCAGTCTTCGGATACTCAACTGTAAGAGGTATTTCAATTTTGTCCCCATCCTTGGCAGAGTCAAATTTCTTTTTCGCATCTTCAAGGTCAAAATCTATACCTACCACAGAGTCCGTTATCTCGCCTGTGGTCTTGTCGTATGTGGCATCTACCACTTCAGTGCAGATTGAGTTGTAAATGTCATCAATATTGAGTTCCTTTGTTACTGTCATATCAGCCTCATATACAATAGGCTCAAAGTCCATATTCTTATAGGCCTTTTCAACTACATCATAAACATTATCAACATCGATGGTTATTGCCTCAGCGCCTTTTGTTACATAGAGGGTCTCGTCCTTAATCACATAACCTTCGTTTACTACCTGCATTGCCTCCTGGGCCTTTACAGATATGGTGTTTTTGACTGCTACCTCGTTTATCTCAACAACATCCCCGGCCGTAAGGTCCTTTTTGAATACGGAGTATTTGATATAATCTATTGCATTTGAAAATACATTCCCGTCTTTTCCAAGGTCATATATGCCCTCTGCCAGAACATCCGACATATTGCTAAGGCCAGCCTGAGCTGGTGTTATATCAAAACTGTTTTCACCCGGAAACGTAATATTGAGATTATCATATCCGAAATCCCCGGCGGTCAGACCGGAAAGTTTGGACCTGAGCTCTTCAGGAGAACATTTGCCCACATCTATACCTTTTATCGAAAGTCCCGGCATCGAGGTTTCAAGCCCCGAAGCATACGCGCCAAGGCCCGCCATACCGCCGATTACGACTACAAAAGCAGCCGCTACCCCGGCTATGACGATCTTCATTTTCTTGGATAATTTTATTTTTTTCATTGTCTCCATCCCGTTTATTATAATCTTTGTAATATCGCAGGTTATATTATTAGTATATTGCCAAAAATCCAAAAATAAATTACACCTTTATTACAACTTGATTATAAAAAACTCCTTTTTCTTTATTTCTTTTAAAAAAATAACTCAAATATTTACAATGCTATGCCATTAAAAAGCTCTATAGTGTCATCGGCCCGTTCAAACATAGACATCTGCATATTGTCCATATCGTCGTCTTTCAGCGCCGGGTTTATTATCTTTGCCCGCTCAAGAGCCTGTGCGTCAAGCACTTCATTAATTATTATATTCGATACAAGGAAGCCTTTAGAAGTAAGATGCCACCTGCCGTCCTTGTATTCCATAAATCCGTGGTTTGTAAATAGCTCAAGTTTTTTTCTTATAAGATCAAATTTACTTGGGAAAACCTGGCAGTATTCCTCTTCGCTTATACCGTAAACTGTTCTAAGCCTCAGCATAAGGTACTCACCGGCAAGTTCAAAGCTGGACATATATTCACTCTGGTCCACAATTGTATCGCCGGCTGCCACCCTCTTGCAGTAGCCCTCTATATCGGCGATATAGCTGTATCTCTGTCCGCCAACATATGAGTGGGCCGCGGCTCCAAATCCTATATATTCCTGACCAGTCCAGTATTTAAGGTTGTGCCTGGACTCTCTGCCTCTCTGAGCAAAATTAGATATCTCATACTGCTTGTATCCGTAATTTGCCAGGGCATCTATCATGTAAAGGTACATATCCGCCTGGTCATCGTCTGTGGGTATGAATGGTGAATCCTTATACAAATACAGCTCTGTGCCCTTTTCTATCTTAAGGCCGTACCCGGATATATGCTCAGGTTTAAGCGCAGCCGTTTTGACTATTGTATCAGCCCACCCCTCTTTGGTCTGGGAAGGTAGCCCGTAGATAAGGTCAATATTTAT
Organism: uncultured Oscillospiraceae bacterium; assembly: GCA_944387845.1. Classification (GTDB taxonomy): domain Bacteria; phylum Bacillota; class Clostridia; order Oscillospirales; family Oscillospiraceae; genus CALXGH01. The sequence goes on from CALXGH010000054.1 coordinate 10,083, forward strand.
ATTGTCAAAGCCCGCTTTTCTCGCGTTCTGGACAGTCTCCTCCACCTGGGCAAATGTATGACGTCTGTGAAGGCTCTTTAGTATACCATCGTCAGCGCACTGAGCCCCAATGGAAAGCCTGTTGAAACCGGCCTTTTTCAGCCTTACAAGGTCTATAAATGTTATGCTGTCAGGATTGACTTCAACTGTAACCTCAGCCTCAATAAGCACGTTGCCATACTTTTTCAGAGCGTCAAATATCTGTATCAGCCTGCCTGCGCCGTAATAACTCGGCGTTCCACCGCCAAAATAGACAGAGTCGATTATATATCCGTCTATCTGTGGTGCAGACTCCTTTATATGATGCAGAAGAGCTTTATGATACTCTGGGATCATTTTTTCAAATCCCGGCTTTGAATAAAAATCACAATAGGCACATTTGCTGGCGCAAAAAGGTATATGTACATATATGCCGATATTCTTTTTCATAAAGCACCGCCTTTCAATTATTATTTGTCATGTAGTGATAAGATACAACAAAACATTCCTTTTTTCAAGCTGTAAACTTCTACACTTCTGGATATATTCTGGAATTTTCCGTCTCTTTGTCTCAGTAATCTTTATTTTTAGAAATGCTGCGAACGTAGGCAAAAGTCTCATTTTCACCCTTTTCAGCCAGCATTCTAAGAAGTTTTTCAAGGAGCGCCGCTGTATCCGGATGCATTCTCTCTCTGGCGTTGCCACGCAGCAGATACTGAAGAGGATAACCGTCGTCGTATTTATCCTTAAGATATATCTTGCTTGCCGCTATCCTGTCGCAGAACATCTCGATTACATACTTAAGTGGCATTTTTACTGGCATCAGCGATTTTGTCTTGGGATTATAGTCTGTCCAGTACTCAAAATGGTGCTTGTTTCTGCCCTTATGGTGCATCCAGGCTTTCGAGTATCCATAGACCGCCCTCTCACCCTCATTTGGGCTTCTGTCCCCGAGATAATATTTCGCCCCTGCGATAAACTCCTCCGGGCTATATTTTGATAAATCGTGTCTTAATCCCTGAAACCCGATTCCGCACCTGAAGCAGTGGGAAATGACCCTGTGTCTGTGGGTGGTTATTGTTAAAAAATGCTTCCATATATGCATTTTCTCATCTCCGTCTGTTTTTCGTGTTTTGGTGGCGAAATCTTGTTTCTCACACCATTTTTGCTTTTAATTAAAACAAACCTCGCTGAAAATCTGTTCAGTGAGGTTTATTCTAATACTTTTCAGTTCAGGACTTTCTCTCAAACCGTTCCCCACATCTGGGGCACGTGATTTGGATTTTGCCCTTGCCCTTAGGAACCCTAAGGACATTCTTGCAATTTGGACATTTGAAAAACTTGTGAGTTTTTCTGCTTTTTAAGCGCTCTTTAAATCTTCTAAATCTATATCTTACAGGTCCCCAATATCTAAGAAACACATCGTTTTTCGCTCTGCGTTTTACAATATTCCTTGAAAAGAATCGGTATATGGCGAATATCAAAACCAAATAGGAGAGCAGACTCAATATATAAAAACGTGTTATCGAAGAGAGCAGACCCAATAATATGGCGATGACAAACAGAGCGAAATAAAGCTGATCCGGCCCATATCTGCCAAGCATAAAATCGGAAAAGCGTCTACGCATTGTATCCACCTCTATATTAAAGATATGGGTATTCTAATATCCAAATTTTAAATTAGTATGAATAAACGGAATTTCCTATAAATTCCCTCAAAATTGAATTTTTTGGGACAAATCTACTCTCTGTATTTTCAAATTTTTCCAGCATATGTAATACCGAACGTCTCATATCCTCGTTCTCACTGCTGCTCAGTTTTTTATAAACCGGCTGGATAAAAGGCTTCAGCATGTTTATCTCGTATGGTATAAATGAATCTATTTCAAACCTTGCTCTATCCTTAAATGGGGTTATATATTTCTTCTCCCCGTCCAGCACGTTGTCCCACACTGAAAGTGTGAAATCTGGTCCCGCTCCACGGAATTTTGCATCCCTTATGCTGCGCCGCATAAGACGTATGAGACTGCCTGTGAATATTCCGTCGCCTGTATCCACTTCCGACATGACGCACACGAAAACTCCCAGAGCCTCCGGATGTATCCCCGCGATCTTATCGTTTAAGGCGTGAATGCCCTCAAATATTATAACGTCCCTGTCTTTTATCTGGATCTCCTCATACTCAGTCCTGCTGCGCATCTGATGCCGGAAATTGAATACCGGAACTCTGACCAGATCTCCCTGGTCAAAAAGCTTAAAATGTTCATCCAAAAGCTCAAAATCAACACATTCCGGGGACTCGAAGTCAAACTCTCCCTTCTCATTTCTTGGCGTAGTCTCATCCACGTCCTTGAAATAGTTGTCAAGGGATATAATCTTGGCAGTTATTCCTCTCTCACTGAGCTTTTGTCCAATGCGCATGGCCGACGTTGTCTTGCCAGAGCCGGAGGGACCGGATAACAGCACAAGATGGGAAGATGCCATATTATCTATTATCGCAGAGGCCGCTGCGCTGACTTTTTCATCGTATTCCTGTTCACATTGCCTTACAAATCCCTGAGGATCCTTAACAATGCGCTCATTTATTGCCTGAACAGTGTACATATTTTCACCTCCAAAGCAAACTACCTTATATATTACTCTTTATTTAAATAAAAATCAGTAATTGATTTTTTCTTTTCATTTACTGAATCTATACCCTCAATATATTCTTTCGGGTATTTGGGGTTGAATATCCTCTGGATTTTCCATGTCTGCATATCCACAAACTTTGTCGACGCGCCACCGCCCATGGAGATTATGCTGCACAGCTCCTCCATTATAAGTATGTTGTATAGGTTCTCTGTGCCATCCTTCGCCCAGCCTGTGTTTTCAAATCCACCTGACATATATTTCTGTCTGTAAAGATAATAAGGACTGTACCCGCTGCCGGAAAGCTTTTCTGATGTAAGACGGAGCATTTCGGCAACTTCCCCCTGGCCGGGGATTGGCATATTCTCCGTCATTATCCTGGAACCCTTTTTAAGAGATAGAGTATGTACCGTGATATTCTCCGGGTCCAGCTCCAGAACCTTGTCAAGAGTATTGCGGTAGCCTTCTACACTGTCTCCTGGCAGGCCGGCGATGATATCCATATTTATATTCTCAATACCTACATTTCTTGCCATCTCAAAAGCCGATACTATATCTGCAGCCGTGTGGTATCTTCCTATTATATTCAGCACCCTGTCAGACATTGTCTGCGGATTTACACTTATTCTGGAAACCCCGTATTTTTTCAAAACCCGGAGTTTTCCCTCCGTTATAGTGTCCGGCCTTCCCGCCTCAACCGTAAAATCTTTTACGCCTGTAAGGTCAAACTCAGCGTACAGCTTATCTAAAAGTTCGTCAAGCTGGTTTTCACTGAGAGTGGTTGGCGTTCCTCCTCCGAAATATACGGAAATAACATTTAGCCCACACTGAGCGGCCGCTCTGGCCGCTGCCTCGATCTCAGAATAAAGGCAGTGCAAAAATGGCTCTATATACCCTGTCGACTTCTCAACGCTCTGGCTGACAAAACTGCAATATGCGCATCTTGTGGGGCAGAAAGGTATACCGATATAAAGAGCTATATCCTTTTTATCAAGCTCCCTTTTAACTTTAAGGCAGGCATCAAGGGCCTTGCCGCAAAGCTGCGCCTTTTCGGGGGCAACGAAATATTCCCTTTGGAGCCGGCCTATTGCAGCTGTCTGTGTTGAGCCCTCGTCAACCATTTTCTCAAGTATCTTGCAGGGCCGTACCCCTGTAAGAGAGCCCCAAACTGGCTTCTGTCCTTTTATCGTTACGGCCGCTTTGTAAAAGGCGGTCTTTATAAGTCTCTGGGCCAGCCTGTCTTCTTCCATTTCAAGGCTTTTTGTTTTTATTCTGGCAAAACCGCGCCCGCATTTTCCGTCAAAGGCGATAATTACGTACACCGTAGAAAATATACCGCCTTTTTTAAGGGAAATACAGGCGCTCCTGCCGTCCTTTTCAAAATTATCAGTATATTCCGGCTTTTCTCCCGGAAACATGGCCAGCATTATCTGCTCTACGGCAAATTTATACTCATGGCCCTTAAGACAAAGTTTCACTTACTTCTATTCTCCCACCGCACTGGCCATAAATGGATTGGACCGCTTTTCCACATCCAAAGTGGTGGCGTCCATGTGGCCCGGATAGACCTCATAATTGTCCTCAAGACCGTAAAGTCGTCTTAAAGAGGCACTCATGTCCGCCATATTGCCTCCAGGCAGATCTACTCTGCCGCAACTGCCCCTGAAAAGAGTATCTCCGGTAAAGAGAGCGTTTTGGCAAATCAGAGTTACAGATCCAGCCGAGTGGCCGGGAGTCTCTATTACCTGAAATACCATTCCCGCAACCGCGATTATATCCCCTTCTTTATACATCTTCGTTCCGGCAGGTGCTTTAAATTTAAACATATCAGGCACTGAGGACGTGTCCTTCTCATTTATCCATATTGGAGCGCCAGTTTCTTCGCTTACAGTCTCTGCTGCTGTAACATGGTCAAAATGGCCATGAGTCAGAAATATGGCCTTTACTTTTATCTTATTGTCCTCAACATAATCAAGTATGGTGTTGGATTCGTCTCCTGGATCGATGATTACTCCCTCCATGGTGTTTTCGTTTGTAACAACATAGCAGTTAGTCTCGATCTGTCCTACTGGAAGAGTCTTTACAAGCATATTGAGTCTCCTTTAATGTTCTCTTGTGTCAAAAATTATTGTTACAGGCCCATCGTTTATGGAATGTACCTGCATATCCGCCCCGAACTCACCGTGCAGCACATTAAACCCACGCTGACGGCAGATGTCCATAAAAAGCTCGTAAAGGGGCACCGCTTTATCCGGCCTTGCCGCATCGGTAAACCCTGGCCGTCTGCTGCTTGTGTCGGCAAGCAGAGTAAACTGGGATATAACAAGAATCTCGCCACCTACTGTCTCAAGGTTTAAGTTCATCTTCCCGTTTTCATCTTCAAATATCCGCAGATTGCAGACCTTTTCCCCAAGTCGCCTTGCGTCATCTTCCGTATCGTCCTTGTGGACGCCAAGAAGTACAAGATATCCTTTTCCAATCTGGCCCACCGTCTTGCCGTCTATATCAACTGACGCGGAGGCGACTCTTGTAAGTACTGCTCTCAAAATTTATCCCTCGTTTCTCTTTATCTCTGATACGCCCCTTACGGACATTATCTTGTTAATAGCCGAATTCAGTTCCTCAAGGCTGTGGACCTGAATAGTTATATACACGCTTATCCTGCCCTCGTTTGTCGACCTGGTGGATATAGCGTCAAGCTTGATTTTCAGGCCGTTTATTACAGTGGCGATGTCCATTACAAGTCCGTCTCTGTCCCGGCACATGATTTCAAGGGAGGTTGGGTAAAGTTCCCCGTTTGTATCTCCCCAGCTTACATTTATCCAGCGTACTGACTCGTTGTTTTCATCTCTTGTTTTATTATAATTTTTGCAGCTCTTTCTGTGTATGGAAACGCCGTAACCTCTTGTGATAAATCCGGCGATATCGTCTCCCGGCACAGGTGTGCAGCATTTCGCGAATTTGACAAGGCAGTTGTCCACACCTTCAACCACAATGCCATGAATAGGCTTGCTAGCCTTTGTCTTGCTGACAAATCCAACCTGAGGATTGAGCTTGGCGTTTTCCTTCTGGGCTGCCTTGGCGTACTGGCGAAGCTCTTCTTTAAATCTTGTTACAACTTTATGGGCAGACATACCGCCATAACCTATCGCTGCGTACAGGTCGTCTATTGTCTGATAGTTCATTCTCTTTAGAAGAGGCTGCATGAACTCATCTTTTGATATATCTGCAAGGGTGAGCCCAGACCGCTTCAGCTCAGAGTCAAAGCTCAGCTTGCCGTGGGCAATATTCTCCTCTTTCCGCTCTTTTTTAAACCACTGGCGTATTTTGTTCCTGGCCTCGCTGCTGACAACGATATTAAGCCAGTCTCTGCTTGGTCCTTTTGAGGCGTTGGAAGTTATAATCTCTACAATGTCGCCGTTTTGTAATACATGGTTAAATGGCACAATTCTGCCGTTTACCTTAGCGCCGGTCATCTTATTGCCTATCTCGGAATGAATACTGTAAGCAAAGTCGATAGGTGTTGCACCAGCCGGCAGGCTCCGTACGTCGGCGTTTGGCGTAAATACGAAAACCTCATCGGCAAACATATCCATTTTCAGGGTGCGGAAAAAGTCCTGGGCGTCAGAGTCCTGCTGGGACTCAAGAAGTCTACGTATCCAGGCAAACTTCTCCTCATCATCTGTCTTGCCCTGTATGCCAGCCTTGTATTTCCAGTGGGCAGCAATACCGTATTCAGCAGTATGGTGCATTTCCCATGTTCTTATCTGGACTTCAAACGGTATACCCTCGCTGCCGATAACAGTAGTGTGAAGGCTCTGATACATATTCGGTTTAGGGGTGCCTATATAGTCTTTGAAATGGCCCGGTATAGGCTTATACATCTCATGTATATATCCTAAAACATTATAGCACTCGGCTATATCGTCAACGATTACACGGAAAGCAAAAAGGTCCATTATCTCGTCAAGGAGTTTATTCTGAGTGTACATTTTACGGTAAATACTGTAAATATGCTTTACCCTTCCGTAAACTGTGCTCTTTATACCGACTTCATTGAGCCTTTTTGTGATATTCTCCTGGATGGTGTCCACAAATTTCTGGGACTCCTCCTGCTTCTTTTTAAGGCCATCTTCTATCTCCTTGTAACCAACAGGGTCAAGGTACAGAAGGGACAGATCCTCAAGCTCCCATTTTATTCTCTGCATACCGAGCCTATGGGCAATGGGCGCATAGATCTGCATTGTCTCAAGAGCCTTGGTCCTTCTCTTTGCCTCTGACTGGTATGTCATGGTCCTCATATTGTGGAGCCTGTCGGCCATTTTTATCATAATTACCCTGATGTCTTTTGCCATTGCCAGGAGCATTTTTCGGAGGTTCTCCATCTGAGCTTCTTCCTGAGTGGCATTTACAACAAGGTCAAGTTTTGTTACACCCTCAACGATTTCTGCAATCTTGTTTCCAAACAGTCTTGCCACGTCCTCGTGAGTAACTTCCGTATCTTCAATGCAGTCATGGAGAAGTGCGGCTATAATCGAGTCCTCATCAAGACCCATCTCAACTATTATTTCAGCCGCTGCCAAAGGGTGTGTAATATATGGCGACCCGTCCTTTCGCTTCTGATCGCCATGGGCTGTAAGGGCCAGTTCAAAGGCAGATCTGATCCTCTCGATGTTCGCCGTAGGATTTGTTTCTTTTATCTTCTTTTCAAGTTCATCATAGCGTTTTCTGACATCTTCCATCGTCATAAGTTACACCTCACTTTCTCCGCTGTTATTATATACAAAAATGTCCGTAAGCAAAAGCTGTACAGACTTTTTGCCTCTGTACTCATTGATTTGGGGCTGAAAGGCAATGTCTGCCGTACTACCACAGGATACCTGAAGTTCCTCCGGCGAGCGGCCAAAACATATGCTCTCAAATATTTCCCCATTTTTTGCTATTTTAATCTTAGTGTGCTTTCCCCCTGAAAGGGACATAACATTCATAACCCGTGCGCCGATAATGCAAAGCATTGGAATGGGATTTCCATTTCCATAGGGTTCAAGCTCACGGAGCGCCTCAAGATTTTCCAATGTGAGAAGACCTGGCTTTATAACCTCAAAATCTATGTTGTACACGGTGATCTCCTCACCGCCGCTGTGCTCCATATAGTAGTCTGTAAACTTCTCTTTAAAGTTATCAATATTCCGGCTGTCCACCGTTATTCCAGCCGCGGATGTGTGGCCGCCGTAATTTTCCAGATACATGCTAGCCGCCTCAATAGCCTTAAAAAGGTCAAATGAGCCGAAACTTCTGCATGAGCCTCTGCCTACGCCGTCTTTTACGCAGATAACTACCGCCGGCCTGTGATATTTTTCGGCCAGCCTTGATGCCACTATCCCGGCGATGCCCTGATGCCATTGTTCCGAAGACAGTATTATGGGCCCCGGGTTTTCAGGCTGCTTTGCTATCATCTCAACAGCTTGCCTAAACATATCCCCTTCCAGCACCTGCCTCTGCCTATTTAAGGCGCAAAGCTGCTCT
>CALXGH010000055.1 GCA_944387845.1 uncultured Oscillospiraceae bacterium
GAGGAGGGTGGATTCGAACCACCGAAGTCACTGACAACAGATTTACAGTCTGCCCCCTTTGGCCACTCGGGAACTCCTCCATATTAAATTGGGAAAACTTGAGGAAGCCATAGAAGCTTCCTCCCTGAAGAAATGGAGCTGGTGGACGGATTCGAACCCCCGACCTGCTGATTACAAATCAGCTGCTCTACCAGCTGAGCTACACCAGCATTTTCAATCAGCATGTGTTACTATACCAAAAAGTTTTAATTTTGTCAATACAAATTTATAAAATTGGAGGCATTTATTTTGGACAACCTCAGGCACCGGCAAAACCCTTTTTACAGGCGGGTAAAAAAATCGGACGCTGTTTTAAAATGCGACATCTGTTCTGAGGAAATATACCCTTTTGAACTGGTTCACAACATAGACGGAAAAATAATCTGTCCCGATTGTTTTTTTGATTTTACTTTCGACTATTTTTCCGACAGGCTTTTTCTCGCCTCGGAATTAAGGGGGAATACATATGACACTTATTGAACTGTCAAAGCAGTACCGGCAAAACGCCGGCATTATCAAAGAGCGAGTGGACATGCTCAAAAAACAGCTTGAAACTGAAAATCTCTGCCAGATGGACAAGCTAAGGCTCCGTGTACGGATAGACAAGCTTCTTTCCATTATGAGAGAGACCAACGAGACGGCTCTGTATCTGGAACGCTATTACGACAGGAGGTACAGGAAAAATGGGCGCCTTGCCATTTAACAGCGAAAGCTATAACGAATACAAAGAATACATATCAAAACTTGGAGAGGACAACAGTCAAAACCGAAGTCTTTTAAGGCAGAACCTGCGCCGGGCCATCTCTGAAGAACTTACAGAAAAGCAATGGGAGGCCATGCGTCTTTACTATGTGGAAGGCATAAAAATGACAGATATCGCCAAAATGCTTGGAGTCAGTCCATCCACCATCTCCCGCAACATCAAAAGAGGCCGTGAAAAGCTGAAAAAATGCCTACGCTACGGCGCTAAAGAGCTTTTAAAAGAGATATAATTGTAAAGTCTGTCTACTTCCAGCAAATTTAATTAAGTTATTTTTCAGATTCGCCGAAATGGAGTTTACGCTTCTTTCGGCGAACCCTGTTTATATGCTTTTCAAAATTCCCGCTACTTATAAACTCCGCTAAAACATACTGCTCATACGTGGGCACAGTGCAGGAATAAAACCCAGCCTTTTCCTCAAAGTCCTTAACCAGCCGCTCAGGCAGGAGCATGTACCCTATTCTTATGGCTGGAGCAATCGTCTGGGAAAATGTATTCACATATATGACTCTCTGATTTTTATCCAGGGAAAAAACCGTATCCTCAGGCTTTGACAGTATAGTAAACTCCGACTCAAAGTCGTCCTCTATTATCACAGAGTCGTTTTTCTCCGCCCAACGCAGATATTCTCTTTTTTTCGCAGCGGAAGCAGTAACACCGCTGGGAAAACTACGAAACGGCGTTATGTGCAGCACATCCGCCCCACAGCTCGAAAGGGCCGAACTCTCAATACCATCTTTTCCCAGTGGCAAAAGACGGCACGAGACACAATTTGCCCTGTATACCTGCTCGATTTTTTCATACGATGGGGATTCTATTGCAAAGGTCCTATCCCTGCCCAGAAGCTGAACTATAAGGCCATAGAGATACTCAGCTCCAGAGCCGATTACTATCTGTTCTGCTGATATGTCTATACCTCGGCTTCTGGCAAGATATTTGCATATTGCCTGCCGAAGTTCAGTGCAGCCACTGTTTGGGGATTTTACCAGTATCTGTTCCCCTCTTTCGCTTAACACTCTCCGCATTGTTTTTGCGTACACCGAAAATGGAAATCCCTCAGGCTTTTCAAAGCGCTGCTGTAAAAGCGGGGCTGCCGCCTCCTCATCAGAGGGCATGAACCCGTCCTCTTCCCTGTAAATACAAAAATATCCGCTCTTTTCCCTGGACTGGACATACCCCTCCTCAAGAAGCATCCAATAGGCGTGTTCTATTGTGCTGATACTGACCCCGAATGTGTCCGCAGCGATCCTCTTGGAAGGTAATTTTGCCCCATATTCATAAGAGCCTCTGATTATATCGTGTTTTATCTTTTCATAAACCGCCATATAAGCGGGTTTCTTTTTTCCATTTCCCATAGCCATGCTCATCTGACCTTTTAATAAAATAACAAAATAGTAAATTTAATAAGTTCAGCTATATGATACAGTATCATTCCGCCTTTTTCAAGCTGCTTTCAAAAAGTTCGCAGACCACCCACAAGCCGCTAATCCGGCATAGACACTGAAACGCAGAAAAATCGCCGCGGGCGACACAGGTAACAGTCTGGTGCAAAACCTGCAAAATTGGCAGAAAATAATCAGCGGGTGGTAAAAGCAGATAGTCGCCTCGCTAACTTGGAGTGAAGCGGGCAGAAAAGCAAAAACAAAAGGCGCGGAAAATTTTCCGCGCCTTTTTATTTATTTTTAAAGTCCGAACAGAAGCTCGCCATAAGATGGGTATGGCCAATATTTTCCGGATGTGATGGTTTCTGCCTTATCCACAAGTTCTCTAAGCTCTTCGCCGCGGGATACTACATTGTCTTTATAGTATACAGCCAGCTCAGCGGAGTCTGAAATCTCCTTTGCCTTGCAGAGGGCGCCCTCAAGCTCCTTTACCTTTGTAAAGATATCACCAGAGAGCTGGGACAGCTTTTTGGCAGTCTCTGCCTCGTATACCGCCGGGACACCAATCTCCCATTTGAGAGTTACTGTTTTCGCAAGTTCTTTAGTATAAGCGCTGATTGCCGGTAATATATCCTTATTTACCATCTCCACCATTGTACGGCCTTCAACATTTATTACCTTGCTGTAATCGGAAAGGTATATCTCATATCTTGCCCGCATCTCCTCTTCGCTGAGCACCTTATGCTCTGTAAAGAGTTTTACGTTTTTCTCATCCATATAGTGTGGCAGTGCGTCAGGAGTTGTCTTCAAATTGAGAAGGCCTCTCTTCTCGGCCTCCCGGTGCCATGCCTCATCATAGCCGTTTCCGTTAAAGATTATCCGCTTGTGTTTTTTAATTACATCCTGGATGATCTTATGTATCGTCTCATCGAAGTTTTCAGACTTGTCAAGAATATCAGCAAACTGTCTGAGAGATTCCGCCACTATCGTATTTATAACCACGTTACACTCAGATATGGACGCGGAAGAACCCAGCATACGGAACTCAAACTTGTTGCCTGTAAACGCGAACGGGGATGTTCTGTTTCTGTCTGTTGAGTCCTGAGTGAATTTTGGCAGGGCATTGACGCCAACTTCCATAATATTTCTTGTAAAGCCGTCGTACTCCTCATCGTTTTCCAGAGCCTCAAGAACCCTCTGGAGCTCATCGCCCAAAAACATAGACACTATGGCAGGCGGCGCCTCGTTGGCACCCAACCTGTGGTCGTTTCCGGCGTACGCCACGCTTATTCTGAGAAGATCCTGATACTCATCAACAGCCTTTATCACAGCCGCAAGGAAAATGAGGAACTGGGCGTTCTCATATGGAGTCTCACCCGGCGCCAGAAGGTTTGTTCCTTTATCTGTGGAGATGGACCAGTTATTGTGCTTTCCGGAGCCATTAACACCCGCAAATGGTTTTTCGTGTAAGAGGCATACAAGTCCGTGCTTGTTTGCTATTCTCTTCATAAGCTCCATTGTGAGCTGATTGTGGTCAGCGGCAATATTGGCCGTAGTATAAACTGGAGCAAGCTCATGCTGAGCGGGAGCCGCCTCATTGTGCTCGGTCTTGGCCAAAATGCCAAGTTTCCAGAGCTCCTCATCCAGCTCTTTCATAAATTCCGAGACTCTCGGCTTTATTGCGCCGAAATAGTGGTCATCAAATTCCTGACCTTTTAGGCTCTTTGCTCCAAAAAGGGTCCTACCAGTAAAAATCAGATCCTTTCTCTTATCGTACATCTCTTTGGAGATAAGAAAATACTCCTGCTCAGAACCTACATTTATTTTAATGCAGTTTACCTCACGGTTGCCGAATTTCTTCAGCACTCTCATAGCCTGCTTATTCAGCGCCTCCATGGATCTTAAAAGCGGAGTCTTTTTATCCAGTGCCTGACCGCCGTAGGAACAGAATGCTGTTGGTATACAAAGGGTCCTGTCTTTTATAAAGGCAAAGGACGTAGGATCCCACGCCGTATATCCTCTGGCCTCGAAAGTGGAGCGTATGCCGCCGTTTGGGAAGCTGGAAGCATCTGGCTCACCCTGTATAAGCTCTTTGCCAGAGAACTCCATTATTATATTTCCATCGCTTGTTGGGGATATGAAGCTGTCGTGCTTTTCGGCCGTTATTCCTGTCATTGGCTGGAACCAATGTGTAAAATGGGTAGCGCCCTTTTCTATGGCCCAGTCCTTCATGGCGTTTGCCACAACCGCAGCCACATCACCTGAGAGCGTTGTCCCTTCAGTGATGGTCTTGTAAAGCTTTCTGAAAGTCTCTTTCGGCAGTCTCTCCTGCATTACTTTCAGGTTAAACACCATATTGCCGAACATATCCGTCACATTATTCATTTGACCGTTCCTCCCGGATCTAATATCAACTATATATTTTAACACATATAACAACTTTTTTGGTAAAAATTATAAAAATATAATAAAAATTAAAAAAATCGGCAACAATGCCTCCTATGCTGCATGTTGCCCTGTCAATGTGGAAAGTTTAACATCTCATCTTCCCATTGTCAATAGGAAGGCTGTTTCCTTTCCGCATCCTTTGCATACCATCTTTCCGATTTTCTCCACCATCATTCACGCCCTCTACTCAGCGCCTGCACACTCCCCCACTTGGCGCTTAAATGGCCTGCTTCACCGTTATATTTGTGAAATTTTATAAATCTTGAGAAAAAATTTTTTCTATTTTTATGCAAGAAAACTGTTGTCATCATCAAAAACATGTTGTAGAATAATTCAGTTAGAAAAAGTAGCTTTTATTGATAAAATATTGTTTTTTTTGAAACATTCAATGGTGTTTTAGGGGCATAGTGCCCCCTTAAGGCAGCGTTGGGTGTTTTTTATTTGTCTTAACGCCCCTCAAAAAATATTAAACAAAGGATGTGAGACAGATGGCAAAATATATTTTCGTTACCGGCGGCGTGGTCTCCGGTCTCGGTAAAGGCATAACCACAGCGTCCCTAGGAAGACTTTTAAAGTCAAGAGGCCTAAAGGTCGCGGCTCAGAAACTGGACCCCTACATAAACGTTGACCCCGGCACTATGAATCCGTATCAACACGGCGAGGTGTTCGTAACGGAGGACGGGGCAGAGACCGACTTGGACCTTGGCCACTATGAGAGGTTTATCGATGAGGATCTAAACAAATACTCCAACCTGACAGCAGGCAAGGTCTACTGGAATGTTATAAACAAAGAACGCAAAGGAGAATACCTGGGTGAGACCGTCCAGGTCATCCCCCACATTACAAATGAGATAAAAAAGTTCATTTACCGCGTAGGCGCGAAAACTGGCGCCGACATTGTGATAACTGAGATTGGCGGTACAACGGGTGATATAGAAAGTCAGCCGTTTCTTGAGGCCATAAGACAGATCGGCCTGGAAGTCGGGCGGGAGAATGCTCTTTACATCCATGTTACCCTTGTGCCTTACCTGGCTGGTTCAAACGAACACAAAACAAAACCCACACAGCACTCTGTCAAGGAGCTTCAGGGTATGGGTATAAACCCGGACATTATTGTTTTGCGGTGCGACAGGCACTTAGAGGCCGGCACACTTGACAAAATCTCCATGTTCTGCAACGTAAAACCGGACTGTGTTATCGAAAATATGACACTGCCCGTTTTATATGAGGCTCCTGTTATGCTTGAAAAAGCCAATCTTTCCTCAATTGTATGCCGTCAGCTAAATATAGAGGCTCCCGAGGCGGACCTATCCGACTGGACAGCTATGCTTAGCAAGATATCATCGAGAAAAAAACATGTAAATATCGGCCTTGTTGGAAAATATGTATCTCTGCACGATGCCTACCTATCTGTAACAGAAGCTCTAAATCATGCCGGGTACGAGCTCTCTTCCTTTATTCATATCACCTGGATAGACAGCGAGACTTTGGAAAAAGGCGATTTTGAGTCCATACTGAGGCCCCTTGACGGAATAATCGTCCCCGGTGGGTTTGGCGGCCGTGGTATCGAAGGCAAGATTACAGCTGCAAAATTTGCCCGTGAAAACAACGTTCCATACCTTGGCCTCTGCCTTGGCATGCAGACTGCGGTAATAGAATTTGCCAGAAACGTATGTGATATGCCCGGCGCTAACTCCGGAGAATTTGACGATGTCTCCCCTTACAAGGTCATAGATTTCATGCCTGACCAAAGAGGCGTCGTAAACAAAGGTGGCACTCTTCGTCTAGGCTCCTACCCCTGCAAAATTGTATCAGGTTCTATGATGGCAAAATGTTATGGCTCAGAGTTTATATCTGAGCGCCACAGGCACAGATACGAGTTTAACAATGATTACAGAGAAGAAATGGAGTCTCGAGGGCTTCTGATCTCTGGCACCTCCCCAGACGGTAGAATCGTCGAGACTGTGGAAATACCAAATAACGACTTTTTTGTGGGGGTTCAGTTCCATCCCGAATTCAAGAGCAGGCCAAACAGGCCCCACCCCCTTTTCAAAGGTTTTGTAAATGCGGCCATAAAGTATAAAGAAAAACGAGGTGATAATAATGCATGACCAGTACCAGAATCCGTTATGCACACGCTACGCAAGCGAAAAAATGAAAAAAATATTCTCCGATGACAACAAATTCTCCACATGGCGAAAGCTCTGGGTGGCTCTGGCAGAGAGCGAAAAAGAGTTGGGTATAAACATTTCCGACGCTCAGATCTCTCAGATGAAGGAAAATATATATAACATTGACTACGATTACGCCCTGGCTCGTGAGCGGGAAGTACGGCACGATGTAATGAGTCATGTACTAGCCTTTGGAGCTGCATGTCCAGACGCTAAACCCATTATCCACCTGGGCGCCACTTCCTGCTATGTAGGAGATAACACAGATATTATCTTAATGCGCGAAGCCCTTTTGCACATAAAGTCTATTATGATCGGCACTCTGGAAAAGCTTACGGAGTTTGCGGAAAAATACAAAGCCCTTCCGACTTTGGCTTATACACATTTTCAGGCTGCCCAGCCTACAACTTTGGGAAAGCGCGCAACTTTATGGGCAAATGATCTTGTTATGGACCTTCAGCAGCTTGATTTTCAGCTGGATAATTTGAAGCTTTTAGGTTGTAAAGGCACAACAGGCACTGGGGCCAGCTTTCTGGAGCTTTTTGAAGGCGATGGCGATAAGGTCAAAAAGCTGGATGAGATGATCGCGGAAAAGATGGGCTTTTCCGGGGTATACCCTGTAAGTGGCCAGACATATTCCAGAAAAGTGGACTTTTACGTTTTGCAGGTTCTCTCCTCCATTGCTCAGAGTGCCGCTAAATTCTCCAATGATATTCGTCTTATGTCCCATCTAAAAGAGGTAGACGAGCCTTTTGAGGAAAAACAAATAGGCTCCTCAGCAATGGCATATAAGCGCAACCCAATGCGCAGTGAGCGTATCGCCGCCCTTTCAAGATATGTTATCTGCGACCTTCAGAACCCTGCTATAACAGCCTCTACTCAGTGGCTTGAGCGAACCCTTGACGACTCTGCGAACAGACGTATAAGCGTACCCGAGGCTTTCCTTGCCACAGATTCCATCCTCACTTTGTATATGAACGTCATCGGTGGACTAAAGGTATACCCGAAAATGATAGAACGGCACCTGGACGAAGAGCTGCCCTTTATGGCAACAGAGAATATTCTAATGTACTGCGTAAATGAAAAAGGAGGCGACCGTCAGGTCCTTCACGAGGCCATAAGACGGCACTCAGTTGCCGCAGGCCAGCAGGTAAAGCTCTACGGCAAAACTAACGATCTTCTTGACAGAATAAAAGAGGATGAGCTTTTCGACCTTACGGAAGGGGAACTTGCGTCTCTTACAGATCCTGCCACATTCACCGGCATGGCCCAGGCGCAGACGGAAAATTTCATTGAAAACTATATGAAGCCTGTACTTAATGCAAACAAAGACCTTCCTCACTATGAGGCTATAGTAAGAGTATAAGAAAGGAGCAGATATTATGTTAACATCTATCGTAGGTACAAACTGGGGCGACGAGGGAAAAGGTCGTATGGTAGACCTTCTGTCAGAGAATTATGACATTGTCATACGCTATCAGGGCGGAAACAACGCCGGCCACACTGTTGTAAATGAAAAGGGCAAATTTGTTCTCAACCTACTCCCTTCCGGTATTTTGAGACAAGATACTGTGAATGTCATGGGCCCCGGCATGGTAATCGACCTTGAGCACCTCTATAACGAGACAAAAAGCCTCAGAGAAGCCGGCGTTGAGATCACGCCGAAACACCTTAAAATCAGCGACAAGGCCGTTATATGTATGCCTTACCACAAGCTCCTTGATATTCTCGAAGAGAAACGGCTTGGCGCAAAAGCTTACGGCTCCACCCAGAGAGGAATCTCTCCTGTATATTCCGACAAATATATGAAAAAAGCCATACGTATGGGAGATCTTCTCCATTTCGAGAGCACCTGCAAGCGTCTTAAAGATATTGTGGAGTGGAAAAACCTCACCATATCCGGTTGCTACGGCCATGAACCTGTAAAATATGAGGATATGGTATCATGGCTTGAGAAATACGGCCTCTTTTTCAAAGATTATATCTGCGATACCACCTCTTATCTGACAGACGCAGCGAAAGATGGAAAAAACATAATGTTTGAAGCCCAGCTTGGAGCGCTGAGAGATATAGATTACGGTATCTACCCTTATACCTCCTCGTCCTCCACAATCGCAGCCTATGCCCCTATCGGAGCGGGTATACCCCAGCTCAAGCTGGACAACACTATCGGTATAATGAAAGCTTACTCCTCTTGTGTTGGTGCAGGTCCCTTTACCTGCGAGATGTTCGGAAAGGATGGGGATGCCCTCAGGGAAGCCGGTGGAGAATATGGCGCTGCCACAGGCAGGCCCAGGCGTATAGGAGGTTTTGACGCTGTTGCCTCAAGGTACGGCACAATGATACAGGGCTGTACATGTATCGCCCTTACAAAGCTTGATGTCCTCTCTTATATGGAAAAAATCCCGGTCTGTGTAGCCTATGAGATAGACGGCAAAAAAGTATGCTCTTTCCCTGCCGGCGATGATTTAAATAAGGCAAAACCTGTATATGAGTACCTTGACGGCTTCCACTGTGATATATCATCATGCAGAAAGAAAGAGGATCTCCCAAAAGCTGCCCTTTCCTACATCCAGTTTATTGAGAAGGAAGTTGGTTGCCCTATAAAATACGTATCCGTAGGCGCAAGCAGAGATCAATACATAGAAATGTTTTAACTTGCAATTTAATCTTTAACCGGCGCGGGCTGTTGATCCCGCGCCGGGTATTATATGCCCCAGCAACGCACCTTTCTTACTCCGTTTTATGGCCGTAAAAAATCACTGTAAATTTTGTCATTTTCCAGATCTGCGAAGGAACTTTTTCAAAATTCTGTCGTCTATATAGACAAGCAGCAAGGGAAAGCTTTAGGCCGGAACGACCTCCGTATCCTCTGCCGGCCGCAACTGGCTGCTCTGCAAGCTGTTTTGTCTGAGATTTTAGTCGAGTATTTCGGACAGATATTTTACCGGCGCTCACATACGGCAGAATTTTCTGAAACGAGGCCCGTCCCTGTGAGCAGGGGGCGGGCCTCGTTTTTAAGGTATAAACCTTAACCGTTATTAAAGATTATGTAAATATATTTTTCTCTTTAGTATTCTACTTTTCTCTTTTTGGCGGAGAATATACAATACATACAAAACATGCATAATTATTTCGTATAACCTCAACAAATACAAGATTAATCAAAATTTAATATATTAAAAGTTTTTGGCAACCTTCTTAACTTTTTCTTAATTCTTGCCAAAAACCCCCTAACTTCGATTTTTTCATTGTATAATAAAGCCACTAAAGAGAAAAATTTAAAATTTATGTTAATAAGGGTCCTGTGGCCCAGTCCATAAAATCGGTAAAATTTATACAGAAAGGTTGATAGATACTATGAAAAATGATTGCTTCGCTTATAACCACAGAAATGGCCTTTGTACTGCCTTAACGGTCTGCAACTGTGATAATTGTAAATTCTATAAAACCACCGATGAGGCTCGTATTTCTCGCCAGATGGCCATGGAATCTCTTAAGAAGAAAGACTGCTATCTCTACTTCAGAGATAAATACAACCTGCGTTCATAATAATCTTCCCCTAAAAAAACAGGAGCTTCTTTTCAGAGCTCCTGTTTTTTCTATATTTGATATTTTTTCAGTTGGACACAGGTGATGTCAGCTTCTCAAGTTCATTATAATACTTTTCACGATAGAGATCGTATTTTGTATTAAATACTTCGTTTTCACCTTTATGTAACTGTGCTATGTACTCATGCTTATTTATGGACGGGTCAAATTTCTTTACAACCAAAAGTGCCAGGTTAGAACACTGGTCGCTAATACGTTCAAGGTTTGTAAGAACATCCAAGAACGCGATACCCGCCTCAACGGTACATTTTCCGGCTTTAAGCCTTTCTATGTGGCTATCTCTTGAGAAGTCTACAAGGTCGTCGATTACCTCTTCAAGCGGCTCTATACTTACAGCCTGTTCAAGCATATTATTGCTAAACGCATTATAAGCAAGATCTATTATCTCACCAACAGCTGCTGACAGAGTGCTGTTTTCCTTCTTGGCAAGATCTGAGAAGCACTGGCCGCTGCCATTCATACGCTCTGCGATCTCCTGAACGTTTATGGACAGGTCGCCTATACGCTCAAACTCAGAAAGTGCCTGAAGCAAGTCGCCTATGGTCTCGCTATCTGCGTCAGAAACTACGCGAGGCGACAACTCTATAAGGTACTGGCTGCACCTATCGGTCAGCTCATCTATATAAGTCTCCCTGTTATATATCCTGTTTTTTACATCTTTGCTGTAGTCTGCCAGTTGTCCCATTGCGTCTTTGAAGTTCAAGCTTACTTCCTGCGCCATCTCAACTATAACTCCCTCACACAGATCAATGGCAAGAGCTGGGGACCTGAAAAGATGTGTATCGAATTTGTCCGCTGGGACAACCTTTTTCTCTTCCTCTGCATCGTCTTTTACAACTTTGCAGGCTATCTTCATGAGAACAGGTACAAATGGCAGGAATACTACAGCGTTACAGAATTTGAATATAGTCTGGAAGTTTGCTACAACACCGCTTGTGGCAACGCTTGTCCATAAATTTGGAAAATATCCCATATTATACAGTATCTCCATAACAATTATGAACGCCCCTATACCGGTAATGTTGAATATGATATTCACAAGGGATACTCTTCTGGCGTCAGCTTTTGTACCCAGGCTGCAAATTATGGATGTTATGATACATGTACCTATTGCAGCGCCCATTACATAAAGATACGCTAGTCTAAAATTGATAAGTCCGGTGGAACACAATGTCTGCAAAACACCTACCGAGGCAGAAGAGCTCTGAATAAGGGCTGTAAAACCTATTGATACAAACAGTATGATTATCGGTCTATCTGCCAGGCTCATGAGAATATTCTGAAACTCTTTAGACTGGGCCAAAGGCTCCATGGAATCGGTCATTGTCATAAGGCCCACAAAAAGTATGCCGAAACCTACAAGGATCTTTCCTATGTTCTGCATTACATCTTTCTTAGATACCATAGTCAATATGATACCTACAATCAGCGCCACCGGTGCAAGCGTGTCAGGAGTAAAAAGCTTGAAAAGTACACTTGAAGAGCCCTGTACATCCAGCAGTCTGATAATCTGAGCGGTAATAGTCGTACCTACGTTGGCGCCCATAGCGATGCATATCGTCTGCTTCAGGTTAAGTATTCCGGCTCCCAAAAGGCCAACGCAAATTACGATCGTAGCTGTGGAGCTCTGTATGATCGCTGTGATAAGCAGACCAAACAGGAAGCCGGTAAACGTATTTCCTGTGATCTTACTTAGAATTGTCTTGAGTGTTCCGGCAGAGGAGCCCTTTAGGCCCGCTCCCATAAGGTCCATGCCAAAAAGGAACATGGCAAGGCCGCCCCCAAGGGTAATAAAGGCAAAAATATCCATATAGTCCTTCCTCGCAGATAAAATTCTTGTTGTGGGACCGCAAAATGGCTTTGCGGATATATATTAACAGAGGCCCAATATATCCCCTGCAGTTTTTACTGTATCTGCCTTTTCCTTGAAAGGTTCAGAGTGCCGTCTTCCATATCGTTGAGCCACTCAAGAGATTTATTTATGCCGTACGCTACACAGAGCTCAGGATCGTCGGCGATTGTAGTTGATATATTAGTGCTGGACTCTACAAGTTTGTCTATGCCCCATATCTGACTTCCACCGCCTGTTATTACTATGCCGTTGTCGGAAATATCTGCTACAAGTTCCGGCGGAGTGCTCTCAAGCACCATGTGAACTGAGTCTATTATCTTCTGAGACACTTCCTCAAATGCCTCTATTGTCTCAGCTGTGCTTATTGATACAAGCTTCGGAAGGCCTGTAAGCAGGCATCTGCCCTTTACCTCAACCACATTGTTTTCCGGCCGTGGAAATACGCAGCCTATCCTCTTTTTTATATCCTCAGCAGTGGTATCACCTATCAGCACATTGTGCTTTTTTCTTATATATCTGACTATCGCGTCATCAAAAGCGTCCCCGGCCATTTTTATTGACTCAGATCTGACAACTCCACTCATGGATATGACAGCGATATCTGTTGTACCGCCGCCAATATCGATAACAAGATGTCCCTCAGGCTTAGAAACGTCGATTCCCGCGCCTATTGCCGCCGCTACCGGTTCTTCCATAAGATATACTTTCCTTGCACCAGCCTGGGCGCCTGCCATTATTACGGCGCGCTCCTCAACCTCAGTTATGCTGGACGGAACCGATATCAGGATTCTCGGCTTTACAAGGGAAAAAGACGTAACTTTTCTGACAAATTCTCTCAGCATTCTCTCCGTTACGTCATAATCGGATATTACTCCATCTTTCATTGGCCTTATGGCCACAATGTTCGCAGGCGTTCTACCCAGCATACGCTGAGCAGCCATACCGACCTTTAAAAGCCGCCCTGTATTCTTGTCCATCGCCACAACGCAGGGCTCTCTCGTTACGATGCCCTTGCCTTTGACAGCGACGATTACCGTAGCGGTACCCAGGTCGATACCAATATCTCTGGCAAAAATCATATATATAAATCCTCCAAATTGAAGCGTAAATAAATCATAGCCCATTTCGGTGAAAAATATATCAAAGCACACAAAATTAAACTGCTCAGATATACCGCACCATTCCAGATTTAATTATATATCAACATGTCTCGTTTTTGCAAGGGCGGCACACAAAACTTCTTCCGCTTCAGATAGCAGCAAAATCCTGGAACATTCGGACAATGTGGCGCCTGTTGTTTTGATATCATCAATTACTAAAATCCGCTTACCTTTTATCATGTCTGTGTTCACAGCTTTATACATAGACATCACATTTGCTCTTCTCTTTTCCGCGCTGTCGATTGTGGATTGCGCTTTATTATGAACCGGCTTGTCCAAAAGACGAACAGCCTTCATACCCAAAATGTCAGCCGTCGCCTCGGCAAGTATCTTTGCCTGATCATAACCTCTTTTGCGATATCTTTTCTTGCTGACAGGTACCCAAGTTATAACATCAAACTCATCTTTCAGGTTATTTTCTATACATTCCGCAAGATATTTGGCATATTCAGTTCCATAACCACTTCTGCCGCCAAATTTAAAATTCAAGATAGAATCGCGAACTTTGTCCTCATAATAGAAACAGCTGACGCAGACTTTATAATAATCTCCATGAGACTTCGCATCCCCATCCGGTACAAAAGGGAGATTCCGTCTACAATCGCTACATGTTCTGCCTGGTTCATCACCCATAAGGCGGCCACAGAAAACACATTTTCTGGGATACAAAAGATCAAGTATAAAATCAGTTATTTTCATATTCCCACACTAAGCCTCGTCTTAAGTCCGCTATATCTCTTCTGTCTTTTGTCATTTGACACCATATACTCAAAAAACTCTCTCTCCCCTACAACCACAAGGAGTTTTTTCGCTCTTGTTATGGCAGTATACAGCACAGCCCTTGTCATAAGCGCAGGGGCCTGTTTTGATACCGACAGCACTACGCAACTGTACTCGCTGCCCTGAGACTTGTGAACAGTCATGGCGTAGGCAAGCTCAAGTTCATAGAGCATATCAAAAACATATTCCGCTATTTTTCCATCAAAGTTTACGGTTACAGTTTCTCTGGCAAAGTCGATGCAACTTATAAAGCCTATATCACCGTTAAACACACCTGTGCCCATATTTGTGCCGTCTTCTGTCTTCCATGTGATATCATAATTATTTCTAATCTGCATCACACGGTCGCCCTCACGGAAAATATACTGTCCGTAGGGCTTTTCTTTTTTGTATTCTGCCGCAGGATTTAATGCGGCCTGGAGCTTTTTGTTCAGCTCAACGCTCCCCGTCTCACCCTTCCTGGAGGGCGTCAGCACCTGTATCTGATCCGGTGCTATTCCCATATTTTTCGGTAGTCTCTCGGCGCACAGTCCTATTATCGTATCTGCGGCCCTGCCCTTATCATGCCGCTGGAGGAAGAAAAAGTCCCCCTTGTTTTCAGCTATGTCCGGCATTGCCCCGCTGTTTATCATGTGGGCGTTTGTAATTATACGGCTCTTTTCGGACTGCCTGAATATCTCAGTGAGCTTTACAGCCGGCACCCTGCCGCTGCGTATTATATCAGAGAACACATTTCCCGGCCCCACACTTGGAAGCTGGTCCGCGTCTCCCACAAGCACCAGCCGGCAGCCGGGCCTCAGTGCCCGCAAAAGGGCAGCCATGAGCGTTATGTCTACCATAGATGTCTCGTCAAGTATTACAGCCCCCGCTTCAAGAGGCGACGACTCATTGTATTCGAAAACCAGATCATCGCAGTCCGGTGAAAATCCAGCGCCCAGGAGCCTGTGTATTGTCATGGCGGACCTACCAGTCAGCTCAGAGAGTCTCTTTGCCGCTCTGCCTGTTGGCGCCGCCAACGCCGTCTCAAGTCCCATCCTGTCAAAAAGGGCAAGAATCGCTCTTACCGATGTGGTCTTTCCCGTGCCGGGGCCGCCCGTCAGAACAGTAACACTGTTCTGCGCCGCAAAAGACACTGCTTTTTTCTGAAGCTCGTTATACTTTATTCCGTTTTCCCGCTCCAGGGAATCTATTATTTTTCCCGTGTCCCCTTTATAGTGGCTATTCCGTTCCATAAGGACTTTCAGGCGCTCTGACACGTACACTTCATCCTCATATATATGGCTTAAATAGCAGGCATCGCACCCTGCTATACTCTCTCTGACTATACTGCCAGTCTCTTCCAGAACTGCCAGGACGTCCTCTAAACTATCACTGTCAGCTGAGATAAGCCTTGCCGTGGCGTCAATAAGCTTTTCAGCGGGCAGAAAAACATGTCCATTATTTAAATTGTGGACAAGTTCAAATACTACCGCCGCCTCAAGACGCTGAGAACAGTCCCCCTCAAACCCCAGTTTGAAGGCCAGTGAGTCCGCCTCAAAAAAATCACCGCCAAAGTTTTCATTTACAAGTATGTATGGGTTTTCTTTTATAACGTCCATACTGTCATCGCCGTAAAACCTGAACACCCTGACAGCAAGTTCCGGCCTTATGCCATAACCGGAGAGAAATTCCATGAGCCTTCTAAGGCCTGATTTCCGCCTATAATCCATGCCAATCTGAAGAGCCTTTCTTCGGCTTATGCCTTTTATGTCCGCAAGCCGCTCAGGCTGGTTCTCTATAACAAACAGGGTATCCTCACCAAACGCCGAGACTATGGCCGCGGCGGTGGCAGGGCCTATTCCTTTTACGGCGCCGAAGGCCAGGTATTCATAAACCGCCTTCTTGTCCTCCGGCAGCTTTCTCTCCACCAACTCCGCCTTGAACTGCTGTCCGTAATTCTGATGACTTGTCCAGTTACCAGTCAAAATTAGAGATTCGCCAACTACGGCATCAGGAATACAGCCAACGGCAGTAACAACGCCGTCGGCTGTGTTAAGGCGCAGTACGGTATAACCGTTTTCGTTGTTGGAATAAACGATCCCGGCTATGGTACCGCCAATCTGTTCGTAGTTCTTTTCCATTTTCCCGATCACTCTGTCTCCGCAATCAAATTTTTAAGTTCATCTCTACTGCAAAGCACTATTTCGTTTTTATTCCTGACAATTATCTCGGCAATATGTCTTGCTTCTCTATCCATTCCGCAGTCTACAATGAAGATTTTCATTTTTCCGTCGCCCTTGACGGCGTCAAGGCTCTTTACCGTTTGTTCAAGCTCCGCGCCCTTACCTCTTACTTCCACAATGGAAAAGGTCCTAACGCTCTGGCTTTCCCTTATAGGTACGAAAAGCAACAGTTTTACAATGGATATAAAGCACATAATGACCGCGCAGATAGCGGCCGATATCAAAATATCAATAAAAAGCTCCAATTTCTACACCTCTGCACCATACTATGCAGAAACTGTCTCCACCGTTCTTTCCGTCAGGTAAATATTTCAACGAACCCGAAGGTTATGCCTGTAACAAGAACTCCCGCAACCAAAACGCCAAGGCTTATGGCGGGCATAGCGCTTTTAAGCCGCATGTTTAAAAGCGCGGCTATAAGGGCGCCGGTCCAGGCCCCGGTACCGGGCAGCGGTATTGCTACGAAAATTAACAGTCCCATAGCCGACAGGCGCAGCACCTTCTCGCTTTTCACATGAGCCCTGTCCTCTATTTTCGTTATAAGGTTGTTCAGCTTGGGTATATGCTTTCTTATCCAGCTGAATATCTCCCTTATAAAAAGTATTATAAAAGGCACTGGGATTAGATTTCCCACTACGCTTATCACCATTGCCCCAAGGTGGGACAGACCCAGTGATACTCCAAGCGGAATTGCGCCTCTAAGTTCAACTACCGGCACCATTGCCGTAAAAAAAGTTATAAGTATTTCTTTTAACATCTGTTTTTCACTTTGCTTTCAATTTATTTGCCTGTTCTAAGTTCCATTATCCGATCGCGCAGGACAGCGGCATATTCAAACTCAAGCATCTGAGCCGCTTTCTTCATTTCTTTCTCAAGACGTGCGATCTCTTCCTCACGCTCACGCTTTGTCTTAAACTCGCTAGCCGGCTTCTCGGCATCAGCGGCGGAGGATATCTCAATAATATCTCTTATGCTCTTAATAATGGTTTTAGGAACGATACCGTGCTCTTTATTATAAGCCGACTGCTTTTCTCTTCTGCGTTCTGTCTCGTCGATGGTCGCTCGCATAGACCTTGTGATAGTGTCAGCATACATGATAACAAGGCCCTCGGCGTTTCTGGCGGCACGTCCCACAGTCTGAATAAGACTTGTCTCGCTTCGCAAGAAGCCTTCCTTGTCCGCATCCAGAATGGCCACAAGAGATACTTCCGGCAGGTCCAGACCTTCTCTTAAAAGGTTTATACCCACAAGTACATCGAATGTACCGAGGCGAAGGTCTCTTATTATCTCCATACGCTCCATGGTGTCAACGTTATGGTGCATATACCTTACCTTTATGCCGGCCTTTGTGAGATGCTCCGTCAGATCCTCTGCCATTTTAACAGTCAGAGTAGTTACCAGCACACGCTCTCTCTTTTCACTTCTCTTGTTTATCTCGCCTATAAGGTCATCGATCTGACCTTCAACAGGCCGCACCTCGATCTTCGGGTCAAGAAGGCCTGTCGGTCTTATGATCTGCTCTACTATCTGAGATGAGCGGGACCGCTCATATTCAGCAGGTGTAGCGGAGACATATATGACCTGATTTATTCTCTCATTGAACTCGTCAAAATTGAGAGGTCTGTTGTCAAAGGCCGAGGGCAGGCGGAATCCATATCTGACAAGGTTTTCCTTTCTCGCTCTGTCCCCTGCGTACATAGCCCTTACCTGTGGCAAAGTTACATGGCTCTCGTCCACAAACATCATAAAATCCTTGGGCATATAGTCAAGGAGTGTCATGGGCGCGCTGCCCGGCGCCCTGCCTGATATTACTCTGGAGTAGTTTTCAATGCCTGTGCAGAATCCAATCTCACGCATCATCTCCATGTCGTACATGGTCCTCTGATATATCCTCTGGGCTTCCAAAAGGAGGTCGTTATCTTTAAAATACTTTACCCGCTCATCAAGTTCCGTCTGGATATCTTTAAGGGCCCGCTCCATTTTTTCTCTCGTTGTAACATAATGGGAAGCCGGATATATGGCAACATGGGAAATATTTCTGTTCGGCATTCCGGTAACGATGTTTATCTCGCTTATCCTGTCGATCTCGTCTCCAAAAAACTCCACCCTTATGGCGTAGTCTCTTGCATAGGCCGGGAAAATCTCAATGGTATCTCCCCGTACACGGAAAGTATTTCTCTCAAAAGCGATATCGTTTCTCTCATACCTGATATCAACAAGCTTCTTTAAAAGCTCATCTCTGTCCCTCTCCTGACCAACACGAAGCGATATTACCATGTTGGCATAATCGATAGGGTCGCCCAGGCCGTATATGCAGGACACAGAGCAGACAACTATTACATCACGCCGCTCAAAAAGGGAGGCTGTAGCCGAATGGCGAAGTCGCTCGATCTCGTCATTTATGGCAGAGTCTTTTTCAATATATGTGTCGGTATGAGGTATATACGCCTCCGGCTGATAGTAGTCGTAATAGGAGACGAAATACTCAACCGCGTTATTTGGAAAAAACTCCTTGAACTCGGCGCAAAGCTGAGCCGCGAGAGTTTTATTGTGGGCAAGGACAAGGGTAGGCCGCTGGAGCTTCTCAATTATCTTTGCCATGGTATATGTTTTGCCCGAACCTGTAACACCAAGAAGTGTCTGTTCGGTAAACCCCTGATTGACTCCCCAAGTGAGGGCATCTATTGCCTGAGGCTGGTCGCCAGCAGGTTTATACTGGGATACAACCTTAAAAGGCTGGCTGTTTTGTTCCATGTCTGCACCTCTCGCTTCATCAAATGTATTTTGTGCTTCTCAATAGTCTGAAACAGTCCAAAATCATACAGTTTTTGTTTGAAAATACCGTTCTTACCTTTTATGAGGCAGTATTTCCGATGATACACTGCGTAGTATTTAATTATAACACAGGCGTCTGAAGATTAAAAGGAAGAACATTTCCATAAAAAATGGATTTTCATATTTCGCCCCATTAAAAATACGTTTAAAAAGGGCCAGGGAGACGGCACAGTCTCTCTGGTCCTTGTATATTTGATTTAGCTTCATCCGTTAGCTGTTAAGATATCCGCTGTCGGCCATTGACACAAAATCGTCGTTTGCCACAACGATGTGGTCAGCGAGTATAATGTTTACACCTCGCAGAGCGTTTTTCAACCGTCTTGTGGTCTCAATGTCCTCTCTCGACGGCAGAGCTATTCCACCGGGATGATTGTGGGCGATTATTATCCTTCCTGATTTATAGGCAAGGGCAATCTCCACTATCTTTCTTATATCAACATTGGCGGAATCCATTCCGCCTCTGCAGAGAAGCTGACACTTCTGCACTTTACATTTTGCGTCAAGGCACACAAGATACACTACTTCCTCGCACTCGGCGAAAAACCTGGGCAGAAGATATTTTCCAGCAGATTCGGAATCTGACAGTATATTGTTGTAACTATCCTTGCTTATTGAATATCTTTTTGCCACCTGGGGTATTAATTTAATCAAAAGAGCGGCGTTCTCTCCCACTCCCTTTACGGTTTTAAGTTCTTCAATAGGCGCATCAAACACCGCCGCGAATGAGCCGAAATGATCGATCAGCTCGTGAGCTATTGGATTTGTATCACCTCTGTAATTTGAGTAAAACAGGAGCATCTCCAGAACATTGTGATCATCAAAATTTTCTATGCCATATTCTAAAAATCTTTTTCTCATCCTTTGTCTGTGTCCGTCATGTACTCCCACTCATCTCACCGTCCAATAATCAAAAAATACTTAATACGTAGGACTCCAGCCTAAACCTGAGCGGAGCCTTACGCGCTAACATTTTACCATAATCCATACCTCTCTTCAACAAAATATACGCTGTTTATACATTAAACAATGTGGGATTTGTTGATTTAATTATAAAACTAATGTATAATATAATGTCCTTTAAATTTCACTTAAAGTTTAAATTTTCGGTATCATATCTTTTCTTTGACACAACAAGGAGAAATTAAATGCGAGATAGTATTTTTGTAAAAGGCGCAAAGGAAAACAACCTTAAAAATATAGATGTTGAAATACCAAGAGACAAATTTACCGTACTTACCGGTCTCTCCGGCAGCGGCAAATCGTCTCTTGCTTTTGAGACCATTTTTGCTGAATGTCAAAGACGATACATGGAGTCTCTGTCTTCATACGCAAGACAGTTTCTTGGCCAGATGGAAAAGCCAAACGTAGACTCCATTGAGGGTCTGTCCCCGGCCATCTCCATTGACCAAAAGACAACAAGCAGAAACCCCAGGTCCACCGTAGGTACTGTTACTGAGATATACGACTATCTCCGTCTTCTGTGGGCCAGAGTTGGCGTACCCCACTGCCCTATATGCGGTAAGGAGATCCGTCAGCAGACCACCGACCAGATGGTAGATCAGATCATGGAGATGGAATCCGGCACCAGAATACAGGTTATGGCCCCTGTTGTAAGGGCCAGAAAAGGTGAGTACCAGAAGGTATTTGACGATGCGAAAAAAAGCGGCTATGTACGTGCCAGGGTCGATGGCGAGACCATGGACCTCTCTGAAGATATAAAGCTTACCAAGACAAAAAAGCACAATATTGATATTATAATCGACCGTCTTGTTATTAAAGAGGGGATCGAGCACCGCCTGGCGGACTCTATCGAGACTGCAGCCAACCTTGCCGACGGTGTTATAATCATAAATCTCCCCAAAGAGGGCCGTGATATCCTGTTTTCCCAGAACTACGCCTGCGATGAGTGCGGCTTTTCAATGGAGGAACTGAGCCCCCGCTCATTTTCCTTCAATAACCCCTATGGCGCCTGCCCGGCATGTACCGGTATAGGCACCCAGCTTCGGGTTGACCCTGATCTCATTATTCCAAACAAAAACCTTTCAATAGTGGAAGGCGCCATATGCGCCTCCGGCTGGGGTAATGTAACAACTGACAGCATCGCAAAAATGTATTATGAGGCTCTCGGCAAGAAATACAAATTTAAGCTCAACACCCCTATAAAGGACTTGCCTCAGGAGGTAGTAGATGTTATCCTCTACGGCATGAAGGGCGAAAAACTGACTTTGCAGTACGACAGGCCAAACGGCAGAGGAGTCCTCACCCAGCCATTTGAGGGCATTGCTAATAACCTTGAACGCAGATACAGAGAGACCCACAGCCAGTCCATGCGGTGGGAACTTGAGCAGTACATGACAGAACATGACTGTCCAGAATGCCACGGTAAACGTCTAAAACCAGAGATCTTAGCCGTTACCGTAGGCGGTATAAACATTTCTGATTTTACGGATATGTCTGTATCTTCAGCTCTGGAATTCATAGAAAACCTGGAATTTCAGGGCCAGGAGAAAATAATTGCGGAGCAGATTCTAAAAGAGATAAAGGCAAGGTTAGGATTTTTAAACAACGTAGGCCTTGGCTACCTCACTCTAAGCCGCAGAGCAGGTACAATGTCAGGCGGTGAAGCCCAGAGAATCCGCCTTGCTACCCAGATTGGCTCCTCTCTTATGGGAGTACTGTATATTCTGGACGAACCCTCCATTGGTCTTCACCAGAGGGACAACGAAAAGCTTATAAACACTCTGAAAAACCTGAGGGATTTCGGAAACACCGTCCTTGTTGTTGAGCATGACGAGGATACCATGAAGGCCGCCGACTACATTGTTGACGTAGGCCCTGGCGCCGGCATACACGGCGGCGAGATCGTGGCCTGCGGAACTGCTGAAGACCTTAAAAACAATCCGAACTCCATAACAGGACAGTACCTGTCAGGTAAAAAATATATCCCAGTCCCTAAAGAGCGGAGAAAAGGTTCCGGTAAGGAGATAAAAATCATCGGCGCCGAAGAAAACAATCTTAAAAACATCGACGTTTCCTTCCCTCTTGGAAAGTTTATATGCGTTACTGGTGTCTCCGGTAGCGGAAAGTCCTCTCTTATAAACGAGATACTCTACAAAGCCCTGGCTTCCCAACTTCAGAGGGCAAAGCGCCATCCAGGCCGGCATAAGGAAATCACAGGCGTGGAGAATATTGATAAGGTAATTGAGATAAACCAGTCCCCTATCGGCAGAACTCCCCGTAGCAACCCTGCCACCTATACAGGACTTTTTAACGATATAAGGGATCTCTTCGCCTCGACCCCTGATGCCAAAGCTAGAGGCTATGGTCCCGGCAGGTTCTCCTTCAATGTCAAGGGCGGCAGATGCGAAGCCTGCGCCGGCGACGGCCTTGTGAAAATTGAAATGCATTTTCTTCCTGACATCTATGTGCCCTGCGATGTATGTAAAGGTCAGAAGTACAACAGAGAAACTCTTGAGGTAAAATATAAAGGTAAAAATATTTTCCAGATCCTTGACATGACTGTGGAAGAAGCATACTACTTCTTTGAAAATCTTCCCAAACTCAAGACAAAGCTCCAGACCCTTATGGACGTTGGCCTCAGCTATATAAAACTTGGACAGTCATCCACCACCCTCTCCGGCGGCGAAGCTCAGAGAGTTAAGCTTGCCACAGAACTGGCCCGGCCTTCAACTGGCAGCACTTTATACGTCCTGGACGAGCCCACAACGGGTCTTCACATGGCGGACGTGCACCAGCTTGTAAATGTCCTCGACCGCCTTGTGGACGCAGGCAACACTGTTGTTGTTATTGAACACAACCTTGATGTTATTAAAGTCGCCGACCACATTATAGATCTTGGTCCTGAAGGCGGCAGCGGCGGCGGAAATATTATATTCCAGGGCACTCCCGAAGACATAATAAACTGTCCTGAGAGTTATACCGGAATATTCCTTCAGAGATATTTTGAAGATCACCCTGAACAATTGGAGGACAAGACCAATGACAGATAAAATACTCCTGTTTTTCAACAAGCTCTTTAAGCCCCCTGTCCACCCGTTTAATCTGCAAAACGACGGCGTAAAAACATACGCCATGTGGCAGTATGAAAAGGGCTCTGACACAATAAAATTTTATACGGAAAAATACACAACTGACGAGATGTTCCGTGATAAAGACGTTCTTGATGTTGGCTGCGGCGCCGGCGGCAAGACTATGTACTATGCGTCCCTGGGCGCAAAAAGCGTAACCGGCATAGACGTTGTATCCCACTACAAAGAAGAATCCGAAGCTCTGGCGGAGAGCCTCGGACTTCGGGATAAATTCACTTTTGTACTTGGGGACGCCGCGGCTACTGAGTTTCCCGACTGCTCATTTGACACAATAATCATGAATGATGCCATGGAACATGTCGCCGACCCGGCGGCGGTTTTGAAAGAGTGTGCAAGGATTCTCCGGCCAGGCGGCAGGCTTTTCGTCAATTTCCCGCCCTATAACCATCCTTACGGCGCTCACCTGTCTGATCTCATATCTATCCCCTGGGTACATGTATTTTTCTCTGACAAAACTCTTATAAAATGCTATAAAGAGCTTTGTAAAACCGTCCCAGACGGAGATGAGCGTATATCCTTCCGCATATCCAAAAAGCCTGACGGCAGCGAGTATTTCTCATACATAAACAAAATGTCCTTAAAGCGTTTTAAAGCCTTGAGGGATAACTGCCCCATGAGATATGAATATTACAAAGAGGCGCCCCTGCGCTCAATTGTAAGTGTACCTGCAAAAATACCCTTTTTTAGAGAGTTTTTTGTAAAAATGGCAGTATGTGTTTTTGTAAAAGACTAATATACAAAATATCAAGCGTGGCACAATTACACGCAACCGCAATAAAAAATGACAATATAAAAAAGGCGGCGCCTTATGGCGTCGTCTTTTTACTTTTTTTCCTCCGCAACAACAACAGCAACAGCCTCGTTAATATAAGTTGAAAGGGGTTTTTCCGCAACACCCGCAATATATATGTTGCAGGAATTTACAGGAATCAGCACCTTCTTGGCGTATGAAGCCCCTACTGCCTCAGCCATTTTCGGGGTTACCTCACCCAATATGGCGTTTGCGGTGATTATGCCCACCGGGCCCACAATCAGATCAGCGTCGTGGCTGTTAATAACCACCGGATTTTCACCAGTAGCACCGAAATCAGCTCCGGATCTCATCATAGCGGCGGTTGCCGTACTGTTGGTGCCCACGGCGTAAACTACCGCCTCTTTCATCTCATCTTTTATTTTTTTTACAATCATGGCCCCCATTTTTCCGCCCTGACCGTCAATTACAAGTACTTTCATATAACTCCTCTCAATCTCTGTAACGGCTTTTTAAAAGCGCTATCTCTTTCGCGTACCCTTCCAGCTCGTTAGGTGTCTCCAGATAGAAGGGTAAATCTCTCAGCTTCTCATGGTTTATGACATTTTCAAATGTCTTCAAACCAAGACTTCCGCCGCCTATGACTTCATGTCTGTCCTTGTGGCTGCCGAATGGATTTTTACTGTCATTTAAATGTATGGCCTTCAGCCTTTCAAGACCAATGACCCTGTCAAATTCCTCCAGGACACCGTCCAGGTCATTTACTATGTCGTAGCCCGCATCATATACATGACAGGTGTCAAGACAAACTCCAAGCTTGTCATTATATTTCGCCCTTGATATTATCTCCGCGATTTCCTCAAATTTTCCGCCGATTTCCGTACCTTTTCCAGCCATGGTCTCAAGTAGAACGGTAGTCTTCATACCGTCAAACATGGCTCCGTCCAGCGTCTCAACGATAAGCTCAATTCCCTTTTCCACGCCCTGCTTTACGTGGCTTCCCGGGTGGAAATTATAATAATTTCCCGGGGTATATTCCATACGATCCAAATCGTCAGCAAAGCACTCCCTGGCGAAGTTTAAAACTCTTTCATCAGCGCCGCATGGATTTATTGTGTACGGGGCGTGGGCCAGCAGAGTACATAACCCCTCTTCTTCCGCAAATAAGCGAAAGGCCTTAACATCTTCGGGATCTATGGCTTTAGCGGCTCCACCTCTGGGATTTCGAGTAAAAAACTGGAACACATTGGCCCCGATTTTTACAGCGGTCTTCCCCATGGCCAGATACCCTCCTGACGATGAGAGATGACACCCTATTTTGAGCATGCTTATCACCCCCGATATTTCTCTGCCCTTGCCGGCTTTAGGTTTCCAAAACAGCCATTTTTAAAAATAAAGCCCGCTGTCATCCTATGACGCGGCCGGACAGTTTCAAAGGCAGAAACTGGAAAATGCTGTATTGAAAAATCTCATATATTTTATTGTATCATACAATTTTTATAAATGGAATATTTTATCGAAAAATAAAATTCTTTTTAAATTATGGCATTTTCTCTTTATTTTGACACTATAACGTGTTAAAATTAATTAAGCTCAAGAGTATC
Organism: uncultured Oscillospiraceae bacterium; assembly: GCA_944387845.1. Lineage (GTDB taxonomy): Bacteria > Bacillota > Clostridia > Oscillospirales > Oscillospiraceae > CALXGH01. The sequence continues at coordinate 25,726 of CALXGH010000055.1, forward strand.
TTGGCTTAAAACAAGAAAGGGGCTGTAAATATGAAGTTTACATTTACTGAAAAGAAAATTTCAGTAGGGGAAGACATTCGCGCTTACGCTGAGAAGAAAATCGGCAAGCTCGATAAGTTCTTCAAACGCGAGTCTGATGCGTATGTAACCTTTTCCATCGAAAAGGGCAGAAACATCGCCGAAGTTACCATCCATAACAACGGTATGTTCTACCGTGTTAAAGAGTCTACTGGAGATATGCACGCCTCAATTGATTCAGCTGTCGCTACAATCGAGCGGCAGATAAGGAAGAACAAAACTCGTCTTGAAAAACGTCTCCGTGAGGGCGCGTTTGAAAAGAGCATTGATATAGAAACCGCGGATTTTGTTTCTGACGAAGAAGAAAACGAGTTCAGTATCGTCCGGATAAAACGCTTTTCTATTAAGCCCATGACTCCGGAGGAGGCAATACTTCAGATGAATCTTTTGGGCCACGAATTCTTTGTTTTCAAAAACCAGAACGAGGACGATGTGTTCTCCGTTGTATATAAACGTACAAACGGTGGGTATGGCCTTATTGAAAGTGATTCTTAATCAACTAAAGTTAATAAAAAGCGGCGGCCAAAAGGCCGCCGCTTTTGCATTTAGTTTACCTCCTGCGCCATCACATAATGATATCCACTGCTTTATGGCACATTAGCTCTGTTCCTCTTTGTTTAAAAGGGTTTTATATGTCATGTCGATTCCGATAGCTCCTAACGGTGCTGTAATCAAAATCGCAATTACCGCAACTGACAGGACAAGCCTACCACAGGAAAGGCCCATCGCCAAAGGAACTGAGCCGATAGCCGCCTGCACAGTAGCTTTCGGTAAATAGGCAACAGTACAGAAAAGTCTCTCTTTCCCTGTAAGAGATGTTACCAAAAGGCAAATCTGTACCCCCACTGATCGAAATAATAGTCCTAAGAATATCATAAGTGCTGCTCCCAGTCCCGCGCTGAGAGTGTACCGTATGTCAACGGCCGCACCAACCAACACAAACAGCATTACCTCGGCTCCCAGCCACAATTTTCCGAATTTTTCAGACAGCCGCTTTGATACAAAAGAGCACTTTTTATTTTTATCACGCACGCCATGCTCACAACAGCCAAAAGTCCTGATACGGCCACTATGTTTTTAAGATACGGCTCTATTGCCATCAGCATAAACGCCATTCCCAAAACAGCAAGCACTTTCATGCTGTTTCTAACGTACTGTTTTCTTTCATACGCTTTTTCAAAAAAAGCACAGAGAAAATATCCGGCGGCAGCCCCAAGAATTATTCCCAAAACCACAGAAACCGGTATATTTATAAAATCCCTTATATTCGCGCTGCCCCCCTGTGCCATGCTTACAAAAGTTGAAAACAAAACAATAACGAAAATATCATCACATGATGCCCCGGTCATAATAAGCTGGGGTATTCCCTTGTCTGTACCGTACTTTGTCTCCATTAATCGTATCATTCCCGGCACAACTATCGCCGGTGAGACCGCACCGAGGACCGCCCCCATAACAGCCGCTTCCGTCCTCGTAACACCCAGTACGAAAGGAGCAAAAATGACAAAGGCCAAAATCTCAAAACTTGCCGGCACAAAGGACATCATTACGGCAGGCCGTCCTACTTTTTTCAGGCCTCCAATATTAAGGGACAGACCAGCCTTGATCAGGATTATAATAAGAGCCATCTGACGTAGATCTGCGGATATAGACAAAATAGACGAGTCCAAAATATCAAGGACATATGGTCCAAGCACAATGCCCACCAGCATACCTATAATTCTGGGTAGTTTCAGCTTCTTGCAGATGGCAGCTGCCGATAGTCCAACAAGAAATATAAACGCCAATGATGTTAACATGAAATTTCCTCCCATAAACGCAAAAAAGCCGATGCTTTTCCGCGAAAATTAGTCGCAGAAGTCATCAGCTTATAAAGCGGTTTAGGTTTCCCAGGGGAGAACTTCTTTCCCGTTTTTTTTATTATGATACCACATTCTCTATTTGTAAACCGCTTTTTGTTTTCTTTTTTAATCCACATTCTTTTTATATAACTTATTGCCAGCGCCCCCTTGCTAAAGTTCTTTCTCGGATTTACATTCCCTTTCTCATCGGTTATAATTTTATTAATTTCAACAATATTCGGAGGTAGGTTATCATGAAAAAAATGTCCAGAATCTTATGCTTTTTCCTGGCATTTACCATCATCATTTCCGGAGTGCCGGCTATCGCAGCAGACAACGTAAATGTTACCGCAAGTGCCGCAATAGTCATGGACTATGACACTGGTGAAATACTTTACGCCAAAGACATCGACACAATGCGTGTCCCTGCAAGCATGACAAAAATCATGACAGCGTACATAATTTATCAGGAGTTGGAGGCCGGAAATATCACCAAAGATACCCAGTTTACCATCAGCGACAGCGTACGTGAAAAATCAAGAGACGGGTACAATTACCCAACTTCCGTTCCTCTTGTAGGAGATACAATAGATGTGGATACTCTTTTGAAACTTATCATGCTCCCATCCGCATCTGCCTCCTGCATCTGCGCTGCCGAGAACATTAGCGGCAGTGAAGAAGCTTTTGTTCAGCGCATGAACGAAACAGCTGAGGACTTGGGCATGACAGCCAACTATACAAATTCCCACGGCGCATTTATCAACTACGTTACATGCCGCTCACTGGCTATTCTTATAAGAGACTTTATAACCCGTTACCCCGACATTTTAAATTACACTTCCATGAAATCCGTAACCTATAACGGTACAACCTACGCAAATACCAACAAGCTTCTCTCTACATATTACTACGAGGGTGTTGACGGCTTCAAAACCGGTACTACCTCCGCTGCTGGCTACTGCCTGTCAGCCACAGGCACAAGAGACGGCAGACGTGTCATTACCGTTGTTATGAATTCCAGCAGCACGGCCACACGCCATACTGACTCTCAGAAACTTCTTGACTATGGCTTTGCCGAGATGGCAAAACGTGATGAGGCAAGAGAAAACGCCCAGGTTACGATAACAAGCAGCGGTATTCTGAGAGCGGGTGTTGAATCCACCATAACCGCGGCATTTTCAAATGTGTCCGAGCCTTTTGAGGGTACAGTTACAATGGCTCTTGGTGGAAAAACCGTACAGACATACACAGGCACCATTTCAAACGGCACTGTTATACAGGCAGCTGTAAAGCCCGAAGAAGGCGATATAACATCTGAAACAACCGCCGTCCAGGTATCATATAAACTGGCAGACGGATCTACAAAAGCTTTTACATCTGAACTTGAATCCAGCTTGAAAGGCGCCCCTGTATTTGGCGACATTGCTTTCCACTGGGCAGAGGATGACATCACCGCTCTTTATAACGACGGCCTTCTCTTAGGCGATGACGGCATGTTCTATCCTGAAAATAACATCACAAGAGCGGAATTTGCCGTAATGATTTCAAATATGTTTACGCTCAATAAGTACCCGATTCAAGATTTTCAACTCAATGATATTAAGGGCCACTGGGCCGAATCTTATATTGAAAAAGTCGCAAAACGTGGCATAATGGTGGGCTTTGAAGGTTATTTTGATCCCGACGATTATATAACACGCCAGGAGGTAATGACAACTCTTGAGCGACTTGTCTCAATAGGCGGTATATCCAACATCTCCGGTTTTGAGGATTACGATGAAATTGAACCATGGGCAACAACTGCCTTTGCAAAACTCATCTACGCTGGATATCTGCAGGGCTATCCTGACAACACTCTGAGGCCTCTGGAGAATATGACAAAGGCGGAAGCAGCATCCCTGATATACAGGATAATAAAATAACAAGGTAAAAGAGCGGGCGTGTGCCCGCTCTTTTCTTACTAAATAAAAAAGAAAAGAGGCAGATAAATTATCTGCCTCTTTAAATTCTGTTTAAATAAATTACTTAAGTTCAACAGTTGCGCCAACAGCTTCGAGCTTGCTCTTGATTTCTTCAGCTTCGTCCTTGGAAGCGCCTTCCTTGATCTTAGCAGGAACGCCTTCAACAAGAGCCTTAGCGTCAGCAAGGCCAAGACCTGTGATGCCACGAACTTCCTTGATAACCTTAATCTTCTCAGCGCCGAATGCTGTCATAACAACATCAAACTCTGTCTTCTCTTCAGCAGCAGGAGCAGCAGCGCCACCAGCAGCAGGAGCAGCCATAGCGGCAGCAGAAACACCAAATTCTTCTTCAAGGGCGTGTACAAGTTCAGAAAGCTCAAGAACTGTAAGGCCTTTAATTTCTTCGATCATAGCGGTAATCTTTTCGCTCATTTTTATAAGCCTCCTAATTTCATTCAGTAAATTTTAATTTTTGTATTGCGGGTCCATCCCCGCATTTGTTTTGCCGCCCGATTATTCAGCGGCTTCTACGGCGCCGCCCTGTTTTTCTGCGATCTGCTTGATTACGCAAGCAAGACCAGAGATAGGCGCCAGCATTGTGCCAAGGAACTGAGCCTGGAGTACAGGCAGTGCGGGAATAGATGCAAGTGCGTTTACTGTCTCAATTGGAACGACTTTGCCGTCCATGAAACCGCCCTTGATCTCGAACTTGTCGTTGAGCTTCTTAGCGTAGTCAGCGATAACTCTCGCAGGAGCGATAGGGTCGTCGTTGCAGATAGCGATACTTGTTGTACCGTTAAGCTTTTCGTCAAGTTCTTCGAAACCTACATTGTTAAAAGCAAAGCGCAGAAGTGTATTCTTAACTACTGTGTATTCTACGTTGTTCTTACGGCAGTCAGCACGAAGTGCTGTATCTTCAGCAACTGTGATACCCTTGTAGTCAACGATAACGCCTGCGGCAGCGCCCTTTAACTTTTCTGTAAGTTCTGCAACCATCTTCTGTTTTTCAGCAAGAATATTTGCATTTGGCATTTGGTTTTCACCTCCACGAAAAAATGGATGCGTCCTAAAAGAAAAACAGTCCTTTTCTCAAAGACAAAAGGACTGTAAGCCATCATTATTGATAAGCCATCCTCGGCAGGATTTATGGTCTAAGCCACCTGCTGTCTTTGGAACGCTCAAATATAATATCAAACGTCGCAATATTTGTCAACGTTTTTCTATAATTTTTATAATTTTATTCCATATCTTTTGCGATTACAGGCAGAATAGCGCCAAGTTCCCCAACATTCACCACCGCATAGTCAGGTCTTGGGTATTCATAGTATTTCCAGGGGCCCAGTGTCGCCACCCAGAGAGTCTTCATCCCCACTCTCTTTGCGCCCAAGATATCATTTCTAGGGTTGTCTCCTACATAAATGCACTCTTCAGGCCTCATGTTGAGCGCTTCCGCTGTCTCCAAAAATGGTTCTGGTTCCGGTTTCTGCTTACCCCTCATCCCGCATATGCAGATAGTGTCAAAGCATCCGGAAAGGCCCAGAGTCTTCAGTTTTGTCTCTTGTATCTCTGTAAAGCCATTTGTTACAAGCCCTGTCTTATATCCCATATCTTTTATGTCTGCGAGAAGTTTAAACGTAAAATCGTAGTTTACACAAAATGGCCCCATAGTGGAATTAAATATATATCTGTACTCTTCCTGGTCGGGATACTTTTTTAAAGCCCCGTGGCTATCCATATACTCAAGCCTGTCTTTCCACGTATGATAATTATGAAGATGTTCAGCCTCTATCATCAGCTCTTTAAAGCGCTCAAAACTAACGCCGTCATTAATATATTCCCTGACTTTATCACAGAAGTCTGGCATCATCCGCTGCAATGAGGCTTCTCTGTCATATAAAGTGTGGTCAAGGTCAAAGAGTATAGCTTTCAGCATAATATTCCCCCGGAAACTCAATTTAATTACTGTCGAAAGATTATATATTATTTTTGTCTCTTTTTCAATTATTTTCGCATCCATGCCAAAATGACATTGCTAAATTATGCTTTGACTTGTACTTTTTTAAATGGTATTATTTAAAAAGATGAATTCAGGTGAAGATAAAATGGATATAAAAAAGATTATGGCCTATTCCAGGGCGCTTTCCGAAAATAATGACCGTCAGTGGTTCCATCAGCACCATGGTGAGTATGAGGCTGCTCAGAACGACTTTTTGAGTCTTTTGGACATAATGAAGTTCCCAATAATGCAGTACGCCCCGTCTCTGGGCGATCAGATCATGTTCACTCCACCGAAGCTTTTTATGTACCGTATTCCACGGGACATGCGTTACAGCAGAGGAAAAACTCCTTATAATCCGGCTTTTAGGGCATATTTCTCCCCTAATAAAAAGGAGTTTTTGCCTTTAAGCTATTTTTTCCGTATCTCTGGTGATCAGTGCAGCATTGGTACCGGTGTCTATCCCTGGGACAGAGAGCTTCTCGGCAGGCTTCGGGATTATATTATGTATAATTACGAGGAGCTAGACGATATTGTTGCGGAAAACGATCTTGAAGTCGAAGGTGAGGCTCTGAAGCGGGCTCCAAAAGGATATGATGTGAATCACCCGGCTATCAGCTGGCTCAGATATAAATACATAACCGTGCGTTACGAATTCACCCCTGAGGAGATTGTGGATGACGGTGCGCTGCTTGACGCGGCCGGCCAGGCAATACGGCGTTTTGAGCCTCTGAGAGAATACCTTTCCGGCGCATACGAAGGGATTCCCTTCGATATTTACTAATTTAATAAACAAGTGAGGTTTTAAACATGACAAAAATATACATTACGCGCCACGGAGAAACTCAGTTTAACGCCGAGGTAAAAGCCCAGGGCTGGGTGGACTCACCTCTCACTTCTGTGGGTGTTGAAAACGCCGAAGCTTTAAAGCGCAGACTGGATAATGTTGACATTGATGTCATATACACCAGCCCTTTAGGCAGAGCAAAAACCACCGCGGAGATCTTAAGAGGCAACCGTCCCATCCAGATAATTCAGGACGATAGGCTCAAAGAGTATCGCTATGGTATCATCGACGGCAAGCCCTATGAAGAGGGCACCAAGCTTCTCGGCATGGATATCATGTACTTTTTCCGGAACATATATAAGGTAAAGCCGGAACTGTACGGTGGCGAGAGCTTCGACTGCTTTTTTACAAGAGTTTCCGACGCTCTTAAGGATATTGTCCGTGATAATCCCGACAAGACCGTACTCATAGTATCCCATGCAGTCTCCTCAAAAGGCCTCATTCATTTTGCATCCGGGAACCCCATTGACCAGTGGATGTCCATCCCGAAGCTGTTTCAGGCCAGCCTCACGGAGATAAATTATGAAAATGGCAAATTCGATATTATCTCTATCGGCGACACTTCCCACTTTACTGCCGAGCCATCACCTCAACCGTAAAAAACACTTAAGACGCCTTCCATTAGGAAGGCGCCTTATTTTATAATTTTTGCCAGTAATTAGTAATTTCTGACACACCATCGCCGTCTTTTCTCAAACGTGATTTTTGAAAGCACGGCCGCATGTAGTCCTTTAAGCTATGTCGATTTTGATGTTACCGGTATCTGTTTTGATCTCACACCTGCCGCCTGTTATTGTCTTAGGAACGCTTATATCCCCGGTATCAGTCTCCGTGATGAAAACTTTCTCGGAGAGCAGTGTTCCTATTACATTACCCGAGCCTGTTTCAATCAAAATATCTCCTGCGTCGCTGTTTTCCAATTTAACATCCCCTGTATCATTTTTGATGTTGAATTTTCCTTGAGATGCAACGTTTATCAGCGACACATTGCCGGTTTCGCTTTCAGCGGACAATTCTTCGCATTTTAGATCCGTAAGGTTTATATATCCCGTGTCTGTTTCAACCTTGACCTCATCTTCCATCGTTACCGAAGCAACATTTATATCTCCTGTATCAGTCGACAGTTCCATCTTTTTACCGTCTATGGCGTCAACCTTTATATTTCCCGTATCAGTCGAGATCTCAATACAGTTTGTAACTGAAGCCAAACATTCCACATCTGCGGAGTCCCCTGATATGTAAAGATTCTCAAAACTGAACTCGGCAGGTACTTCAACACTGCAAGTCCCCGCCTCTACGGAAAGCACGGAATACTCTTCTTTCGGCAAATATATGGTCATTTTCGCCTGTCCAAAGGTGGCGTTTATATTGTCGTACCATTTTCTTGCATCAACCGTGTCTATTTGAAGCACACCGTCTTCCACCACGGCGGTATGCTTAACTTTATCCTCTTCATAGCACTCCACGCGGCAGACCCCGTCATCGGAAAGCACAAATGTTATTTCTGTCTCTGAAACGTCTATTGATATTTTGTTAAAATCGCCTTCTGGCCGGTAGACATTAGTCTCATATTTTACCGTGCTGAGTTTTGTAAAATCAAAATTTAGCGCCGCCATTCCTCCTAAAAAAATGAGAAGTCCCAGAGAAATAAGGACAATTGCAACGATAATTCCTTTTTTCCTTGACTTAATCATCTTGCAGCCTCCTTTTTTATAAAGAAAGATTTAATGCCGATAAATATTTTACCGCTAAGCGAAAAGACACATTTGACTACGCCAGCACAACAATAGGCCATCAGTATAGTGGCACCAACACCTGCTATCCCCACGCCGAACATGGTAAAGCCCGCAGCTACATTTCCCTGCACCGCAAGCACTACCGCCGACACAAATCCTCCAATGGAACAGGCCGCAACAGACAAGCCCGCGGCCCATACCATAACAACAACGCTCCATATAACTGTATAAATAGCAATTACCACTAATAATGCGGCAGCTAAAAGAGAGAGCCACAATGGCGAGCCCAAAACCAAAAGCACTATCTCCCACGCTCTTAAAGACCGGTTTGGCTTTACCTTTTCCTTTACAAGTTTTGCCAGTGGTATTTCCGACATTACCTGAGATACAATTTCATCAATAGAGCCAAGCTCCTCAACAGCCTGTTCTTCTGTCAGTCCTTCCTCCACACGGTCATCTATCATCTCATTGTAAAAATTTAATCTCTCCTCTATATCACCTCCCGGCAATCCGCTGAGCTTTTTTCTAAGCGCCGAAAGAAACTCCTGTTTACTCATTTTCATCGTCCTCCTTGGTTACGAACTTATATATGGACATAATCTCCTGCCATTCAACTTTGAAATCTTCAATACGTTTTAACCCCTGTGGAGTTATATGATAATACTTTCTGAGTCTTCCACCGTGCTCTGCTGTCCTGACCGAGAGCATGTTCGCCGACTCCAACCGTTTGAGAATGGTATATAATGTAGACTCAGATAGCTGGATATATGGCTTCATATCTTTTATTATTTTATAACCGTATGAATCTTCGTTTTTAATGGCCGCTAATACGCACACGTCCAAAAGTCCTCGTTTCAACTGAATATCCATAGTATACCTCCCATTACGTAATACATCATATTACGAAGTATTCTTTTTGTCAATAGGTATTTAAAAAACAGCGGCAGGGCTTTCCTGCTGCTGTTTTGTCTAAATAACTTTATTTGCCTTTATTGTCCCGTTTTCTATCCTTTTGGGTAAATTTATATTACCATCTGTACTATTACCATGTATATTGCGGTGCCGCCTGCTATACTTAGAAGAGTGTTCCTCTTCCAGATATGCAAAACAGCCACTACCGCGCAGGCAATAAATTCAGGTATGCCGAAGGGATATGCCACTACACTGACGTTTCGCAGGCAGTATATTACAAGCATACCCATTATGGCGTATGGCAACACTTTCCCAAGATAAGTTACATATTCCGGCGTCTTACGCTTGCCACCGAAAACAATAAAAGGTAAAAATCTTATGGCGATTGTAACCGCGCCGATAACAGCCACCAGAAGGGCGTCGTATGATCTATCCATTTTCTCTCCCCTCCAGTTTCCGTCTCAAAAAAGTAAGTGCCAATGTTATTCCTATCATTGCCGGGACAAGAAAATTATCCGGGCCGAATATAAGAAGACACGCAAGGGATACCGCCACCCCTACCACAGCGGAGGTATGGTTTTTCGTACTGCACCACTGCTCGATAAAAACAGTAACAAAAAGAGCTGTCAGTGCAAAATCTATGCCCTCTGTATTGAATTTAACAAGAGAACCGATTATGCTGCCTAAAACGCAGCCGGCAACCCAGTAACACTGGTTAAAAAGGGAGACAAGAAAATAAAATTTTTCCCTGTTTTCAATCCCTCTCACATTCTCTTCGCTGCAAACAAGAGAATATGTCTCATCAGTTAGGGCAAATATGGCGTAAGGTTTCCTTTTACCCATGTTTTTGTACTTGTCCACCATGGATATGCCATAAAACAGATGCCTGGCGTTTACCATAAGAGTGGTAAGAGCTGTAGCGGCAACAGAGGCCCCAGCTGACATCAGGTCTATTGCAAGGTACTGCATAGAGCCGGCATAAATATATGCGCTCATGGCAAAGGCCCACAGAATACCATATCCTTTGGACTGGAGTATTACTCCAAACCCCATTCCTAGCACCATATACCCTGCGAAAACGGGAACTGTTGCTAAAAATGCTCTTTTAAAATCATTATCAAATACTTTTTTCATATTTTTCTGTCTCTCATAAAAACTTGATAAATGCGGCAAAAAACTACGTCCTGAGGCATTATGAGCCGCAGATTTTAGTTTATAAACAGAGGCTTATTTTGTCAATATTGCCATAAGCGAAATTAGACTATCAAAAATAAAAGCCGCGGAAAATTTCCGCGGCTTTTTACCGGTTTTGAAGCTTTAGAAGGAAACTACATCGTCCTCCGGCTCTTTGCATTCCTCAATGGACACTACATTCATTATTGGGCCTGTGCCATTATACGCCTCATGCTCTCCAAGGCTTATCTCACATACAGTATCAACCCATGTCATGTTTGGGAAATCATTGAGCGCATCGCCTTTAGCGATGAGGCTCATAAATGTGATATCGTACTCGCAGCAGACCATGACGAATCTGCCCAGAGAGAAGGTTCCAGGATATTTCTGAGGTCTATAAACCTGCATTTTCACATGGACTTTCTTGCCCTCATAACTCTTCGGCTTGTCCATAATATCCACATACCACACGCCGAATTCATTGTCAGCTATGTCAATAACATCCTGGGTCAGATCGAATGGACTCTCGTCCCCTGTCAGATAGTTTTCCGCGTTGCCGTTTACATCATCAAGATATATATCCGCTCTCTTGTTTACAAGCCGGAAGTTTCTCTTTCTAAGAGATTCCTTTAACTCCTCGGTGCAGCGGTTGAAAACAAGCATATCGCAGTTTCTTATTTTCTCCATCATGAGCTGACCCATGTTCTTGGAGTAGAGGTCAAATGTTGAAGCTTCAACAAATGTCATTATCTGGTAAAGTATCCAGCCATCAGGCCAGATCTTTCCGAAAAGCTTTGGCATCTGCCACATACCGTTATACTCTATCATAACCTGATCAGGGTCATATTTCTCCTGCAGGTCTTTCAAAAAGTCCTTATTGAACTCTCTCTCCTCTTCAACAGTTACTATTGTAATATCCGGATTATTGGAGAAGTCGTACTCAACTTCACCTTCCTCACAGCAAATGAGAAGGGTCTTCGCCCCATCGGTAAAATCGCCCTGCATGGCGCCGTTAATAAATGTGGTCTTTCCCGAGTCAATAAAACCTATACATAAATAAATGGGAACTTCTTTTACCATTTTAACAATCCCCTTTGATTACAGGCCGAAAAGTTCAGCCAGTTTGTCTTCTTTCAGCTCTGCGCCGATAACGCATATACGTCCTGTATAGTCTGCTTTGCAGCCGCGGATCTCATGCTCTTCAGGTACAAAGTCAAACTCCAGCCAACCGTTCTTGCCGTTTACGATACCCTTTGCCCTGAGTATCTGTCCATACTCTCCACTGTCAAGAGCAGTGAGTATTTTCTCGATCTCAGCCTCATCAAACAGCTTCGGTGTCTCCTTGCCCCAGCTTGTGAAAACTTCGTCAGCATGGTGATGACCGTGGTGATGGTCATGTCCGCAGGAGCAGCCGCATTCATGATCATGGTGGTGCTCATGATCGTGGTCATGATGATGTTCGTGCTCATGATCGTGATGGTGTTCATGGCAGTCGCACTCATGGTCATGATCGTGATGATGTTCGTGGCAGTCGCACTCATGATCGTGGTCATGATGATGGTCATGGTCATGATCATGATGGTGGTGATCGTGTGCGTGGGCAGCCTCTTCAGCCTCATGCTCGGCACGCATTTTTGCGATCATCTCATCAGCAAGAGAAACCTTCTCCATCGCAGAACGTATAACTTCACCATCAAGCTCATCCCACGGTGTTGTTATGATAGCAGCGTCAGGATTCTTCTCTCTAAGCATGGCAACCACATTTTCAAGCTTCTCCTGAGAGAGCTTCTGTGTACGGGAGAGGATTATCGCGCCGGCACTCTCAACCTGGTTATTGTAGAACTCACCGAAGTTTTTCATATATACCTTAACTTTACCGGAATCTGCAACTGTAACAGCGCTGTTTAAAACCATATCTGGCTCTGTTGCAACAGTGTCCTCAACGGCAACAACTACGTCGCTGAGCTTTCCAACGCCTGATGGCTCGATAAGTATCCTGTCAGGATTGAACTGAGCCTTGACATCTTTGAGTGCCTCGTGGAAATCGCCAACAAGAGAGCAGCAGATACAGCCGGAGGACATCTCAGAGATCTCAACGCCAGACTCCTTCAAAAATCCGCCGTCAACACTGATTTCGCCAAACTCATTTTCAATCAGAACAATCTTTTCGCCTTTAAAAGCCTCAGCCAGAAGCTTTTTAATGAGCGTTGTCTTTCCCGCACCTAAAAAGCCGGAAATTATATCAACTTTTGTCATTATATCAGGTCCTTTTCACTTAAAATTTTGATTATGTATATTGTATCACAACATGTCAATTATAGCGCAATAATAAAAATTTTTTAATATGGTTTTATATCCTAACACCATTTTTCAGCACAGAATTTCAGAAAACGACACGTCTTATCTCTGTACTTTTATGCTAGGCAGTTTCATATGTATCAAACGTGCGGTTTAAGGTTAAATTATCTTTTATACTATCATTTTCATTTCTAAGTAACATTTGAATAAATAATAACCAACTGCTTTGTTAAAGTCAACGAAAGGCGCTTATAAGTTTACAAAAAAACTCTTGACAAGCGTAAATATAGGCATTATGCTAAATAAAAATTGTTTGTATATTTTTGCGTGAACAGGAGGCATTATGAACTTTAAAATTGTTTCCGACTCTTCATCAAACGTCTTTACTTTTTCCGGTTCCGGTTTTGAGTATGGGACTGTACCACTTAAAATAACAACATCAAAAGAAGAATTCGTAGATACTCCTGACCTGGATATACCGCGTATGATAATCAGCCTCAGTGAGGAGAAAAATTTCTCAGCCACCTCCTGCCCAAACATGCACGAATGGTACGAGGCTTTTAAGGGTGCTGACAATATCTTTGCTATAACAATTACAAGCTCTCTGTCTGGAAGCTATGGCTCAGCAGTTAGTGCGGCAGAGGAATATGTAAAGGATTTCCCAAACGCGAATGTATATGTAATAGACTCCCTGTCCACCGGACCGGAGATGCAGCTTATCATTGAGAAACTCGGAGAGCTTATCTCAAGCGGTAAAACTTTTGAGGAAATCAAAAGTGAGATCATCGAGTATCAGAAGCACTCACATCTGCTGTTTTGTCTTCAGTCTCTTGCAAACCTTGCAAGAAATGGCCGTGTAAGTCATGCGGCAGCAAAAATTGCCGGTATACTTGGCATTCAGATCATTGGCAGAGCTTCCGCTCAAGGCACTCTTGAGCTTGCCCATAAGCTCAGAGGTGAAAAAAAGGTTTTAAATACCATTTTCAAGGAAATGGAAATGGCCGGTTTCAGCGGAGGGAAAGTTCGCATATCCCACTGTATGAACCTTGCCTACGTGGAGAATCTAAAAAGTATTATCCTTGAAAAATATCCTAACTGTGATGTTCAGATACTGCATTGTGGTGCTCTTTGCAGCTACTACGCTGAGCGTGGCGGTTTCATTGTTGGGTTTGATGACTATTCCGCATAAATCTAAACAAATAAAAAGCCCTATCTTAAAAGATAGGGCTTTTTTATTTGTTTTTATCGCATTATCAACACGATGTTTTACTGTCTGAAGGAAGGAGTGCAGTTTACCATAAGGGTCTTATACTCTTTGTCCTTCATTGTCTCTTTGAACTCAGCCTGTGCCTTATCTACGATTTCAGGATTCTCCATAAGGTCAAGTACAGAGTTTGCCATAACCTTAGCGGAAGCGTGCATACCGCGCTTTGCGCTCTTGCTCTTACCCTGAGCAACAACAGCCCAGTTGTGGCCGATTGTGCCCTTAGCAATTGTGCAGCCGCAGAAGTGGGACAGAGGTGTTACCCAACCTACATCGCAGGCGTCTGTGCACATAAACTGCTTGTCAACTGTAACCTCAGTTGCAAACGGGTATTCAGCCTTCGGGTCGCCGCCAACTGCAACGAACTGCTTACCAAACTCAAGCTCTTCCTCAGAATAATCAAGCGGCAAGATGGCCTTGATGTTCTCATATGTAACATTATCCAGTACTGCATTAGGTATCATAGGAGCGTAAGCAGAGTTAATGCGAGGACCGACAAATTTTGTGCCTGTCATAAGAGCGGCACCCTTTGCAATATCGCATACTCTCTCAAAGAGCTCGTTGAGGTACTCAAGGTCAGAGTTTCTGATCATATAGAATGCCTCAGCCTCAGGCTGAACGATATT